>NZ_JBEXMH010000001.1:0-495004 GCF_040610415.1 Amycolatopsis sp. NPDC004079 | reverse complement strand
CCCTGAAGGAATCAGAGTCCCTCAGGGTTCCCCTCACGGACCTTCGCGGCAACGCAAGCCACGTCCCGCACTACTGAGAAAACCCCACTGTGGCCGGGGAGCGCGGGCCTGGTCTTCACCCGGTGCGGGCGGGTTGTGCTTGCCCGCGTGCGTTTTTTGTCGGTGGTCCCTGCGACCATGTCCTTGACCGACCGAGGAGGGCACGATGACGGACCTTTTGACAGAACTGACTTGGCTGGAGACCTACGGCCCGCTGAACGACATCTTCTGCGTTTCCTTCCTGCGCGGGCTAGATCCGCCAGAGGTGTTACGACGCTTCGGAGCCGCCTCCGGCGAGCGGCTGGCTTTCGCCGACCTGAACAGCCTGGTGTCGGAATACGTGGAACAAACCCAAGGCGGCAGCGGCGGCGGGTATGTCGGCGTGGCGCCGTCCGGGGAGTGGAGCGTGGCGATCGAGCCATGGGGCTGGCAGGGGAATCTGCCGGAAGTGATTGGCGGACTGTCGAAGGGAAGCGAGGTCGTGGCGATCAACCGGCACGACTACGCCGAGGCCCACTTCGTACACGCGGTGGACGGCACGGTGCTCGGAGGCTTCCTCCCACGCCTGCCGAGCGAGCGGTACGGCAGCGACCCGGAGCGATTGACGCCATGGATGCGCGAGGCCGGACTGGATCCGGAACAGGACGAACGCCCGCCGAACCCGATCGCGGCGGCGTTCGCGGTGGCGGCCAGGATGACCGGGGTGACGTTCACCCCGGAGTTCCTTGAGCGGCCGTTGCTGGTGGGGGACATTCGGACCTAGCCGATGCGGCTCGGCGCAGTGGCCGGATGGCAGCCGGGAGCTGAGTCGGCGGCCGAGGCCGGGTGACGGCGACGATTGCGGTGGAAGGCCTTGCTTGTGTTTGCTCGAGCGCCGCTCTCAGAGGGTGAACTCGGCTCCGTCCAGCGGCAATTCCGCGCCAGCCCCCACCACCGCGACGTGCTCCGGGCCAGTCGGGTCGACGACGGGGTTCGTGTTGTTGAGATGGGTGTAAGCCCACCGCGTGGCGCCCGGTCGGTTGGTGATCATCGGCAGCGTAGCGGTGATCGGCACGTGGCCCATCGCCTGCTGGGCGGCTGGGTTGGCACCTTCCACAGCGGCCGTGAACTCGCTGCCGCTGTGGAAAGTGCCGTCCAGCAGGACGAGGCTCGCGCCGTCGGTGAACGCGTCGAAGCCCGGCGGCCAGGTGCGCAGGCACGGCGCGTAGACGAGCGTGCCGCCGGTGGTTGGGTCGTGGATGCGGTAAGCCACGACCCACGGGCCGGGGTGGGTGGAAGTGCGGGCGTATTTCGGTTGTTTGTCGCTGATGGGGAGGGAGGTGATCACCAAGCCGTCGAGGGTGGTTTCCGTGACAGGGTGCCAGTTCCAGGCGTGGTACTCGCTGATGATGGTGCGGGCCGGGAAGTGGTCGGTCAGCGCGTGCAAGGCCGCGGCGGGGGCGTGGACGGTGAGAGCTCCAGCCTCGCGGAGCATGAGCAGGCCGAGGGTGTGGTCCAGTTCGGCGTCGGTGAGCAGGACCGTGCGCAGCGGCGTCTCGCGCGGGCCCGGTCCGGCGCGCAGGGCTGGGGTCGCCAGGATCTGGGCGCGGATGTCGGGCGAGGCGTTGAGGAGGTGCCATGCGCGGCCGTCCGCGCTGAAGGCGACGCTGTCCTGCGTACGCGGGGGAGAATCGGAGGTGCAGTAAGAGCAGGCGCAGTTCCATTGTGGACACCCGCCGCCAGCAGCGGTGCCCAGGAGGATGACCTTCATCGGGCCGGGCCACGCATAATCAGGTCCGGAGTGGACGGTGCGGCGAGGATCAGGTCGACGGTGCCGCGGTTCGGCGAGCGGGAGCAGACGGGGTCGGTGTTGGCTGCGTCGCCGGTGAGGTGGAACGCTTGACAGCGGCAACCGCCGAAGTCGGTGGTGCGGCGGTCGCAGGTGCGGCACGGCTCGCTCATCCATTCTTCGCCGCGGTAGGCGTTGAAGGACTCCGAGCGGTACCAGATGTCGGCAAGGGCGGTGTCGCGGACGTTGTCGAGGGCGAGCGTGGTGATCGCGCTCGCGGCGGGGCAGGGGAGCACGGTGCCGTCGGGGGCGATCGTCAACTGCCGCGCGCCCCAGCCGTGCATGCACGGTTTCGGGAACGGCTCGTAGTAGTCGGCGACGACGTAGATGATTTCCATCGTGCCGCGCAGGCGCTCCACCGCTGAGCGGACTACGGGTTCGGCGGCGGCGAGTTGCGCGCGCGTGGGCATCAGAGCGTCGCGGTTGCGCAGCGCCCAGCCGTAGTACTGGGTGTTCGCCAGTTCGAGGCGGTCCGCGCCCAGTGACTCGGCCAGGGCGATGATTTCCGCCAGCTGGTCGTGGTTTTGCCGGTGCAGCACCACGTTGACGGTCAACGGCAGGCCCGACGCTTTCACCAGCTCGGCCGCGGCCAGCTTGAGGTGGAAGGCCTTCGCTCCGGCGAGCAGGTTCGCACGGTCGGGAGTGGCGGCTTGCGCGGAAAGCTGTACGTGCGCCAAGCCCCGTTCGACGAGGTCGTTCAGCCGTGGCTCGGTCAGGCCGAGGCCGGACGTAACCAGGTTGACGTAGCAGCCGAGACCGCTCGCATGCGTGACCAGCTGGGGAAGATCCGGGCGCGCCAGCGGTTCCCCGCCGGACAGATGAACCTGCAGCACGCCCAGCTCCCGGGCCTGCGACAGCGCGTCCGTCCAGTCCGCGGTGGACATTTCCGCGGCTCGGCTCACGAGCTCCAGGGGATTCGAACAGTAGGAGCAGTGCAGGGGACACCGGTGCGTCAGCTCCGCGAGCAACCCCAGCGGTGCGGTCACGTCCATTCGATCACCCGCCGTTGTCCGAACCGGGTCAGCACCGCGAGGACGTCACTCTCCTGGACGCCTTGGTAGCGGCTGTTCAAGAGACCGATGATGCCGGAGACCGGCGTGGCGCCGTCGCAGAGTTCGAGGACCGCGGTGGCGGTGGAGTTCGGCACGAGCACGCCTTCCGGGAACAACAGCACGTGCACCCCGCGCACGTGATCGAACGTCAGGCGCACGCCGACGCGCAGCTTCGGCACCGACGCGGCGGTGATGGTGTCCATCGGCTCACTCCTTGGCCGCGGCGCGTTCGATGGCGTCGAGCATCGACCACAGGACGTCGCACTTGAACGACAGCGCGGCCACGGCCTTCTCCTGCTGCTCGCGGGTGACGCAGTGGCGCACGACAATGTCCAAAGTGTCCTTGCCCTCGCCGGAAACCTTGTCGATCCGGTTCGTGAAATACGCCAGGTCCGCGCGGGAGATCCACGAGTAGTTCGCCAGGACGTCGGCCACCCGTTGCTGCATCAGGTGCCCGGCGAACATCTCGGTCAGGCCGGAGGCGACGGCTTCGACCCACGGTTTGGTGCGCGCGAAGGTCACGTAGGCGTCGACCGCGAACCGGACACCGGGGGAGACGTGCCGTTCGTCGAGAACCTCGGCGCGGTCGAGACCGACGGCGGCGCACAGCCGCAGCCAGCGTTCGGCTCCGCCCTCGCCTTCGACCGCGCCGTCGTGGTAAATGATCCGGTCGAGCCAGACGCGGCGGATTTCCGGGAGCGGGCAGTTGCTGATGATCGCGGCGTCTTTTCGCGGCAGCTGGCATTGGTAATACCAGCGATTCGCGGCCCACAGTTTCAGTTCGTGCTCGGCCAGTTCGCCGGCGTGCATCCGCTGGTGGAACGGGTGGCTGCCCCAGTACCGGTGGGCGAGCCCGCGCAGGGCTCCGGTGAATTCCGCCGGGCTCATCGGGTGCACAGTGGACATTCGCATACTCCGGGATTCACTGAGCGGTACGGTTTTCCGGACGGACGGGACCGCGAGCGAACCGGCCCCGTCCGGCGGGTCACTCCTCCCGGCGGGCCGCGTAGGCGGTGACCTCCATCGGCGTTTCGTACTCGACGAAGTCGGGCGCGGTCCACATTTCGGCGGTTTCGGGCATGAGGAAACTCGCTTTCCTTCGGTGGTGCACCGGTGAGCGGGGCAGGCGTCCCGCCGCGAACGCCGTCACCCTAAAAGCGCAAGGCGGCCGGTCGCCAGAGGCGCGGGCCGATTTCCGGCCGACTTTGTAAATATTCCTTCCGATGGCGCAGCGGCGGTCACTCTCGGGCGTCGGCGCCCCTTGTCCGCCCGACAGATTCCCCGCAGGCGCGCGACAACCTCCTGATGCCGCTTGACATCGGACCCGCGGGCAACCGAATAATAGGGTTCAAGCGCGGTTGACAACGTTGTCAGTGAGAGGCTTCGGGAGCGACGTGACCCAGGTGAATCGCAGGCGTTTCCTGTCCGGCGGAATGGCTGTCGCCGGCGGCGGTGTGCTCGGCGCGTTCGGACTGTCCGGTACCGCCGGCGCAGCTCCGGACGCCCGGTCGTCCCAAGCGAGCGGCGGTGAAATCGGCTCCGGATGGACCTTCGCCGCGGCGGACGGCACTGCCGCGGGCAGCGCGCTGTCCAGCGCCCAGAACATCGCCGGTCTGAAGCCAGCCGTAGTCCCCGGAACGCCGCTCACGAGCATGATCGCCAACGGCGAGTATCCCGACCCGCTGTACGGCCACATCGTGACCGACACTGTCCCGGACACCCTCAAGGACACCGCCTACTGGTACCGGGTCGCGTTCCGCGTGCCGAAACTCGTTCCCGGCCAGCGGTTCTGGCTGCAGTTCGAGGGAATCAACTACCTGGGAACGGTCTGGCTCAACGGCGTCAAGCTGGGCACGGTCGAAGGCGCGTTCAAGCGCGCAGTCTTCGAAGCCACCGACATCATCGCGAAGGCGACCGGGACGGCCTGGCTGGCGGTGCTGGTCGGAAAACTCGACTACACCGACCCGCCCGCGTTGCCGAGCTACACCAGCGGAGTGACACGAGGCGGCCGCAACGGCGGCCCGACCGGAATCACGCTGAAGAACGGCCCGACTTTCTTCTGCACCGCTGGCTGGGACTGGCTGCCCACCATCCCCGACCGAGACCTGGGAATCTGGCAACCGGTCACCTGGCGCACCACCGGCCCCGTCCGGCTGGCCGACGTACAAGTCACCTCCACGCTGTCGCAGGACTTGCACACGGCAGACGTCGCAGTCGAACTAGCCCTGGACAGCGCCGGCGCGAAGTCCGCAGTGGTGAAGGGATCGCTAGCCGGAAGAGAGTTCCGGCGAACGGTCAACGTTCCCGCAGGCGCGTCGTCGATCACGCTGACGTCGAAAGACCTCGCCTGCCTGCGGTTGAACCAACCGAAACTATGGTGGCCCAACGGCTACGGCGACCCGTACCGCTACCGGCTGGCCGTCAGCATCGAGTCCGGCGGCCAGGTCCACGACGAACGAACGGTGGACTTCGGAATCCGGCGGATCGAGTACACGACCCCCATGCGCTCGCCGTCCGGCGCGGTGGCCAACTGCCTGGCGATCACCGTGAACAACCAGCCGATCCTGGTGATGGGCGGAAACTGGGGACTGGACGAAGCACTCAAGCGAATCCCGCGGGAGCGGCTGCGGGCACAGGTGCGCCTGCACCGCGATGCCAACCTCAACCTGATCCGAAACTGGAACGGCCAGAGCAGCACCGAAGACTTCTTCGCCGCCTGTGACGAGTACGGCATCCTGGTCTGGCAGGACTTCTTCTGCTCGACCGAAGGCCCGCCCGCGGAAAATACGGCTCGCGACCTGGCGAACATCCGCGACTGCATCGTGCGGTTCCGCAACCACCCGTCAATCCTCCTCTGGTGCGGCGGCAACGAGGGCCCGCCCCCGCAACCGCTGATCGACGGCCTGGACGCGCTGGTCGCCGAACTGGACCCGCAACGCGTCGCGCTGACCAGCTCCGCGGGAGACACCGGCGCGAACCCGATCGACGGCTACCGATCCGGCGGCCCCTACCACTGGGTCCCGCCCGCCAAGCACTTTTCCCTCAACGACGGCACCCAATGGCCGCCGTTCCACAACGAGGTCGGCTCGTACTCGATCCCGACCCTGGAGTTCCTGCGGAAGATGCTGCCGGAGTCGTCGTGGGAGCACCCCGACGACTTCTGGGCAGACCGCGACGTGAACGGCAACGGGGGCAACGGCGGCGGCGCGGGCTATCTCCGCTTGACGGCCGAACGGTACGGAGAAGTGCGGAACCTGCCGGACTTGGCCCGCAAGTCGCAGCTGATGAACTACGAATGCATCAAGGCGATTTACGAGGCCCCCGTGGCGAATATGCGCAGCGCCGGACCTTACCCGCGCACCGGAGTCATCATGTGGATGACCAATCCCGCGCAACCGAGCTTCGTCTGGCAAATGTACAGCCACGATTTGGAGGCACATTCGTCGTATTACGCAGTCCAGCACGCCTGTCGGCGGATCAACGTGGTCCTGGACGCGAAATCTTTCGACGTCGTGGTAGCGAACCACGGCCGATCGGCGGTCCGGGGCCGGGCTGAGGTCACGCTCTACGGGCTGGACGGTGTGGAGGTCAGCCGCGACTCATTCGAAGCGGACGCAGGGACTTCTGATCGGACTGTGGTCGGGAGCATCGCGGCGCGGTTGAAGGATGTTCCGTCGGAGATTGTCTTTGTTCGGATGGTGCTCAAGGACTCTCGAGGCTCGGAGATTGTCCGAAACTTCTATTGGGCGGAGAACCCCGCGAGGGCGGCAGGATTCGCCGGACTGGACGAGATGCCCGCGGCGGCTGTCTCGGTGATCGCCGGGGTTTCAAGGGGACCGGACGGCGCCGAAGTGGCTGTCGATGTGCGCAACGTCGGGGAATCCATGGCGTTGATGGTGCATTTGCAGGTGTACGACGTTCGGACCGGCGAACGGGTTTTGCCGGCTACGTTCAGCGATAACTATCTGAATCTGGTCGCCGGAGAAGCGACAACCGTGAGAGTTGCGCTGGACAGTGAGCAGGCTCGGCAGCATCCGAAGCTCGGAGTGCGGATCGACGGATGGAAGATCGACCAGCGAGCGTCCCGATTGCGAGGACGCGGCGCGGCGGTGACGTTCAACAACCAGGCGTTGGACACCCATCCCGCAGTACCCACGTTCGGACGCTGAGCCGAAGCTTCACCCGCGCTCAGGAGCAGCAAGAATCGCCTCCAGCAACCCGGGAAACCGCCCCTCCACCTCGTCCGTGCGAACATGCACGATCCGCCGCCGCCCCTCGGTGACAGTCCGGGTCAACCCGGCCTCCCGAAGAACCCGGTAATGATGCGAGATCGTCGGATTGCTCAACCCCAGCCCGGCCTTCTCCACCAGCGTCGCACAGTCGACCGGCCCCCCGGCCTGATACATCGCCCGCAAAATGGTCCGCCTCCCGGGATCGGCGAGAGCACCGAGGATCACCGTCAAGTCGAACGACTCGACCACCGGCTCAGGCAACGTCCTCGACACGGGCGGGTCTCCTCCCACACTTTGACCGTCATCGAATCATAGTCTACGGTCCGTCAATGTGACGATTCGACAAGCATCGAACGGTGTGCGCCTGGTGATCCTGGCAGTGGGCACGTTCGTCCTGGGGGCAGACGGATTCGTACTCCCCGGCCTGCTCGCGGACATCTCCCGGGACCTGTCGGTGAGCGTGGCGACAGCAGGCCAGCTCACCACAGTCTTCGCGGTCTCCTACGCCATCGGCTCCCCAGTGATCGCGACGCTCGCGGGCCGAGCAGACCGCAGGCTGGTCATCGGAGCGGGAATGGCGGCGTTCCTCGTCGGCATGGTCCTGCAAGCAGCAGGCCCAACCTTCAGCACTGTCCTGGCAGGCCGAGTAATCGCAGCACTGGGAGCAGCCGCATTCCAAGCCAACGCCTTCGCGGTAGCAGGCGTGCTGGCCCCACCGGAACGACGAGCGAGAGCATTCGCAGTGATCGGCGCGGGCTCCAGCCTCGCCGCGGTCCTAGGAGTTCCGCTGGGCCTCCTGATCGGCCAGACCTGGGGCTGGCGCGGCACGCTCTGGACGATCGCGGCGCTGGCCGCGGTCGCGGCGGCACTGGCCGCACTATTCGTCCCCTCGATGACCCTGCCCGCCACAACGATGCGCGACCGGCTGGCGGTACTGGTCAATCCCCGAATCCTCACCCTGCTGGCAGTGAGCGCCCTGATCCTGGCCCCGTCCTTCCTGCTGCTGGCATACGCCTCCGCGGTAATAGGCATCAGCTCCCCGGGCAACGCGACCGCGATCCTGCTCGCCCTCCTGGCCAACGGAGCAGGCTTCTTCCTGGGCAACAGACTCGTCGGCCGGATCATCGATCGATTCGCTCCATTGCGAGTGATCGCGACAGGTCTGGGAGTCGCAGCAGCCGCCGCGGCATCGCTGTCGATAGTCGAGCGATGGTTCGCCCCAACCCTCGCCGTACTGTTCCTGCTCGGAATCCTGGGCTCGATCCTGTTCATCCCGCAGCAGACCCGGGTCTACGCGGCAGGCGGAGACGCGGCAGCAGTAGCACTGAGCCTCAACGGCTCCATGAACTACGCAGGAACCGCGATCGGCGCGGGGCTCGGCGGGCTGGTGCTGGCGAACGCCGGAGCAAGTTGGCTAGGTCCCGCAGCAGCACTCCTGGCCGCCCTGGTACTAGCGGTCACCCTGGCTACCGCCCCCGAGCGACAGGAGTCGAAGCTGACCGGCGCGGCACCGTGAACGTCCAGTGTGGACAGACCGAAGAACGGCGGGTTGCCGTGTCCGCGGTACTGGCGGATGATGGGCGGCCAGTCCCCGTCCCGCTCCACCGCAGCCCCGGAGGCACGCGATCGCCGGCAACGCCGCCGAACCCGGGCGCACGGTCCTCAGCCGCGCGTTCGCGGTGCTGGATTCCTTCCTGTCCGGCCGACCCGAGCAGACTCACGGCGAGATCACCCGGGCGACCGGGCTCGCGCCCGCCACGGTGCACCGCCTGCTGGCCGAGCTGACCGGCTGGGGTGCGCTGGAGCGCACCGGCCGAGGCCGGTACCGGATCGGGCTTCGGCTGTGGCAGCTCGGGGCGCAGGCTCCGGGCGGGCGCGAGCTGCGGGACGTCGCGCTGCCGTTCCTGCAGGACCTGCTCCAGGTGACCCACGAGGTCGTCCACCTGGTGGTCCTCGACGGGGACCGCGCGCTGTATCTGGAAAAGCTCGAGGCGCATCCGGACGTCGTCGTCACCTCGCGGGTCGGGTTGCGGCTGCCGTTGCACGCGGCGGGTCCGGGCAAGGTGCTGCTCGCGCACGCGCCGCCGGAATGCCTCGAAGGCGTGCTGACCACGGGGCTGGAGCGGCGGGCCAGCGGGACGATCACGGATCCGGCGCGGCTGCGCCAGGTGCTCGCGGAGGTGCGGCTGCAGGGATTCTGCATCTCCCGCAACGAAATGACCGAGGGCGCGTCGTCGGTCGCGGCTCCGGTGCGCGGGCCGGGCGACCAGGTCGTGGCGGCGATTTCCGTGGTGGTGCCGAGTTGCACGCCGAATCTGTCACCGCTCGTGCCGGTGGTCCGGATGGCGGCGCTGGGGGTCACGCGGGCATTGCAAGGCTGAGGAACTTTTCCGCTGAGTGGAAGAGGGGCTGGGCGTCCCGGAACCGAGCCGGGAGACTCCGGACCCACCCGCTCGCACTGCCCGAGGAGAAGTCCGTGAGCCCTGCCCCGACCGTTCGCGACGCCGCGTTCGACGTGCTGCGCCGGTTCGGCGCCACGACGGTGTTCGCCAATCCCGGGTCGACCGAGATCGCGCTGCTCACCGACCTGCCCGACGACCTCGAGTTCGTGCTGGCGCTGCACGAGGGTTCGGTGGTGGGGATGGCGACCGGCTGGGCGCTCGCGAACGACCGGCCCGCGGTCGCGATCCTGCATACCACCGCGGGGCTCGGGAACGCCGTCGGCGCGCTCGCGACGGCCCGGGTCAACCGCGCGCCGCTGGTCGTGCTTGTCGGGCAGCAGGATCGTCGGCACCTCGCGCTGGAGCCGTTCCTCACCGGCCACCGGCTCGACGACCTGGCCCGCCCCGCGCCGGTGTGGATCGCGGAACCGCCGCGCGCGCAGGACGTTCCGGGCGCGCTGGCCCGCGCCTGGCACGAGGCGCGCGAGCACCGCGGCCCGGCGCTGGTGATCGTGCCGATGGACGACTGGTCGGAGCCGGCGGCCGCGGACGAGCCGCTGCCCGCCCCGGCCAAGCTGATCCGCGCGAACGCCGCCGAGCCCGCCGTGCTGGCCGAGCTGGCGGAATTCCTCGGTACTGCAAGCAATCCGGTGCTCGTGGCGGGTGCCGGTGCGGACGACGCCGAGTCGTGGCGCGGGCTGACCGCGCTCGCCGAGAAGCTCGCCTGCCCGGTGTGGCAGGAGGCGTTCGGCGCCCGTGCCGGATTCCCGCAGGACCACCCGCAGTTCGCCGGGCATCTGCCGCCGGGCCGGGAAGAACTGCGGAAAGCGTTGTCCGGCCACGACGCGGTGCTCTCGGTCGGCGCGCCGGTTTTCCGGCAGTACCCCAGGGAACCGGGACAGCTGACCGAGCCGGACACGCGCATCGCGGTGGTCACCGACGATCCGAACGAAGCACACCGCAGCCCGGTCGACCTTGCCGTGCTGGCGCGGCCGTCGGCGGTGTGCGGGCCGTTGGCGGAGCTGATCCCGGTGCGGGAAGCGGGCACGGAAAAGATCGGCCGGACGGTCGAATTGCCTGGTGCGCCGGAGGACGGCGCGCCGCTGGCACCGGAGCACGTGTTCGGGCTGCTCGCGCGCCAGTTGCCCAAGGACACGGTGCTGGTCGAGGAATCTCCGTCGAGCCGCCCGTTGCTGCACGCGTACGTCCCGGCACGCGAACCGCTCGGATTCCTCAGCGCGGCGATGGGCGGCCTCGGATTCGGCATCCCGGCGGCGATCGGACTGCGGATGGGCGGGCTGAAGCGCCCGGTGGTGGCGGTGATCGGGGACGGCTCGTCGCTGTACTCGATCCAGGCGCTGTGGAGCGCCGCGCATTACGGCGCCGGGGTTCTCGTGATCGTGCTGTCCAACGGCGGTTACGCGATCATGGACAAACTCGCCGTGCGGCACGGAGAACGGACGGCCGGGGGCGGCAAGGCGCCGTGGCCCGGGTTCGACGAGGTCAGCGTGAGCGGGCTCGCGAAGTCGCTCGGCTGCCCGGCGCGGCGCGCGGAAACCTACGAGGAACTGGAGTCAGTGGTGAACGAGGTGCTGCCGACCCTGGCCGCGCGCACGGAGCCGCTGGTGCTGGAAGTGGCGGTGAAGGCATGACATTGCTCGGCAACGACTGGCAGGGCCGGATCTTCTCCGGCGGCTGGATCCCCGGCGCCGGCGGCGAATACGACGCGGTCGAGCCAGCTACCGGGGCGACGCTGGCCCGGGTCGGCGCGGCGGCTCCGGAGGACGTCGCCAAGGCAGCGGCGACCGCGAAGGAAGCACAGCGGGAGTGGGCCGCTCGGCCGTACGACCAGCGGGCGCGCGTGTTGCGCCGGGCGGCGCGGCTCTTCGAGGACCACGGCGACGAGATCGACGAATGGCTCATCCGGGAATCCGGTGCTACGCGAGGGTTCGCGCAGTTCCAGACCCGCGCGGTCGCGGCGGAGGAGTGCCACGAAGCCGCCGCGCTGGCCGCCCATCCGTACGGGGAACTCTTGCGTTCCAGCCAGCCTCGGCTGTCGATGGCGCGCCGCGTTCCGGCCGGCGTGGTCGGCGTGATCTCGCCGTTCAACGCGCCGATCATCCTGTCCGTCCGCGCGATCGCGCCCGCTTTGGCGCTCGGCAACGCGGTGCTGGCGAAGCCCGACCCGCGCACCGCGGTGTGCGGCGGCGTCGTGCTGGCCCGGATCTTCGAGGAAGCCGGTCTGCCGGAAGGTCTGTTCCACCTGCTGCCCGGCGGCGCGGACGTCGGTGCGGCGCTGGTCGAGGACCCGCTGGTGCGCGTGATCGCGTTCACCGGTTCGACGAACGCGGGCCGCCGGATCGCCGCCGCGGCGGGGGAGCGGCTCAAGCGCGTGCACCTCGAACTCGGCGGCAACTCGGCGCTGGTCGTGCTCGCGGACGCGGACGTCGAGCAGGCCGCGTCGGTCGGCGCGTTCGGTTCGTTCAACCACTCCGGGCAGATCTGCATGGCGACCGGACGGCACCTGGTCGCCGCGGAAATCGCCGACGACTACGCGGCCGCGCTCGCGGAGCACGCGGCCAAGCTGACCGTCGGAAACCCGGCGAACGGCGACGTCGCGCTCGGTCCGCTCATCGACGCGGGGCAGCGCGACCGCGTGCACTCGGTGGTCACCGGCAGCGCCGAGGCCGGGGCGAAGATCGCTACCGGCGGCACCTACGAGGACCTCTTCTACCGCCCGACTGTCCTCACCGACGTCCCGCTCGGCGCGCCCGCCTACGCCCAGGAGGTGTTCGGCCCGGTCGCCCCGGTCGTGCCGTTCTCCACAGTGGACGAAGCGGTCCGCCTGGCCGGCGGTACCGAATACGGGCTGTCGCTGGGCATCCTGACCCGGGACGCCGCGCGGGGGCTGGCGCTGGCCGAGCGGATCCCGTCCGGTCTGGTGCACATCAACGACCAGACGGTCAACGACGAGGCCCTCGCGCCGTTCGGCGGGGTGGGGGATTCGGGAACCGGCTCCCGGCACGGCGGCGCGCAGGCAAACCTGGAGGCGTTCACCGAAACCCAGTGGGTCACCGTGCGCGGCGACCTTCCGCAGTACCCGTTCTGATCGCAATATCCGCCCAGGTCCCCTCCGACGACGCAGGTGATGACATGACGGTCTCGACTGATCCCCGGGCGCGCCACGCCCGCTGGGTGGCCCCGCTGTGCTGGACGGCGGTGGCGCTCGAAGGGTTCGACCTGGTGGTGCTGGGCGTCGTGCTGCCCGCGCTGCTCAAGGACAAAGCGTGGGGGCTCGACCCCAACACGGCGTCGCTGATCTCCGCGGTCGGGCTGCTCGGCGTGGCGGTCGGCGCGTTTTCGATCGGCCCGCTCAGCGACCTGTTCGGCCGGCGCGGGATGATGCTGCTGACCGTGATCAGCTTCTCGGTCTTTACGCTGCTCTGCGCGTTCGCGAACGGGCCGTGGCTGTTCGGCGTGCTGCGGTTCCTGGCCGGGCTCGGGCTCGGCGGCGTGCTGCCGACCGCGCTGGCGCTGATCACCGAGTACGCGCGGATCGGCCGCGGCGGCAGCGCGACCACCGTGCTGATGACCGGCTACCACGTCGGCGCGGTGCTCACCGCGCTGCTGGGAATCCTGGTGCTGCAACGGTTCGGCTGGCAGTGGATGTTCGTCATCGGAGCCGCGCCCGCGCTGATCCTGGTGCCGCTCATGGTGAAGTTCCTGCCCGAGTCGAAGGCGCTGGAACGGGCGAAGGAGGCCCGGCGGAACCGCAACCCGCTCGGCGTCCTGTTCCGGCACGGCTACGGGCGCGCGACGATCGCGTTCTGGGTGACGTCGTTCATGGGGCTCCTGCTGGTGTACGGCCTGAACACGTGGCTGCCGCAGATCATGCGCGCGGCGGGCTACGAACTCGGCGCGGCGCTGGCGCTGCTGCTGGTGCTGAACGTCGGCGCGGTCCTCGGCCTGCTGGTCGGCGGCCGCGTGGCGGACAAGATCGGCTACCGCCGTTCCGCGATCGTCTGGTTCGCCGCGGCCGCGGTGTTCCTGGCGCTGCTGAGCATCAAACTGCCCGGGGCGAGCGTGTACGTCGGGGTGCTGCTGGCAGGGATCTTCACCTTCAGTTCGCAGGTGCTGGTCTACGTCTACATCGCCCGCGTGTACCCCGCCGAAGCCCGCGGCACCGGCCTCGGCGCGGCGAGCGGGATCGGCCGGTTCGGCGCGATGTCCGGGCCGCTGGTGACCGGGCTGCTGCTGTCGGCGGGGCTGGCGTATCCGTGGGGCTTCTACCTGTTCGCGGTGGTGGCGGTGATCGGCGCGCTCGCGATCGCGCTGGTGAACCGGGATCCGGCACCGGACGCTCCGGCGGACAGCCCGGTGCCGGACGCGGTTCCGGCCCCGGAGAGCTGAGTCATTCGGCGGTCGTCTGGGCGATCCGGTCGCTGTCGGTGTCGTAGTCGAACAGTTCCGCGTACCGGCCCCAGTCGATCGCCGTGTCCAGCTGGTGCCGGGCGTCGGCGGCGGAGAAGCCGCGGCGGAGGAGATCGAGGAAGAACTCCGCGCGCAGCGTGCCGTCCGAACTCGCGGTGAGCGCGTTGACGATCGTGCGCACCAGCGGTGCCCGGTCGCGGACCTGACCGGCGAAGATCTTCTTGCTGGTCTGGATGTCCGCGGTGGTGAAGGCGGTGCCGACCGGCGTCAGGTGCAGGTCTCCGCCCGCCACGAAGAGGAGGTCGAGCAGGGCGGCGGCGTCCACGAGCGGCAGCAGGTCGTCGACCTCGAAGCTCAGTTCGGCGGCGAGATCCGGCAGATCGGCGTGTCCGCCGCGGGCGTGCACGAGTTCGACCAGACCGGCGAGGCCGCCGACCGACGCCCGCGGCAACGGTCGTGCGGTGGGCGTCGCCTGCGCGGGTTCGACGGCTGCCGGGTCGCGGCCGGTGAGCAAGTCGTAGAGCCGGTCGACCAGCGCGGCGAACGCGGGGGATTTGCGGTCGCGCGGCCGGGCCAGGTCGACCTCCACTTCCGCGCGCAGGTTCCCGGGGTTCGAGCCGAGGACGAGCACGCGGTCGGCGAGCAGGACCGCCTCCTCGATGTTGTGCGTGACGATGCAGACCGCCTTGGTCGGGAAATCGTCGCGCTGCCACAGGCTCATCAGCTCGGTGCGCAGGTTCTCCGCGGTCAGTACGTCGAGCGCGGAGAACGGTTCGTCCATCAGCAGCACGTCCGGTTCGAGCACGAGCGCGCGGGCGAAGCCGACGCGCTGGCGCATTCCGCCGGAAAGTTCCTTGGGATAAGCGGATTCGAAACCGTCGAGGCCGATCAGGTCGATCGCCCGCAGCGCGCGGTCGCGGCGGGCTCTCGGCGGGATCCCGCGCGCGGCGAGGCCGAGTTCGACGTTGTCCTGCACAGTCAGCCACGGCATCAGCGCGAAGGTCTGGAACACCATCGCGGTGCCCGGATTGGCTCCGTCAAGCTCGTCGCCGCGATAGCGCACGGTGCCCCGGGTCGGGCCGATCAGCCCGGCGATCGTGCGCAGCAGCGTCGATTTCCCGGAGCCGGACCGGCCGAGCAGCGCGACGATCTCGCCCGCGCGCAGGTCGAGGGTGATGTCGTCGAGGACGCGCAGTTCGTCGCCCGCCGAACCGGGGAAGCTTTTGCTGACCTGCTCGACGGACACGAGGACTTCGGACATGAGGATGCCTTTCAGGAAAGGGAGAACCGACGCTCGGCGAGGCGGTACAGCCGCCGCCAGAAGAGCCGGTTGAGGCCGACGACGTACAGGCTCATCACCGCGACGCCGAGCAGGATCCGCCCGGAGTCGCCGGAGCCGGTCGCGTCGGCGATGTACGCGCCGAGACCGGTCGCGGTGAGCGTCACCCCGTTGTAGGACACGATTTCCGCGACGATGGAGGCGTTCCACGCGCCGCCCGCCGCGGTGATCCCGCCGGTGACATAGCTGGGGAAAATCGCGGGCAGCACGAGCCGGCGCCACCACAGCGCGCGCGGCAGCCGCAGGTTCGCGGCGGCCTCGCGCAGGTCGTGCGGGATGGCCGAGGCGCCCGCGATGACGTTGAAGAGGATGTACCACTGCGCGCCGAGGCTCATCAGCAGGATGCCGCCCCAGTCCAGGGAAATCCCGGTCGCCACGAGCACCGCGGTGATCAGCGGGAACAGGAAGTTCGCCGGGAACGACGCGAGCACCTGCACCACCGGCTGGGCGAGCCGCGACACGCGCGGGTTCATCCCGATCCACACGCCGATCGGCACCCACACGAGCGTCCCGACGACCACCAGGGTCACCACCCGCGCGAACGTGATCAGGCCGAGCAGGAGCACGTGGCCGATCTCGCCGTACCCGGTGGTCTCGCCGATGAACAGCACCGCGCGCACCGTGCCGTAGATGATCAGTCCGAAGACCACGACGCTGAACACGATGTCCGCGGCGCGTCGGCGAGCGGGGGAGAACCGCAGCGGGTACTCGGCGAGCCCGAAGACCGCCAGCGCGCGGTCCAGCGGGAACACCAGCTTGCCGAGCACCCGGCCGAGCAGCGTCGGGATCCGGGATCGGCGCAGCAGGTCGAGCACCAGGCTGCGGGGTGCTTCGGCGGCTTCGGAGTTCTCGATGCGGAACCGTTCCGACCACGCGGTGAGCGGTCGCCAGAACAGCACGTTCACGCCGACGACCAGGACCACCATCACGCCGACGGCCAGCAGCACCTTGCTGAGATCGCCCTCTGCGGAGGCGGTCGCGACGTACGCGCCGATGCCGGGCAGCGCGAACTTCTGGTTGTTCACGCTGAGCGCCTCGGACGCGGTGAGGAAGAACCAGCCGCCGCCGAAGCTCATCATCCCGTTCCAGACCAGCGGGATCATGCCGCTCGGCACGTCGACGCGCCAGAATCGTTGCCAGCGCGACAGCCGCAGCAGCCGCGACGCCTCGTCGAGGTCGCGCGGCTGCGACACCAGCGAGTGGTGGAACGCGAACGTCATGTTCCACGCCTGCGCGGTGAAGATCGCGAAAATCGACGCGCATTCCAGGCCGAGCTGCGAGCCGGGGAACAGCGCGATGAACCCGGTGATCGTCACCGACAGGAACCCGAGCACCGGCACCGACTGCAGGATGTCGAGCGCGGGCAGCAGGATCTTTTCGGTGCGCCGCAGCCGGGCCGCGGCAGTCGCGTAGACGAAGGTGAACCCGACCGACAACACGAGCGCGACGAACATCCGCAGCAGCGAACGTCCGGCGTAGTAAGGGAGTTCGGCCGGATCAGTGGACACTGTGGACGGTGCGGTCGCCGGAGTCCACGCAGTGGCGGCGCCGTGCGCGAGCCGCACGATCAGCCACAGCGCGGCGGCGGCGCCGAGGAACACCGCCACGTCGGCGATCGTGCGGCGGGGCCGGACGAGTGCGCCGCGGGTGGGGAAGGTACGCAGCATGGTCTAGTTCTCGCTGTCTTCCTCGGTGTAGGAGAGTTCGGCTTGCCAGCGCACGCTGGTCACCGACGGCTCCATGGACAGCCGGCTGACCGCCGACTCCATCTGCTTGTCGTCGCGTTGATCGGCGGACAGTTCGGCGCGCACCTGCACCTGCCCGGCGGTGTCGGTATTGGTGCTGGTGACCGATTGCAGCGCGAAATCCGTGCGTGCCAGCGCCTGCACGAGCAGCGCGCGCACGTGCGCTTCGGCATCGTCCTTGGTCACCGCCAGGAAGGTGTACGACGTCGGGGTTTCGCGGCCGGTCGCCGGACGGCGGTCGACCACCCGGCCGAGCGGGCGCAGCGCGATGTTCACCGCCATCACCACCGCGGTGCCCGCGCCCGCCGCCGTGTACAGCCCGGCTCCGGCCAGCGAGCCCACCGCGGCGGAACACCACAGCGTCGCCGCCGTGTTGAGCCCGCGCACGGTCAGTCCTTCGCGCAGAATCACGCCCGCGCCGAGAAAACCGATTCCGGAAACGATTTGCGCGGCGACCCGGGTGGGGTCGGCACTCGCTCCGCTGAATCCGTGCGCGGACAGCAGCACGAACAGCGTCGACCCGGCCGCGACCAGGGCGTTCGTCCGCAGCCCCGCCATCCGGGCGCGGTATTGGCGTTCAAATCCGATTACTGTGCCGAGGCCCACGCCGGCGCCAAGGCGCAGCAGCATCTCCGCAGTCGTCATCTGCGCTCCCACTGTTCGTTGCGAAAAGTTCAGAAAAGGGTTGGAAAGACTCCGAAAAGGACGGTTACCACCACGTACGTTGGCGTGCGTAGCCGCGTTTCGCTACTTGAGCGGCCAGCGCGTACCCGGCCAGGACGAGTACCAGCCACAGCAGGTAGCCGGCGGGCAGCGCCTGCATCCGCAGCGGTCCGGCGAGCGGCGACAGCGGCACCAGCAGGCCGACGAGCGCGGCGGCGGCCGTGGCCAGCACGACCGGGCGGCTGGCGCGCAGGGGAGTGCCGCGACCGCGCAGGACGAGCACGACCAGCAACTGCGACAGCAGGCCCTCGACGAACCAGCCGGTCTGGAACAGCAACGGGTCCGCTCCCGCGCCGAAGACGTTCCACAGCACCGCGAACGTCGCGAGGTCGAACAGTGACGACAACGGGCCGAAGACCAGCATGAAACCGGTCAGCCCGCGGGCGTCCCAGCGGCGCGGCTTGCTGAGATAGTCGTCGTCCACCCGGTCCCACGCGAGTGCGAGCTGAGCCAGGTCGTAGAGCAGGTTCGACACCACGAGCTGGATCGGCAGGATGGGCAGGAACGGCAGGAAGGCGCTGGCCGCGAGCACCGACAGCACGTTGCCGAAGTTCGACGCGGCGGTGATGTTGACGTACTTCAGCGTGTTGCCGAGCGTCCTCCGTCCTTCGGCCACGCCGCGGGCGAGCACGCCGAGGTCGCGTTCCAGCAGCACCAAGTCGGCGGCGTCCTTGGCCGCGTCGGTGGCGGTGTCCGGTGCGATCCCGACGTCGGCGGTGCGCAGCGCGGCGACGTCGTTGACGCCGTCGCCGACAAAGCCGACCGCGCGGCCGTTCTCCCGCAACGCGGTGACGACGCGGGCTTTGTGCGCAGGCGTGAGCTTCGCGAAAACAGCGGTGTCCTTGACGATCTCGCGCAATTCAGCGTCGTCTGCCGCTTCGACTTGGCGGCCGAGCACGACCTCGCCCACCGGGATGCCCGCCGAATCCGCGACGCGCGCGGCGACATGGCGGTTGTCCCCGGTCAGCACTTTCAGCGCGACGCCTTGCTCGCCAAGGGTTTTCACCGCGTTCACGACCCCGTCGCGGACCGGGTCGACGAATCCCACGAAACCGACGAGGATCATTTCGTTCTCGTCAGTTTCGTCGAACCCGTCGAGCCGGGCGTCGACTTCCCTTGCCGCGACCGCGAGCACCCGCATGCCGTGTTCGGCGTACGCGCGCACCAATTCGTCCGCGCCGATCCGGGCGGCGTCGTCGAATTCGGTGACCACCCCGTCGCGGCGTGCGTAGCCGCAGCGCGGAAGGATCTCGTCCGGGTCGCCCTTGCTGATCAGCAGGTGCTCGCTGCCGCGCCGGACCACGACGCTGGCCCGGCGGCGCGCGTGGTCGAAACCGATCTCGGCGACGCCGGTGAACAGCGCGTCGGTGACCAGGTCGTCCTCGCCGTCGAACAGGGTCTCGATCGCCTCGTCCAGCCGGTCGTGCCGGTCGGTCTGGAACCGCACCGCCAGCCCGGCGTACTCGGCCGCTTCGCCGTCCGGGCTGCCGGAGTAGTCGACGCTGTGCGCGTACGCGATCCGGTCCTCGGTGAGCGTGCCGGTCTTGTCGACGCACAACACGTCCATCGCGGCGAGGTCCTGAATAGCGTTGAGCCGCTTGACAATCACCTGCCGCCGGGACAGCGCCGCCGCGCCTCGGGCGAGGTTCGTCGTGACGATGACCGGCAGCATCTCCGGGGTGAGACCGACCGCGACGGCGACCGCGAACATCCCGGCCTGCGCCCAGTCGCCGGTGACCGTGCCGTTGACCACCAGCACGATCGGCACCATCACGAGCATGAACCGCACGAGCGTCCAGCCGACGCGGCGCACCCCGGCGTCGAAGCTGGATTCCGCGCGCGGTTCGGCGGATTGCCGGGCCAGCGCGCCGAAGTAGGTGTCGCTGCCGGTCGCCGCTACGACCGCGGTGGCCGTTCCGCCGACCACCGACGTACCGGCGAACCCAAGCGCGGGAGTCTCGACGAGTTCGTGCTCCTCGTGCTTGCCCGGCTGGGGTGCCCGCTTCGCGACCGGCAATGCCTCGCCAGACAGCGCCGACTGGTCGACCACAAAGTCCTTAGCAGCAACAATGCGGACGTCCGCCGGGATCACGTCACCAGGCCCGAGCAGCACGACGTCGCCAGGCACGAGGTCTGCCGTGGGCACCTCGCGCTCGCTGCCAGGGAATTCCGCCGCCGCACGCCGACGCACGGTGACGGTGGTGGTGATCTGGTCGCGAACCGCGCTGATCGCGCGCTCGGACCGCGCGTGCTGCCAGTAGCGGAGACCGATGCTGAGCACGACCATCACGCTGACGGTCACCGCGCCGCGAATGTCGCCGACACCGGCGAACACCAGACCCAGCGCGGTCAGCAACGCGACGAACGGGCTGCGCGCGGCGGCCCAGACGCGGACGGGCGCCCGGATCGTGCCGTCGATGCGATTGTCGCCGAAGCGCCGCAACCGCTCGGCTGCTTCGTTCTCGGTGAGGCCTTTCGGCGAGCTGTCGAGATTCCGGAAAAGAGTGAGCACCGGCGCGTCGCCGTGGGCGCGCAGGGCGGGAAAGCGGGTCATGGTCGTCCCCCTCGAGGTCAGCTGGACGTCAGCGGACCGCGCGGGTTCTTCCGGACCTAGCTGGCTGCCGGGGTTCCCGCACGGTCGTGCCGACTACTTCCTTCGCCGGTCACCCGGCTCACCTCCTCCGCAAGACTCATCGACCGGCGCCAGCGCGCCGACCGGGGACCAGTAGAGCGCAGATCACGAAAACAGTCAAACACTTGTGCAACTGATGGGGGCTAAGTCACGCTGAGGGCCCGCCCGAGAGGATGTCCGTCGTGTCCACCCCATCCCAGCCCCCGCTAGAACCTCTCCCCGCCGACCTGCTGCAAGACGCGGCCGCGACGTTCGGCCTGCTGTCCGCGACCGTGCGGCTGCACCTGCTCTGGCTGCTGTCGCACGGGGAACGCGACGTCGGCACCCTCGCCGAGGAGACCGGCCAGACCGTGCCGACCGCCAGCCACCACCTGGGCAAACTGAAGCTCGCCGGCCTGGTCCGCGCCCGCCGCGAGGGGAAACGGCAGGTGTACGTGCTCGACGACCCGCACGTGCGGCACATCGTCCAGCTGGCCGTGCAGCACCACCAGGAGCTGTCGGGCGACGTTCGGCGGAGCAAAGGCGCTTGACCTTTCCCCGACGTAGAGTCGGGCCATGGCCGAGCTGAACTTCTACTTCGATCCGGTGTGCCCGTTCGCGTGGATGACCAGCAAGTGGGTCCGCCAGGTCGCCAGCCAGCGCTCGTACTCGGTGGACTGGCGGTTCATCTCGCTGCGCCTGCTGAACGCGCACCTGGACTACGCGACGCACTTCCCGCCGGAGTACGACGCTTCGCACACGGCGGGCTTGCGCCTGCTCCGCCTGGCGGCGGCGGTGCGCGCCTCGCATGGCCGGGAGGCTGTTGGTCCGCTTTACGAGGCGCTGGGGGAGCAGAACTTCGAGAGCGGTCTGGTTGAGGACACTGCCGAGGCTCGGGCTGCTCATGGCACGCTTTCGGCGGCTTCTGCTGCCTTGTCGCGCGTTGGTCTCGATGTGTCTCTTGCTTCCGCGGTCGACGATTCCCGGTGGGACGCTGAGATCCAGCGCGAGACGGATGAAGCACTTTCGTTGACCGGCAAGGATGTCGGGACGCCGATCCTGCACTTCCAGCCGCCTGAAGGGGTCGCCTTCTTCGGCCCGGTGATCAGCCGGCTGCCGTCCGACGCGGAGGCGGTGGAGCTGTGGGACCACGTGGTCGGGTTGGCGAGGTTCGCCGGTTTCGCCGAGCTGAAGCGGAGTTTGCGGGAGATGCCGCAACTGCCGTCGTTCGGGGTGGCGGCGGGGGAGACCGGGAAGGAACAGGATTGGCACGGCGGGAGCCGACGCCTGAAGAAGTAAGCGGCGGTACGGTCGAGCGATGGACCCGGATCGGCCGCCTGAGGCCACCAAGTGGACGATCCATGGCGAACGCCTTGTCGACGACACCGGCGCTTGCGGCTGAGCGTCGCCTCGGTCGAACCGGTGGGTGTGGGAGCTGCCCGGAGGATACGTCGACCCGGACGAGAACCCCGCGATCACGGCGGCGCGCGAGGTCGAGGAAGAGACAGGATGGCGACCGCGCACCAGCGAGCCGCTGGCTTCGCTTCAGCCGAACGTCGGCGTAGCAGACAACGAAAACCTGCTGTTCCTGTCGCGGGGCGTCGACCTCAACGAAGCGGAGCGCGTTGGATGCCGTTGTCGTCTGTGCGTGAGCGGATCGCGAGGGGCGAAATCCTCGGTGCGTCCTCGCTGGTCGGTCTGCTCCATGTGATCGCGTTTCCCCCGGCTGCGCGCTGAAGCGGCGGACTGCTGCTTGGCCGATTCTCCCGTCGGGCGCTCCCAGCGTCCGGTCGTGATATCTGTGGTTTGCGTTACTCCACTAGCGTTATTTCACTCCCCGAAGTCGTGAACCTGCAAGACTGGGACTTGACGACAACTCCGGGAGTGTCCATGTCGCGCGACAGCTATCGGACAGTTCGTACACCGGACGGCCTCCGCCTGGCCAGCACCCTCACCGAGCCGGACGGCCGCCAGCCGCGCCGCGCGGTGTTGCTCGTGCAAGGGGCGAGCGTCACCCGTGAGGAAGGCGGCTTCTTCACTCGCCTTGCCGAGGGCCTGGCCGAAGTCGACATAGCTTCCCTGAGAATCGATCTTCCCGGCCACGGCGAGAGTGAAGGCCGCCAAGAGGATCTCTCGCTTTTCGCCCTGCTCAACGTGATTCGCGGCAGCATCGAGCACTTGTCCGGCGCCGTCCCGGGCGTGCGGACGTCGCTCGCGGCGGCGAGTTTCTCCGGCGGTGTCGCGGCGTGCTACGCGGCCGAGCGACCGGACGACGTCGAGCGGCTCGTTCTGTTCAACCCCCTGCTCGATTACCGCGGACGGTTCATCGAGGAGAAATCCGCGTGGTCGGCGGACGGCTACCTCAACGACAAGGAAGCCGCCGATCTCAAAGAACAGGGCTACCTCGGGCACGGGCCTGGGTTCCGGCTCGGGCGGGCCGTGCTCAACGAGGCTTTTTGGTTCGAGGCAAGGCAAAACCTGCCCCGCATCACCGCGCCGACGCTGATCGTGCACGGCACCAAGGACACTTTCGTTCCCGTCGAGTCGTCGCGCGCGGCCGACCGGGAGCTGACCTGCGAGCACCGGCTGATCCAGCTCGAAGGCGCCCAGCACGGCTTCGCGGTGCACGACGATCCGAAGTACGCCGATCCGCGAACGCAAGCCTGGCAACGGCAAGTGATCCGCGACGTACAGGAATGGCTTCGCTAAGCGGTCAGCTGTTGAGTGCCTCGCGCAATTCCCGTACATCGGGACGGTTATGCCACGGCTTGAGCACTCCGACGACCCGCCGGAGTTCTTCTCTCGTGCGGCGGGAGTTCGTTTCCGCCGCACGATGAGCGGAGGCGAGGCCGGTTTTGGCGGCTTGGTCCGGTTCGCCGGAAAGGGCGAGCGAGTTCGCCATGAGGGACAGGAAGAACCCGTAGTCGCGACGGGAGAATTGGGTTTCCTTCAACGTCTTCTCGTACAGTTCTACCGACCGCCGCGGCTCGCCCGCTTCGGTGTAGCAGATGGCGGTTTGCATATTCAGGAGAGTCGCGTTGAAGTGCGCGCCCAGCGGCGATTCGATCGGCCCGGCGTCGCCGAGCAGTTTCCAGGCGACGTCGAGTTTCCGGTTTACCTGGTCGGCCGACGCGCCGAGCATCGCCTCCGCGCGGGCTTCCTGCTGGGCGGCCTCGGCCTGGAGCCGCTGCGGTAGTGACCAGGGGCCTTTGCGCACCGCCCGGGTGAGGATGAGCATCCGCCGCGGGTCGCGTTCGTCGTAGGCGACCTGGGCTTTTTTGAGCAGAATGTAGCCCTGCATCGTGTTGTCGCCCGCCGCCTGCGCCCATTCCATCGCGCGGTCGTGCCAGTACAGCGAGTCTTGCATCTGCCGCCGGTCGCGGTAAAGCCATCCGGCGAACTCCGCGCCTTCGGAACCGATTTGCAGAAGGTCCCGCTGATCCTCGGCGGTCGCGTCGCGGGCGATGCGGTCGATGATGTCGAGCACGCCGAGCGTCATCGGAAGCGTTTTGGCCGGACCGCGTTCGCCGTCCTCGTATTTGTACTGGTCGAGCTGTCTGCGGAAATAGTGCGTGACGGTTTTGTCCATGTACCGCCGGGGATTCTCCAGCGCTCGCGCGACGTGCTCGGCGCTGCCTATTCCCAGCGCGGGCAAAGCCGCGACCGGCAGGCCGTTCTTGAGCAGTGAGCGGCGACTGAGCGGGCTCATGACGTCCCATTCTGTGGTCGGAACCGCCGGCGGGGCCGCGTCGCCGAGGGCGGGCACGAGCCGGCCGAGGACGCTGGCCCCGACCGTGGCCCGGTCCAGCGGCAGCGCGACCGGCCGCCCGTCCACGATGACGGGGAGCAGCACGCTCGGCGGCCCCCGGAGGTCCGCGGGCGTGCCTTCCCGGAGCAGCTCCTCCAGCCGGGCGGGGCTGATGCGCAGAAGCCGGGCGAGCCGGTCGCGCCGGTGCGGACGGGGCTCGGACCGGCCGGATTCCCATGCCCGGATGCTCTTTTCGTCCGCGGGGAGCAGCGCGGCGAGCTTTTCTTGCGTCAGGTTCGCCGCTTTGCGCGCCCGGACAAGACCTTCTCGCCGTTCGCCCATGGGCGACACTCCTTCGCCACGAACCGGGGTCGTCAGATTACCGCAGGTCACTGTGTGCGGGGCAAGGCAAGTCGCTCGGTTGCCGCCCGCTTTTCTCCCGGTTTGCTGGCTGGTCCAGGCCACTGGACCGCTCCATGGTGGTGGGGCACGCGAAGACACTTCCGAAGCCGAGAGGTGCATCGCATGAAGGCAGCAGAGACGCTCGGCGAGGCGACCCGCACAGGTCATCCGGCAGTGGTCATCGTGTGTTGTGTGCTCCTGCTGCTGGTACTGCTCTCGATGTGGCTGTGGCGGGCGCGCCGCCCGATCCCGCCGCCGCGCGGACGGCTGACGGTCCGCGACATCAAGGCCCGGCTGGACTACGAGGTCCAGGCCGGGATCGAGGAAGCCCGCCTGGCCGAGTTCCGCCGGACGGCCGAGGCGATGGCCGCCGAACGCGCCGAGGAGGACACCGAGGTCATCCCGAAAGTCGAGGACACCGTCGTCTTCCCGGAGGTCGAGAAACCGCGAAAAGGGGAGAAACCCGATAAAGCTCGGTGCGGTTAGGAGCGTCCCGCCCATCGCTCACCGCACCGTTATGCCTGCCCCAGCCTGGCGCGGCACGCCACCTCCCCTGGGCTGGGGCAGGCCTCATCAACTGTATAACGACCTATACGGTCGCGCGGGAGAACGCGGCGATCTCCATCCCCGCCAACCGCTCGGCACTCACCACCACTTCATACGCCTGGAGCAAACCGCCCCGAACCTCGATCTTGAGCACTCCCGCCAGCCTCCCGGCCGGAGCGAGCACCAGTCCCACATCCCCGTCGATCAACGCGAGTTCGGCCAGCCGCGCGTTCCCCGCGAACAGCTTCGTCCCTCGCGCGACCTCATCCGCCCCGCGCAGTACCGCAGCGGCACCCGGCGGAAGCATCGCCGGATCGGTATGCCGGACAACATCCGGAGCCAGCACAGTCAGCAGTGTCGCCATGTCCCCGCCCCGAGCCGCGGACAGGAACGCCGTCACCACTTCCCTGTGCTCGGCCAGCTCCGCCGCGGGCACCGCCGGTTCCCCGCGCACCCGCAACCGCGCGCGGCTGGCGAGTTTCTTCGCGGTAGCGGGCGTCCGGTCGAGGATCGGCCCGACCGCGTCGAACGGCACCGCGAACAGGTCGTGCAGCACGAAGGCCACCCGTTCGGGCGGGGCCAGCCGGTCCAGGACCACCAGCAGCGCGCGCCCGACCTCCCCGGCCAGGAGGATCTCGTCCTCGGGAACAGTGCCGCCGGCGGCATCGGGCACGGACGGGACCGGCGTTTCCCGGCGGGCGCGCAGCGCGTCGAGGCACAGTCGCGACACGACGGTGGTCAGCCACCCGCCGAGGTTGTCGACGCCGGACGACCGGTCCAAGCGCAGCCACGACTCCTGCACGACGTCCTCGGCCTCGGCCGCGTTGCCCAGCATGCGGTAGGCCAGCGCGTGCAGCCGCGGGCGCTCGTTTTCGAAGCGTCGCGCCAGTGCGTCGTCCATCGGTCACCTTTTCCCGTCTCGATCCGTCATGGGAGTGCCGGCCCGAGGACCAAGGACGAGGAGAGGAACCGGATGACCGTCATGCTAGCGCCCCTGCTGCACGTCGATTCGAGCGCCGACCGCGAGGCGTCGGTGAGCAGGCAGCTGGGCACGCTGTTCGCCGACGAGTGGCGCAGAGGCGGCGGAACCGTGCGCCACCGCGACGTTTCCGCTGATCCAGTGCCGCCGCTGAGGGAGGCGTACGCGCGGCTCGGCCGCCGAGTGGAACGCAAAGGCGTGCTGTCGCTGGAAGACATCGCGACACTGATCGCGGACGACGACGAACAGCGCGAATGGGACCTGACCCTGCCGCTGGTCAACGAGGTGCGCGAGGCCCGCGTGGTGCTGCTCGGCGTGCCGATGTACAACTTCGGCGTCCCCGCGACGCTCAAGGCGTGGATCGACCGGATCAGCTTCCCGGGCGTGTTCGCCGACCCGGAGACCGGCCGGAAACTGCTGGCGGACAAGGACTTCGTGGTCGTCAACGCGCGAGGCGGCGGGTACGGCCCGGGCGCGCCGCGCGAGAAGTTCGAGTTCCAGGAGTCGTATCTGCGCGCTTACCTCGGCGACAAAGGCGTCGAGCGGCTGACGTTCGTGGCCCAGGAGTTCACCCGCGTCGGCGACGTCCCGGCGCTGGACGGGCTCGAAGACCTGGCCGCCGCGTCGCGCGCGGCGGCCAGGTCCAGGGTCGTGGAAACCGCCCGGCGGCTCATCCGGTGAGGTCGGAGCACTTCCGCGCGTCCGGATCCTTCGCCCCGCCCGGCGACCACCGCACGTTCGCGAACGACGCCGAGAACGCGCCGTCGGTGTAGACGAGGAACGGCGTGTCGACGCTCTCGAAGTCCAGCCCGCTCGCGAAGCAGGACAACGGGATCTTCACCGTCGACTTCTGCCCGGCAGGCAGATCGCCGAACAGCTTCGTCGCGTTGACCTCGGACGAGCACGGGTAGACGCAGTGCAGGCTGACCACCGTCCGGTTGACCGGCGGCGAATGCACGATCACGTCGAACTCGAGCGCGCCGTCGGCATTGAGGTACCCGCGCAGATCGTCGGTGCCGCCGGGATGCTGTGAGTACAGCTGCGCCGCGCCGGTGCCGGTCCACGTCGCTTTCAGGCCGTCGCCCTGGACGTTGACGTCGGCCGGCACCACGTTGATCTCCGGGTGCGACGCGGTGCCGTCGGGACCGATCTCGGTGCCGCCCCAGTTCGCCGCCGAACCGATGAAACTCTTGTACGGCGCGACATCCGTGCGGTCGTGGATCGGCAGGTCCTCGGTCGCGGTGCCGCCGCCTCCGGTCGACCCGCAGCGGGCCGGGCCCTCGGTTTCGTCGAGCTTGCCGACGGTGGTCCGCTGGTGCGAGGTGAGGCCGTAGCCGAGCGCGAACAGCGGGTCGTAGCCGGGACTCCACGGGTTGAGCGGCGTCTGGCACGCGCTCTTCGGCCACGAATAGGACAGCTTGCCGTGGTATCCGCCGCGATCCTTGCCGTGCACCAGCATGTCCGCGACCCCGCCGCCCTCAGTGCCCGGCAGCCACGCGGCGACGAACGCGTCGGAACGGTTGAGTTCCTTGTTGACGTACAGCGGACGCCCGCTGACATAAACAGTCACCACCGGAGTGCCCTTGCCGCTGACTTTGTCCAGCAGCGCAAGGTCTTCCGGATACAGCTTCGCCGCTTCAAGGCTCTTCCGCTGCAGATCGCCGACGCCTTCCGCGTACGGAGTCTCGCCGACGACAGCGATGACAGCGTCGTAACCCTTCGGATCGACGGTGCCAGTGGGATCGAAGGTGACGTTGGCGAGATCCTCCTTGAGCCCGGCGAGGATCGAAGTGGCGCCGGGGAAGTCCGCGTTGGTGTTCCCGGTGCCCTGCCAGGTCAGGGTCCAGCCGCCGGTCTGGTTCTGAATGCTGTCGGCGCTCTTTCCGACCACGAGCACCTTCGCGTTGCGCGCCAACGGAAGCACGTTGCCGTTGTTCTTCAGCAGTGTCTGCGACTTGCGCACCGCTTCGCGAGCAAGCGCCTTGTCCGTGAGTGCGTCCGACGAGCCGGCGTACCAGCGCTGCGACGGCTTGCGCTCTTCGAACAGCCCGGCGCGCAACTTCACTCGCAGGATCCGGGTGACCGCGTCGTCGATGCGCGACATCGGGATCTCGCCGCCGCGCACCTGCGCGACCGTGTTCGCGATGAAGGCCTTCCAGTCGTTCGGCACCATCACGACGTCGAGGCCGGCGTTGATCGCGCGCGGGCAGCTGGCGTTGGTGCAGCCGTCCACCTGGCCGATGCCGTTCCAGTCCGACACGACCAGGCCGTCGAAGCCCATCTTGCCCTTGAGGATCTGGTTGAGGACCTTGTCGCTGCCGTGGATCTTGCCCTCGTTGATGCCGAGGTCGGGGTTGGTCCAGCTGTTGAACGACGCCATGACCGTCTGCGCGCCCGCGGCGAGCGCGCCGTAGTAGCCCTGGCCGTGGAGGTTGATCATGTCCGCTTCAGAGGAAGCGTTGACACCCTGGTCCTGGCCGTTGGTGGTGCCGCCGTCGCCGATGAAGTGCTTGGCGGTGCCGATGACGCCGTTCGGCCCGATCCGCAGCCGCGCACCGGCCTGCAGGCCGTTCATGGCCTCGTATCCGTAGGCGCGCGTGATGCGCGGATCCTCCGAGAAGCCTTCGTAAGTACGGCCCCAGCGGTCGTCCTGGACGACGGCGAGGGTCGGCGCGAACGCCCAGTCCTGGCCGGTCGAGCGGATCTGCCGCGCGGTGGAGTTCTCGACGTCGCGCACCAGGCACGGGTCGTGCGCCGCACCGAGCGCGATGTTCTGCGGGAAAACGGTGGAGCCGTACACATTGTTGTTTCCGTGCACGGCATCTATGCCCCAAATTACCGGAATCTTTGTCCTCGTGGCCTTCGCCGCGTCCCAATAGGAATCGGCGAGCTTGAGCCAGTCCTGCTGGCTGGCGTGTTTGTTCCCACCGGGCCACGAGCCGCCGCCGTTGAGAACGGACCCGATGGAGTACTGGGTCACCTCGGCCGGCGTGATCGCGGCGATCTCGGGCTGGGTCATCTGGCCGACTTTTTCCTCCAGCGACATGCCGGAGACGATCTGCTTGATCCGCCATTCGTCGACCGGGTTCCGCGGCATCGCGCTGCGCACCTTCGGCCAGTCGGCCAGCTCGGGCAGCGAGTTTTCGATGCGGGCACAGCCGTTCCGGTCCAGCGCGGGCGGGCCGAGGTCCGGCTGGCGCGGGGGAGCGGCGTGCGCGGCCTGGGCGGGGACGAGCCCGCCGAGGAGGACGAGCGCGGCGAGGGCGACCCGGTTCCGGGCGCGCGGGGAGCGAGGAGGTCTGGCCATCGACAGTCCGTTCTGCGGAGGGCGGCCCGGAGCGGGCCCGGTGATCCTGACCGGGCAAACCGGACTCCGTCAATCCGCCGACCGCAGTGGTTCAGTCCATTGACCGGACAGGAAACGGGACATTCGCGGGGCGCGGCGGCCCGTCGCCGGACGGGGATAGATTGATCGCGAAGGCACTGGATTCAAGGGAGGACAAAGCGGATGCGCAAGGAAAAGCCAGACGTTCCGGCCGCCGACGGGACCGCGGACGCGTACCTGGCCGTGCCGGACGGCGGGCCGCATCCCGGGGTGCTGCTCTTCCCGGACGCGTTCGGGCTGCGGCCGCGGATCGAGGAGATGGCCGACCGCATCGCCGAGGCGGGCTACGCCGTGCTGGCGCCGAACCTGCTCTACCGCGGCGGCCGGACGCCGCTGGTGGACCTCGCCGCGCTGGAAGACCCGGAGCGGCGCGGCGAGGTCTTCGGCAAGCTGATGCCGCTGATCGAGGCCCTGGACACCGAGGCGATCACCCGCGACGCGGAGAAGTACCTCGACTGGTTCGCCGCGCAGGACGGCGTCGACGAGGGGCCGGTCGTGATCACCGGCTACTGCATGGGCGGCACGAACGCGCTGCGCGTGATCGAGGCGTTCCCCGACCGGGTCAAGGCGATCGCGTCGTTCCACGGCGGGCGTCTCGCGACCGACCAGCCGAACAGCCCGCACCTGCGGGTCGGGTCGATCACCGGCGAGGTGTACTTCGGGCACGCCGACCAGGACCCGTCGGCCACCGCCGAGCAGATCAAGACGCTGGAGCACGCCCTCGACGAGGCGGGCGTGACTTACCGGTCGGAGGTCTATGAGGGCGCGTCGCACGGCTTCACGATGTCGGACACGGCGGCGTACCACGCCGACGGCGAGAAGCGGCACTGGGAGAACCTGTTCGCGCTCCTGGAGCGAGTCCGCTGACCTGCCAGTGATCGACACCGCGCAACAGGCGGCCTGCTGTCCGTGAAGGGCTCCTTGCGGGAATCTGATTCCCGCAAGGAGCCCTTCACGGCACGCGGCCGGGCCCTGCGCGCGGAATCGGCGGCGGCCGTTTACGCTGGCCGCATGGCCGAAGGTGCGCTGTGCCGCGAACCGGTGGAGCTGACCGGGCGCGAGCGCTCGGTCCTGCGGAGCGTCGCGGTCCGCGGGACGGAGCCCGAGCTGTTCTGCGAGCTGGAGGCCGGGCACGGCCACGAGCACGCGACCCAGGTCGGCGGACGCGGCGAGGAGCCGCTGATGTGGCTGCGCTGGTGGCCCGGCCGCCGCGTGCTGGAGACCCGCGCGCTGTGCGGCGCGGAGTCCGACGAGGGCGTGTTCTGCCGGGTGCCCGGCGGGCACGAAGGCAGCCACAGCTACGAGCTGGCCGAGCCCGAGGAGGCCTGGCCGCTGGCCGACGCGGGCCTGTCCGTCGGCCGCCGGTAAAGTCGCTCGACATGCGCGAAGGCTTCCAGGACGACCTGAAACAGCTCGACGGGCGTCTGGCGGCGATGGCCGAGGCGGCCGCCGAGGCGATGCGCCGGGCCACCCGGGCACTGCTGACCACGGACCTGCCGCTCGCCGAACAGGTGCTCAGCGGCGACGCCGACCTCGACGACGAGCGTGCCGCCTGCGAGGACGAGGCGTATTCGCTGCTCGCCCTGCAGGCCCCGGTGGCGGGCGACCTGCGCGCCGTGCTGGCCGCGGTGTACTGCGCGGAGAAGCTCGAGCGGATGGGCGACCTCGCCGCGCACGTCGCGGGCACCGCCCGGCGCGGCCACCCGGACCCGACCGTGCCCGCCGACCTGGAGCCGGTGTTCGCCGAACTCGGCGAGGTCACCTCGGCGATGGCCGAGCGCCTCGCCGACCTCGTGCACGGCGAGGCCCGCGGCGGCTACGCCGAACTGAGCCGCGCCGACGAGCGCGTGGACGCGCTGCACGCCCAGGTGATGGCGACGGTCACCGCGCCGGACTGGACGCAGGACCAGCGGATCGCGGTCGCGCTGAGCCTGCTCACACGTTTCTACGAGCGTTTCGCCGACCAGGCGGTGTCGGTCGCGAAGCGCCTGGAGTTCGCCGCGACGGGCGATCTCCCGGGCTGACCTCCGGCGGCGGACCGGCCGGGGCCTGGTTCGACGGCCGCGGCGGCGAACCGGCGCCGGGGGATTGCGGCGGACCAGCTGGACGGGGCTGTTGCGAGCGCGCCGGACGGGCAGGCGGCTGCGCGGGCGGACGGCCCGGATTCTGCGGCGGCGCGTCGGCCGGACGGGGCTGCGGTTCCGCGGTGCGCATCGGCTGCGAATCCTGCCGCGGGCGTGCCGGACGGGGTTGCGGCTCGGCGGTACGGATCGGTTGCGAGTTCTGCCGCCGAGGCGGCGGACCCCCTGTGGCGCGGCCTTCCGGCTGCGGATTCCGCGGACGGACCGGGCGGCCGCTGGCGTCCCGAGGCGCTGAATCGGCGCGCGGCCCACGCGGGGGCAGAGAACCGGCGGGCGCGTCCTCAGGACGAACCGGGGCGGCATTGACGTCCCTGCTGTCCGGACGTCCACCGCGAGGTCCCCGGGCCTTCTTCTCCTCAGCCGGAGGAAGCACCGTCGTCGCCTGCGCACCTTCCGGCGCGACACCCAAGAGCCCGAACGGCACCTTCCCGGCGAAGCGCCGCACGAGCCCGGCCGCCGGAGCCAGCGCGTACCGCTGCAGCAGCAACGCCATCCCGGCCCCGAGCGCGAGCCCGATCAGCACGTCGTGCGGATAGTGCGCCCCGACGAAAACCCGCGAGAAGCCCATCGTCGCCGCGAAGGCCGCGAGCCACGGCGCGCCCTTGCGCCACGCGAACGCCCCGCCGAGCGCGACGGCGGCCGCGATGGTCGAGTGGTTGCTGGGGAACGACCAGTCGCCCGGCGGCGGGCAGACGCCGACGATCGCCTCCGGCGGAAGTCCCCGGCACGGCCGCTGCTCGTGCACGAAGGCTTTCACGATCTCGCTGAGCACGTACGCCACCACCGTGGCCGCCGGGACCAGCAGCGCCGCCGCCATCCGCTCGGGCGAGCCGGTCGGGCGCGCCCGCCACCAGAGCCAGGCGAAGAACGGGGCCACGAGGACCAGGCCGTAGGACGTGTACGCCAGCACGAGAGACTGCACCCAGCCCGGCATCGCCTGGGCGAAATGGGTGATCGCGTCGTACGTCTCGCTGCTGGAAGCTCCGGCCGTGGTCGCCATACAACCCCTCTCCGGTCCGCCGGTTCGCCTGGCGGCCATCTCGCGTTCACCCGAAGGTCACGAGCGTACCGAGCGGCGGAGAAGAGTTCGCGACGCCCCGTGAGTCCGCGGGGACTCTCCGGGACGGATCAGGAGTCGGTGGTGTGCTTGCAGGTCACCGGCTTGCCGGGAGCGGGGGCGCTCGCCTTGGCGAGTTCTTTCTTCTTGTCCAGCAGGATCCGGCAGTGCAGGGTCGCGGCGGTCGACGGCGTCGCGGTGACCGAGGCGTCCTGTCCGGCGCTGACCACGACGTCCTGTTTCCACGGCAGCCCGAGCGGGCCGGCGAGCTGGTGCGGCGCGACCTTGTCCTCGTAGCGGTTGCCCGATTCGCCGTAGGTGACGCCGGTGGCCGTGGTCTGCTGGTCGGAGGTGACCTCGTAGGTGATCGCCCACGACTTGCCGGTCGGGTTGGAGCACGCGGCGAGGCCCGCGAGCGCGACGGCCGCGAAGGTAGCGGAGAGTGCCTTCTTGATCACGCTCGGACTGTACCGGAGGCTTTCTTCGGCAGCCCGGCGAGGAACGTCCGCGCGGCCGGTTCCTCGCGCGCGGCCTGGGCGAGGATGCCGAACTGCAGCATGGTGACCACGAGCGACGTCCCGCCCGCGGACACCAGCGGCAGGGTCACGCCGGTCACCGGCAGCGCGCCCGCGACGTAGCCGATGTTGATCAGCGCCTGCGCCACCAGCAGCAAGGTCGTCGTCCCGGCGACGAGCCGCACCCACGGATCGGTGACCCGGGACGCGGTGCGCAGGCCGATCACCGCGAGGTAGCCGAACAGTCCGAGTACCAGGAGACAGCCGGCGAAGCCGAGTTCCTCGCCGACGAGCGCGAAGACGAAGTCGTTCTGGACGTCCGGCAGATAGCTCCACTTCGCCGCGCCCCGGCCGAGGCCGACGCCGAACCAGCCGCCGTCGGCGAGGGCGTATTGCGCCTGCTGCGCCTGGTAGCCGCTGCCGCTCGAATCGGGGTTCGGCGAGAGAAAAGAAAGGATGCGCGCGAGCCGATAACTGGCGAAAAGGGCGAGTACGACGATTCCGACGACGCCGCCGGCGAGAATGGCGGCGAACAAGCGTTTCGGCGCGCCGGCGAACCACAGCAAACCCAGGGTGATCAACGCGAGCGTGACCGTGCCGCTGAGATTCGGCTGGGCCAGCAGCAGTGCGCACAACGCGAGCGTCACCGGGATCAGCGGCACCAGCAGATGCCGCCAATGGTGCAGCACCCGCTGTTTCGACACCAGCAGGTGCGCGCCCCAGAACACCAGCGCGACCTTCGCGATTTCCACTGGCTGCAGGGTGATCGGCCCGGCGGCGAGCCAGCGTTGCGCGCCGCCGTGGTCGGAACCGAGCGGGGTCAGCACGAGAAGCAGCAGCACGACCGCGGCGGCGAGCGCGGGGGTGGCTGCCTTGCGCATCCGGGAAAACGGGATGCGCAGGCCGAGCACGAAGGCGACCGCGCCGAGCGCGACGAAGGTCAGATGGCGGAAAAAGGCTTGGTACACCCCGGTTCCCGCGGTCGGGTTGGCCGCGGCGGCCGAGGACGACAGCGCCATCACCGCGCCGAGCAGCGTCAGCAGCGCCCAAATCGCGGTGACGATCCGGAACGACGCGAGCGGATGCGCGAAGAACTGTCCGATTGCGTGCCGTGCGGGTTTGCTGTCCCGTTCGGTTGGCGACTCCACAGCGGAAGAGTGTGTGCCGTTTTCCCGTCGCGGTGGCTGACCGACTCGCCTGTGTGCGGAAAATTACCGTTCGGATTCCTGATTGGCCTGGTCGACGTCGGCCATGTGTTCTTCGGCCCACGTGCGCAACACCGCGAGCGCGGATTCCAGCGACGCGCCGAGCGGGGTGAGCCGGTAATGCACCCGAGGCGGCACGGTGGCTTCGACGCGCCGCGAGACGAGACCGTCGCGGACGAGGCTCTGCAGGGTCACCGAGAGCATTTTCTGCGATACCCCGGGGATGCGGCGGCGCAGGTCGGCGAACCGCACCTCGTCCGGCGCGGCCTCGGCGAGGATCTTGACCGTCATCGACGTCCACTTCGTCCCGATCCGGTCGAGCAGCCGCCGCGTCGGGCAGGCCGGGTCGAACAGATCGCCGCGGGCGGAGGGGGTCACCTCGGGCTCACCACCTGTCGGGAAAGTGCCGTCTTGGCGGCACATCGGGAGTTACCTACCGTGTGCTGGTCACCAATAGTAACCACAGGAGGTCCGATGAACGCGGTGCGGCAGGTCGAGGCGAACGGGGTCCGGCTGAACGTCGCCGTCTCCGGGAGCGGTCCGGCGGTGGTGCTGCTGCACGGGTTCCCGCACACCTGGCAGCTGTGGAGCGAGGTCATCCCGACGCTCGCCGAGCGGTACCGAGTAATCGCGCCGGACCTTCGCGGTCTGGGCGCGAGCAGTCGTCCGGAGAGCGGTTTCGACGCTGGAGCCGTCGCCGACGATGTCGCGGCCCTGATCGACGCGCTGGGGGAGCCGGACGCCGAAGTGGTGGCGATCGACCTGGCGGTGGCGGGCGCGTTGCTGCTGGCGCTTCGGCAGCCGGAGCGCGTGCGCCGCTTGGTCCTGATGGAGTCGCTGCCCTGGGGTTTCCCGGCCAGCCCGCCGTGGTGGTTCGGCTTCCACGCGGTGCCGGGACTCGCCGAGACTGTCCTTAATGGACACGAGGCGGAGTACGTCGGCTGGTTCCTCGACCAGGGCACGCTCGGTCGCGGCGTTCCGGCGGAGCTCCAGACCGCCTTCGCCGAGGCGTACACCGGGACCGACGCGCTCCGCTGCGCTTTCGAGTACTACCGGGCGTTGCCGGAAAGCGCCCGCCAGCTGACCCAAGCGGCGGCGGCGCGGCTGACCGTCCCGACGCTGGCGATCGGCGCGAATCCCGTCGGCGACGCGCTGGAGCAGCAGTTGCGCCCGATCGCCGACGACCTCACCGGGCACGTGCTGCCGGACTGCGGACACCTGATTCCGCTGGACCGTCCGCGCGAATTCCTCGATCTCCTGCTGCCGTTCCTGTCCCGGGAGATACTGGCCGGGTGTCGTTGACGTCCGAGCTGGCCGACCCGCGAGGGACGCTCGCGCGCTGGTGCGCCCGCGTCTTCACCGGCACAGCCGCGGCCGCGCGCCGGATCGAGGAGGCGACGAACGGCGTGCGCCCGATCCGCCCGGCGCTCGCGCGCCCGCCGCGCCAGCACTGGGCCGAGATCGGCGGCGCGTTCGGCCAGCGGATCGCGGACCTCGTGCAGCCCGCGCCGCCGTACTACGCGCTGCTCGGGATGGTGCGCGCGCAGTGGGGCAGCGGTCCGTGGGCGCACGCGCAGGCCGCCGCGTATCCGACGCACGACGAGCTCCCACCGGAGTACCGGGCGCGGGCGCTCGGCATCCGTCCGGCGGCAACGACCTGGCTCGACCTCGGCGACGGAATGCCGCACGGCGAAGCGCTTCCGGGCGCCGAGGAGCTGTGGGGAGAACTGCTGGAACGCGCTCGCCGCTATCAGGCGCAGCACGCCCCGCCCGGCGTGCTCGGCGGACCGGGCGCGGAGGCGGGTCTGGCGCGGACGAACTGGGTGCTGTCGGCGTGCGAGGACATCTACCGATCCGGCAAGATCGATCCCCGGCTCGCCCGAGTCGTCGACGGCGGCGGCACCATCGCGAACCTGCGCGCCCTGCCCGCCGACGCGGCGGTGACCGAGCTGGCGGAACTCGCGAAACGCTTACACGACAACGGTGCGCTGTGGGAACTGCGCCGCCTCGCCGGTGCGCCGCCCGAGGGCTACCCGCTCGGCATCGCCGGGCCGACCATCGTGCCCGGCTGGGCGGACGGCGACCTCCTGCTCGGGAAGCTCGACCCCGAAGCGGGGATCGCCGAGGGCACGCTGCTGGACGTGAAGACGGTGCTGACCGTCGGCGACCCGGACCGCGCCGGGCGCTGGCTGTGGCAGATCCTGCTGTACGCCTGGCTGGACGTCGCCGACCTGTACCGGATCCGCGAGGTCGGACTGCTGCTCGGACGGCACGGAAAGCTGGTCCGCTGGCCGGTCGGCGAACTGGCCGCGGAGCTGCTCGGCGGGGACGGCCTGGTCGATCACCGCCGGGACGAGTTCAGGGACATGGCGCGGGGGCTGCTCGACTCGGCCGGGCTGAGCTTGGCCGACGGCTGACCCGTGGGCCGCTTTGTCGCGCCGCGACCAGCGAAGCAGACCGCGCCGAGCACGATCACGCACCCGGCGAGTTGCAGTGCGCCGGGTCGTTCGCTGAGCAGCAGGAACCCGAAGGCGACCGCGCCGACCGGTTGCAGCAGCATCATCGTCGCGCCGGTCGAGGCCGCCAGCCGAGGCAGCGCACCGGCGATCAGCAGCCACCCGATGACCTGGCCGACCAGGGCCAGCGCGGCGAACCAGCCGAGCGAGGGGAGGCTGGGCGTGAGGTCGAGGCGGCCGAACGGCAGTCCGAGCGCGACTGACACGAAGCCCGCCGACACGGTGGCCAGCGACAGCGAGCGGACCTGCGTCGCGGGGCTGCTGCTGAGCCGGAGCAACAGCAGGTACCCCGAGTAGCCCGCGCCCGCGGCGAGCGCGAAAACCATGCCCAGCACCGGGTTCGAGCCGCTCATCGACGAGCCGAACACGCCGCCCGCGAGCACGATGCCGACGATCAGCGTCGGCGCGACGAACTTGAACCGCGGGTCCGGGCGCTCCTTGAGGAAGAGGAACGCCAGCAGCGGCACGATCACGACCTGCACCGAAAGCAGCATGGTCGCGACCCCGGCGCCGACGCGCGGGATCGCCTCGCCCCACAGGACGAAGTCGAGTCCCAGGCCGAGCCCGGCCAGCAGCGGCAGCACGATCTTCGCGCGCACGCGGGTCCGCCGCGCCTCGCTGAACGCCAGTACCGCGAGCAGCGGCAACGCGAGGGCGCAGCGCCAGAACGCGCTGGTCGCCCCGCTGGCCCCGGAAACCTTGATGAGCACCGAGGTCAGCGCGATGCAGAGGCAGCCGGCCGCGGCCAGCAGCCGAGGGTCGGCGCGGCCGGTGAGGGCGGCGATCGGACCGGCGGTCGGCAGCGCGGCGGGTTCGGTGGTCATGCCTTCTATCGTGGGGCCGCTAACTATCAAGGACAAGTGAATGTTCCTGCGTAAAAGCCGGTAGCATCACTACCGTGTTCAGTGTGGATCGGATGCGCGCCCTGCACGCGGTCGCGCAGCACGGCTCAGTCGCCCGCGCGGCGGCGGCGCTGCACGTCACGCCGTCCGGGGTGTCGCAGCAGCTGGCGAAACTGGAGCGGGAGGCGGGCCTGGCGCTGTTGGAGCCGCGCGGCCGGACCGTGCGGCTCACTCGCGCCGGGCAGGTGCTGGTCGGACACGCCGAACGCGTGCTGGCGCAACTGGCCGAAGCGCGCACGGATCTCGAACGGTTGCGGGAGGACGTCTTCGGGCCGTTGCGGATCGGGTCGATCGCGACGTGCGTCCACGCCCTGCTGCCGCCCGCGCTCGCCGCGCTCACCGAGCAACATCCGCGGCTGAACGTGACGCTGGGCGAGGGCGAAGCCGAACAGACGTTGCCGAAGGTGCTCGCCGGCGACCTCGACGTCGCGGTGTTCGAAAGCTGGGCGGACCGGCCCACCGTGGTGCCGGCGGGGATCACGCAGGTCACGCTGTTCTCCGACGTCGCCGATCTGGCGCTGCCCGCCGGGCACCGGCTCGCGCACCGGCGCACGGTCGATCTCTCCGAGGTGGACGACGTGTCGTGGATCAGCTGGACCGGCCGTTCCGGCTGCTACGAATGGCTCGTGCACGTGCTCCGTTCGCAGGACCTGGAGCCGCGGATCAGTTGCACCATCGGGAGTTACGTGACGCAGCTGGCGCTCGTCGCGGGCAACGTCGGCGCCGCGCTCGTCCCGCGGCTGGCGCGCGGCCCGGTGCCCGACGGCGTCCGGATGCTCGCGACCCGTCCGGTGCTGAACCGCACGATCATCGCCGCGTGCCGTTCCGGCGAAGAGGCGCACGGCGGGGTCCGGGCGGCGCTGGAGGCGCTCAGCGAGGCGTCGGCGACTTATGTGAATCACTGAATCTTGTTGCGCGGCTGCCTTTTCCGGCCGGTTCGGCCCTAGAGTCGGAATCGACGAGCAGGGGAGCCGCCCATGACTGCCGAGGATGCCGCCCGCGCCCTGCGGGCTAGATTGCCTGCCGAGCAAGTACACGCTTCTGGTCCACAGTACGCATCGGCGGCGACGGTGTGGAACGCCGCGGTCGTCGCGCGGCCGGACGTGGTCGTGGAATGCCGGAGCACCGCCGATGTCCAAGTCTCGGTGCGTGTCGCGCGCGAATTGGGCCTGTCGTTGTCCGTGCGCAGCGGCGGCCACGACTGGGCCGGACGCGCGGTGGCGGACGGCGGGATCACGCTCGATCTGCGTCCGTTGAACCGGGTCGCGGTCGACGCCGGGCGGCGAGCCGCGGTGGTCGGCGGCGGTGCGCGGGCCAACGATGTGCTTGCCGCGGCTGAGGTTCACGGCTTGACGGCGGCCGTCGGCACAATCGGCACGGTCGGCTTCGCCGGGCTCTCACTCGGCGGCGGATACGGTCCTTTCCTTGGCAAATACGGGCTGGCCGCGGACAACCTGCTCGGTGCCGAAATCGTCCTCGCTGACGGCGAAGTCGTGCTCGCCAACGCTTCGCGGCTGCCTGATCTGTGGTGGGCGCTGCGGGGCGGCGGCGGGAACTTCGGCGTGGTGACGTCGCTCGGAGTGCGGCTGCACGCGGCACCGCACATCACGACCGGCCCGGTCTGGTACCCGGCGAGCGACGCGGCTCGGGTTTTCGCCGCGGTCACGGAAATCCAGGCCGATGCGCCGGACGAACTCACCGTGCAGACCGGCGTCCTCGCCGGTGCCGACGGTTCGCTGTGCGTGCTGGTCTGGCCGACATGGTGCGGCAATGCAGATCCCGACGGCTTTTTGGCCCGGCTCGGACCGCCGCTCGCCTCGCAAATCGCTCCGGTCTCGTCGTATGCGGCAGAGATCGCTCGCCGGGACGAGATGTTCCCCGGCGGCCGATCGGTCACCATCCGCACGCGGTCGCTGTCGGCGTTCACTCCGGAGATCGTCTCGGTACTGGTGAAGCAGGCGGAAGCCCGGACGTCGCCGTTGTCCGGACTGTCGATCCACCACTTCCACGGCGTCGCCTCCCGGATCCCGGCGGCGGCCACGCCGTTCCCGCTGCGCGAGGACCATCTGATGGTCGAGGTGCTCGGACTGGGGGAGGGCAACGACGACCGGGCGTGGGCGGATGCCACGTCGGCCGCGTTGGCCCCCTACGCCTTGCCGGGCGCGTACGCGAACCTGCTGGGGCCGGATGTGTCGTCGGCCGAGCCCTTCGGTAGCCACACCGCCCGGCTGCGAGACATCAAACACCGCTACGACCCGGACGGAGTTTTCCGCGCCATCCCGCTCGCGTGACCCTTTTTACCGCGCCGCTAGGCTCGTTGCCGTGTTCGAATATCACGGGTGGATCAGCCTTCACTCGACCGCTGAGGCAGTCGACGACGAACCGCCCCTTCGCCTCGGCGAAATCCAGGCCCTGGTCGACGACTTGGCCGGCTGCGCGCTGATCGATCTCCAGCCGATGAACGGCTCGTACTGCATCCACCTCGGCGGGCATCCGAATCACCGAGGGCAGCAGGGTGCCGAGGTGATCGAGTTGTTCGCGAAGGTCGGGCGGCTCGCTCCGGGGTCGTACGGACTGCTGTACGTCCACGACGACGAACATCCGGAGCACCATTCGGGCTTCCGGGTCTTCCGGCTGGTGCGCGGCGAGGTCACCGAGCACGCGGATCACCTTCTGTCGCCGGTGATCCCCACCTTGGAGGACGAGGAAACTGGTTGATCGCGAGTTCCACTGTCTGATATGGACGGACACCGCGGCGAAACCCGAGGCGCGACAAGCCAAAGGATTCCGCTGCTCGCGATCGCTCGGCGGCAGGAGCATTGCCGACCAGGACGAGATACGCGACCGCCCACGCGCCGTGCGAGGTAGGGTGCGGGGCGATGACTGCGGACGCGAGCCCGCCAGCGATCGCGCACCCGATGCCGAGTGCGGCGAACGGCCCCGCGGCGGCGGCTCGTGGAGTCATATATCCAAACTAATCTAGGGAAAAAGATCAGCTCGGCCCGGTCGGCGCGGCGGCTTGGGAGCGGAAAATTCCCCGCTGTGACGGGATTCGCCCGGCGCACCGCAGAATACGGCCCGGCTGTTACGTTCGCGGACGTGACAACAAAAGTGATGCGGGCAGTGGTGCACGAAGGCGCGGCGGGAGTCGGCGGGGTGCGGGTCGCGGAGGTTCCGGTGCCGCAACCCGGGCCGGGTGAAGTGCTCGTCCGGCTGGAGGCAGCCGGGCTGAACCACCGGGATCTGTTCATCGTGGACAGTCGCACTCCGGCCGATCCTTGGGCCGTGCTGGGCTCGGACGGTGCCGGAGTGATCGTGGCGACGGGTGCGGACACGAGCGTCGAGATCGGCACCGAGGTCGTCATCAACCCGTCCCTCGGCTGGGCTGAGCCGGACGTCGTGCCAGAAATCCCCGCCATCCTCGGGGTGCCGACGAACGGCACGCTGGCCGAGTACGTCGTCGTCCCGGCGGGCAATGTCCTGCCGAAGCCCGCGCACCTGAGCTGGACCGAAGCCGCCGCGCTCCCGCTGGCGGCGCTCACCGCGTACCGGGCGCTGTTCACTCGCGGCGGGCTGACCGCCGGGGAACACGTGCTGCTGCCCGGCATCGGCAGCGGGGTCGCGACCTTCGCCCTCGCCATGGCGAAAGCCGTGGGCGCGACGGTCAGCGTCACCTCGCGCAGCCCCGAAAAACTCGCCAGGGCAACGGAACTGGGCGCCGACCGCGCGATCGGCAGCGGCGGCGACTGGGCCGCCGAACTCGGCGAGCCGGTGGACCTGGTCGTCGACAGCATCGGCTCGGCGACGTTCGATTCCTGTCTCTCGGTACTTCGCTCCGGCGGCCGGATGGTGACGCTCGGCGCGACCACCGGCCCGGACGTCGAGTTGTCGCTGCGCAACCTCTTCTTCCGGCAGATCAGCCTGCTGGGCACGTCGATGGGGAGCGCGCGGGAGTTCTCTCAGGTCGTCGCGCTGGTCACGGAACACCGGCTGCGGCCGGCGGTGCACCGCGTCCACGAACTGGCGGACGGGCCGCGCGCGCTGGGCGGACTGGCTTCCGGGGAGCAGTTCGGCAAGCTGGTCGTCACGATCGGGTGACCGGCCGGTGATTTTCTGTCGGTGGCTCGTGGTGAACTGAGGGCACGAACCAAGGGAGGGGAACACCTGATGAGCAAGCGCTGGAATCCCGGGACGGTCGCGGCGCCGATAGGCCGCTACAGCCACCTCGCGCAGATTCCCGCCGACCACGAGCTGGTCGTCGTGGCCGGGCAGATCGGCGCACGGCCGGACGGCACGCTCGCCGGTCCGGACGCGGAAGCGCAGACGCGCGAGGTGCTGGCGAACATCGAACGCGTGCTCGCCGCGGCGGGAGCCGGGCCGGAGCATCTGGTCAAGGTCTTCAGCATGGTCGCGGGCACCGAACACCTGCCCGGCTTCCGCGCGGCGACCGGCGACGTGTTCAGCCGGTGGTTCCCGGAAAGCGACTGGCCGACGCAGTCGCTGATCGTCGTGGCGGCGCTCGCCAAACCGGAGCTGTTCGTGGAAATCGAGGCGATGGCGGCGGTGCCCCGATGAGCGTGTGCACGGCATTCCCTTTCCCTGAACGACAGGAAACCCGATGACCATCACACTCGGATCGCTGCGGATCGACCCGGTAGCCGAACTGGACCACTGGCCGTTCGCCCCGGCGGACCTGTTCCCGGCAGTCACGCCGGAACACCTGGGGGAGCACCGCGGCGACCTCGACCTGTCGATCACCACGTACCTGGTGCGCACGCCGGACCAGACCGTGCTCCTCGACGCCGGGAACGGCAACGCCAAGGAACGCCCGGTCCTGCTGGCGCACCACCAGTTCGACGCGCCGTACCTGGAGCGCATGGCCGCCGTCGGCGTCGTGCCGGAGGACGTCGACGTCGTGGTGGCGACCCACCTGCACCCCGACCACTGCGGCGGCTTCACTCAGCTGGTCGACGGTTCGTGGGATCCGACGTTCCCGCGCGCCCGGTACCTGATCCCGAGCGAGGAATACGCCTGGCTCCAGCAGGTACACGCGTCGGCGCCGGACGGCGGCGTCGCGGGTGACCTGGCCCGGACGTTCGAAGACAGCGTGCTCCCGGTCGTCGAGGCCGGTCTGGTCGAGTTGATCGACCTGCCGTACGAGGTGACCGGCGGCATCACCCTGCGCGCGATGCCCGGCCACACCACCGCGCACCTGATCGCGGAACTCAACGGCGGCGGTCAGCACGCCTTGGTGAGCGGGGATGTGCTGCACCACCCGTTCCAGTTCGCGAACCTGACGCTCGCCCAGGGCGGCGACGCGGATCCCGCCGCCGCCGCGGAATCCCGGCGGACCCTGTGCGAACTGGCCGTCGAACGGGATGCGCTCCTCCTGCCCGCGCACTTCCCCGTCGGCCGAATCACCCAGGACGGCGACGGTTTCCGCTACCGCCCAGCTACGCCAGGAGGTGCCTGACCCATCCCTTGTGCCGGGGCCGGTTTGGATTTTCGCGAGGCCGGTGTCGATTCGGTGGCGCCCCGTTCGACGCATGGGCATGACTGACTGCGAACCGACCTCAACCCGCAACCTCGACCGCTACGGAAACGCTCCGCTGCCGTGGAGCCGCGCCCGTGCCGTCCTGGCCGCCGACACCCCGACCGCCGACCTGACGTTCTTCGTGGCGACCGTCCGCCCGGACGGACGTCCACACTCGGCAGGCGTGGGCGCAGTCTGGGTGGACGACGCCCTGTACTTCGTCGGCGGACCAGGCACGCGCCGCTCCCGGAACCTCGAGGCGAACCCGGCATGCAGCATTTCGGTACGACTGCGCGGCCTGGACCTGGTGCTGGAAGGCGACGCACACCGAGTCACCGACGTCGACACCGTGGCACGCCTAGCCGAGGTCTACCGCTCCGGCGGCTGGCCAGCTGAGGCGACCGGGGACGCGCTGACGGCACCGTTCAGCGCACCGAGCGCAGGCCCGCCGCCGTGGCACCTGTACCGGCTCACCTTGCGCCGCGCGGTGGGAGTCGCGTCGGAGGAACCGCACGGGGCGACGTGCTGGGAGTTCGCCAGGGGCTGAGCCTGGCGGTTCGCCTTGGTGTGGGTCGCCGTGGTGGAGCCGCATGCGGGGAGTTGGCCGGGGTTCGGCGCGATGGTCTGGTTCTGCCGTGGGCGGCCATGGGAAGCGCCTGCCCGGGAGTTGGCTCGGGGATCGAGAGTGGTCGTGCGGTCCGGTTCTGCTGTGGGCGGCCATGGTGGAAGGGCCTCCCCGGAGTGGGCCCGAGGATTGAAGGTGGTCGTCCGGTTTGGCGCGGGCCACCGTGGTGGAGCTGCCTGCGGGGAGCTCGCCGGGGTTTGGGCGCGGTGGTCTGGTCCTGCTGTGGGCAGTCATGGTGGAAGCGCCTGCTCGGAGTTGGGCCGGGGATCGAGGGTGGTCGTGCGGTTTGGCGCGGGTTGCCGTGGCGGAACCGCAGACTGGGAGTCCGCCGGGGGTCAGGCCCGGCGGCCGGGTTCTGCCGTGGCGTAATCCGGCCGCGGCGGGTGGGAGTTCGCGAGCCGCTGAGTGCGGTCTGCTGCCGAGATGCGGTCAGGGCGGAATCGGAAGCGCGTCCCGCCGGCCGAGCGGTTGGCCCGGCTCGCTGAGCGCACCGCCCCGCGATCTTGCTCCGTCGGGTTCGCGCCACGGGAGCGGCCGTTCGCGAGCGGGGCACTCGGCCAGCAACAGCAGAGCCGCGCGCCCCCGGAAACCGCCGGAAATCAAGCCCGTCCGTCCGGCCCTTCCCACTCCAGCAGCAGTTCCCGCAGGTCGTCGTTCATCCGGTCCTGTTCCGCGTGCGACAAGACGCCCAGCAACCGAGCCTCGGTCTGCGTTTTCATCCCGAACACCTCGAGGGCCCGCGCCAACCCCTCCTCGGTCAGGCTCACCAGGATCTGCCGCCGATCACCGGGGTCGATATCCCGCCGAACCCAGCCCTTGCGTTCCAGCCCGGCCACGCGTTTGGTCACTCCGCCGGACGTCAGGCGCATGCTGTCCAGCAACTGCCCAGCCGAAAGGCGGTACGGGGGACCGGCCCGCTTGAGCGCGCCCAGCAGTTCCACTTCCCACAAACCGACCCCGAAGGCGTCGAACTCGCGGCGCAGTTCCGTTTCCAGCAGGCGGGCGGCGCGCAGCAGGCGGAAGCTCAGCGCCTTGCTGACCCGGTCTTCCTCGCGCACGCCGGTGATCTGCGCCATGACTCCGTCGACGTGGTCTCGCTCCGCTGGCATGGGCGAGTATTCTAACACCGGTAATTATCTTACCGGTCTCGAATCAGGATGGTCCGTGCACGCTTCCCCTGCCCCCGAGCCCGATCCGCAGCGCTGGCGCGCCTTGTGGGTGTGCCTCATCGCGGGGTTCATGACGCTGCTCGACGTCAGCATCGTCAACGTCGCGCTGCCCTCGATGGAGCACGGGATCGGCGCGACGCCCGCGGACGTCTCGTGGGTCGTGTCCGGTTACGCGCTCACGTTCGGGCTCGCGCTGGTGCCCTCAGGACGGCTTGGCGACGACTACGGTCGCCGCCGGATGTTCCTGTTGGGGCTGGTGTTGTTCGTGGCGACCAGCGTCTTGTGCGGTGCGGCGCCGAACGCCACGTGGCTTGTGGTGGCCCGGCTGGGGCAGGGCGTCGCGGGCGGGTTGCTGAACCCGCAGATCATCGGGCTGATGCAGCAGCTGTTCTCCGGTCGCGAGCGGGGCAAGGCGTTCGGCGCGTTCGGGGCGACGGTCGGGCTGTCCACCGCGATCGGGCCGGTGCTGGGCGGGTTGCTGATCCAGGGCATCGGCGTCGACCAGGGGTGGCGCTGGGTGTTTTACGTCAACCTGCCGATCGGGATTCTCGCGATCCTGTTCGGGCTGCGGTTGCTGCCGAAGGACTCGCGCAGCGGCCGGAAGCGGACGCCGGACTTGGTCGGGTCGGTGCTGCTCGGCGTGGCGGTCGTGCTGGTGATGCTGCCGTTAATCGAGCAAGAGGAACAGGCGACGTCGCCGCGCTGGTGGCTGATGGGCGTCGCGGCCGGGTTGCTCGTGCTGTTCGTGCTGTGGGAGCGCTGGCTCGGCAACCGCGGCAAGCAGCCGCTGGTGAACCTGAAGCTGCTGACCGTGCGCAGCTACTCCATGGGTTCCGCGCTCGGCATGGTCTATTTCGCCGGATTCACCGGGATTTTCCTCGTCCTGACGCTGTTTTTCCAGCAGGGCCTCGGCTACACGGCGCTGCAGGCCGGCGCGGCGATGCTCGCGTTCGCGATCGGCTCGGCGATCTCGCCGACCATCGGCGGGCGGCTCGTGCACCGGTTCGGCAGGCCGATGGTCGTCCTCGGCACCTTGCTCGTGGCGATCGGGCTCGCCGCCACCGCGTGGCTCGTCCGCGACTACTCCGGCGCGAACACCGCGTTCGTGCTCGCCGCGCCGTTGTTCGTCGGCGGGTTCGGCAGCGGGCTGGTGATTTCGCCGAACTCGACGCTCGCCTTGGAAGAAGTCCCGCCCGCGGAAGGCGGCACCGCGGCCGGAGTGCTGCAGACCGGGCAGCGGATCGGTTCGGCGGTCGGGACCGCGCTCGGCGGGTCGCTGTTCTTCGGCGAGCTTGGCCGTTCGCACGGGGACTACCACTCGGCGACCGCGCTCGGGCTGATGGGCTCGACCGCGCTGGTCGTGCTCGCGCTGCTGTTCGGCGTCGTCGATGTGGTGCTGTCCCGGACGCGAAAGCGCCGCAGCACGCCGGAAAACAAGCCGTCCGCGGCGATTTCCGGCTCGGTAAGCGGTCTCGCTCCCGCCGAAACCGCCTCGGTAAGCCTGACTTCCTTGGAAACTCACGAAGTACGCCGCACTACCACCGCCGCGGACAGCACGTTCGCCCTCGACGCCCCGGCGGGCGCGTATCTGCTGCTGGTCCAGGCGGGCGGGCGCGAGCCCGTGGCGCGGCACGTGCAGGTGGGCGCCGAACCGGTGCGCGAGGACGTCGAGCTGGCGCGGTCGGTCCGGCTCACCGGCACCGTGCACGCGATCCGCGGTCCGTTCCCCGGAGCCCAGGTCGCGGTGCTGGACGCCGAGGGCGAGGTCCAGCGGGTGACCGTCACGGACGAGGCGGGCCACTACACCGTCGACGATCTCTTCCCCGGCGAGTACACCGTCGTCGTCACCGGGTATCAGCCGGTCGCGGGCCCGGTGCAGTTGACGGACGAAGGTCCGGTCCGGTTCGATCCGTTGCTGCGCTTGGTTTCCGCGGACAAGGTCTAGTCGGCCACCAGCGCCAGCACCGCCAACGCCTGGTCTCGCATCGCGACGTCCAGGAACGTCCCGTCGGCGAGCGCGATCGCGCCCACCCCGGCCTGCGTGGCACCGTCCATTCGGGACAGAACCTCCCGCGCCCGAGCGACCTCGTCCGCCGTCGGCAGGAACGCCGCACGGATCGTCGGCAGCTGCACCGGATGAATCGCCGTCCGGCCGCGGAATCCGAGTGCCCGTCCGGCCCGGCAGCTCTCGGCCAGCCCCTCGAGATCCCGGACGTTCGCGTACACCGACATCGCGGGCGGTGGCAGCCGCGCGGCGCGGGCGGCGTTCACGATCCGGCTGCGTGCCCAGGTGAGTCCGGCTTCGTCGGCGAGCCGCAGGTCGGACCGCAGATCCGCCTCGCCCAGCCCGAGCGACGCCGGCTGCGGGGAAGCGAGCGCGATCTCCAGTGCCCGCTCCACCCCGAGCGCGGACTCGATCAGCGGGTGCAACTCCCTGCCCGGCAAAGCATCGGCGTGCGACCGGACGTCGGCCGAACTCTCGACCTTCGGCAGCCGCGCGCCCACCCACGTCGGCAGCGTGGCGACCGCGGCGACGTCCGCCGCGTGCCACGGCGTGTCCGCGTGGTTGATCCGCACCTGCACCGGACGCGACGCGGGCACGTCGGCCAACAGCCGCATCGCGTTGTCCCGCGCGGCATCCTTCTGCGCGGGCGCGACGGCGTCCTCCAGGTCGACCAGCACGACGTCGGCGTCCGACGCGAGTGCCTTGGCGACGCGGTCGGGCCGGTCCGCGGGGACGTAGAGCAAGGTCAGCGCGGGCGTCATACCGCTCCCTCCGCACGAAGCTCGGCGATTCGCGACGGAGCGAAGCCCAGCGAACCGAGCACCTCGTCGGTGTCCGCGCCGTGCGGTCGTCCGGTGAATCCGATGACGCCGTCGTTGTCCGACAACCGAAAGAGCGGCCCCTGCATCAACGTCGTGCCCAGTTCCGGGTCCTCGATCTCGTGGATCGTGCCCAGCGCGCGGAACTGCGGGTCGGCCACGATGTCGGCGGCGTCGTAGATCGGGGCGACCGCTGCCTGTGCCTCCTCGAACGCGGCCACGACCTCGTCGCGCGTGTGCCGTGCGATCCAGCCGCCGACGGCCTCGTCCAGTTCGTCGGCGTGCGCCGCGCGGTCCGCGCCGGTCGCGAACCACGGTTCGTCCGCCAGTTCCGGACGGCCGACCAGGCGCACGACGCGTTCCGCGATCGACTGTGCCGACGTCGACACCGCCACCCACTGGCCGTCGCTCGTGCGGTAGGTGTTGCGCGGCGCGTTGTTCGTGGACCGGTTGCCGGTGCGCGGCTGGACCGTGCCGAGCTGGTCCCATCGCGTGATCTGCGGTCCGAGCATGGCGAGAATCGGCTCGATGATCGCGACGTCCACGACCTGGCCGCGTCCGGACGCGGTCCGCCCGGCGAGCGCGACCATGATCGCGTACGCGGTGGCCAGCGACGCGACCCCGTCGGCGAGCCCGAACGGCGGCAGCGTCGGCGGGCCGTCCGGTTCGCCGGTGGCTGCCGCGAATCCGCTCATCGCCTCGGCGAGCGTGCCGAAGCCGGGCCGCGAGCGATACGGGCCGAGCTGGCCGAACCCGGTCACCCGGGCCAGAACGAGGCCCGGGTTGCGCGCGGACAGCTCCTCGTAACCGAGGCCCCAGCGTTCGAGAGTGCCCGGGCGGAAGTTCTCGATCACCACGTCCGCGGTCCCGGCGAGCGCCAGGAACACCTCGCGTCCGCCGTCGCTGCCGAGGTTCGCGGTGACGGTGCTTTTGTTGCGCCCCAACGTCTTCCACCACAGATTGACGTCGCCCTTGGCCACCCCGTGCGTGCGCGACGGGTCAGGCCGCGACGGGTGCTCGACCTTGATCACCTCGGCGCCCATGTCGCCGAGGTGCATCGCGGCCATCGGCCCGGCGAACAACGTCGACGCGTCCACGACCCGCAGCCCGGCCAGCGCCCCGGCGGAAGCCTCCCTCGACACGGTCATCGCGTCACGTCCCACGCGCAGCGGAACCCGACGGTCGCGCCGCGCGCCAACCCCAACCCGGGCAGCAGCAGCTTCACGCTGTAATCCGGGGCGTGCCGGCCGCCCTCGACGTACCATTCCGAACCCTCGGCGCGGTAATCGCTGCCGCCCTTGAGCATCACGAACCGGGTCCTCCCGTCGGAGTGTTCGCTTTCCGTCCAGTTCCACACCGCGGGCGTGCCGCGCCGGAGCCCGCCGGTTTCCCCGGCTAGCTGCCATTCGTCCTCGGTGGGCAACCGGCCGCCGCGCCACGCGCAGTACGCACGGGCGTCGTCGAGGTCCACAAAGGTCACCGGCTCGTCCTCGACCAGGCCATCGGCCCAATGCGCGAGGAACCGATGGGGCTCGACCGGCTGGTATCCGGTAGCGGCAAGGAATTCCGCGAACTGGCCGTTCGTCACCTCGGCAGCGGCGACCGCGACCGGCGACGCCAGCGAACCGTCTCGCTGCAGCGTCCGGGCGTCGTGCAGTCGCGGCGGCAACGGCTTCCACTCGTCTACATACGGCGCGCCCTGGTACATCCCGGTCTCGCGCCCGCGGTAGCGCACCGTCAGCACGTACGGCCCGGCAGGCACCACGACCGCGTCGTCCTCGGGCCTGCCCCGAGTCGGCTCGCGAACGACCCGCGTCGCGAGCCGGTGCGGGAAACGAGCGTCCGGATCGTGGGGGAGAGTCGCTACCCGGGACAGCCACGACGGCTCCGCCGCACCCTCGGCGACCCGCAGCAGCGCCGAAATCCCGCGCGCGGGCACCCGCCCGTCGGCGAAAAGATCGATCACCGGCCCGTCAACGACCGGACCGACATAATCCACGGAGCTGCGGTTCACGACCGTCCACAGTGTCCAGTCACCCAGCTCCCAGCGCGACGCGTAAACCCCGGCCGCCTCCGCTTCCGGCGTCAGCGGAGCCAACGGCGTCCACTCACCCTCGCGCAGCAGGTCACCGGCCGCACGCTGCACCGTCACCATCCGCCGCACGGTCGCGGCATCCCGCTGGGACCACCCGACCCACACGCCGAACACGACTTCCCACACCATCACGCCGACGCCGTTCAGCCACGCCGACTGAAGTTCCTCGGTGTGGTCGCGGTGCCATCGCCGCACGTGGTGCTGCATGTGCCGCCGCTCGTACCAGTGCGAACGCAGCACGCCCGGCACCGGCGAATCGGCGAAGAACTGCGCCCACGACGCCGAGTGGTCCTCGATCCGCTCGACCGGCAGCTTCGATTCGCCCTCCAGCACGACCCCGGGCCGCGCGCGTTCGAGCTGCTCGACGAGCGCCGGATCGGCCTTCTTCAACGTGTCCAGGAAGACGCCGTCCGCGCCGAAATCCGCCAGCACCGCGGACAATTCCGCAGCGTCGTCCTCGCCCCGGCGTGTGCCGACGTCCCACGGGTTGTAGTCCACGAATACTCGCACGCCCGCCGAGTGGAACGTCTCGACCAGTTCGCGGAGGCCGGGCACATCGCGGTAGAAATCCCACTGGTTGCGGTCGTCGAGGCCGATCACCGGGTACGCGTGCCACAGCACGACCGCGTCGAGGCCGCCGAACCGCTGGTGCGCGTCGGCGAGGAACCGCTCCGGCGTGAACCGGTGCTCCTCGAACGAATACAACAGCTCGTCCCACAGCCAGACCTGCGCGACGGTGTGGCATCCGGCGGCCCACGCGGCTTCGGGCCGGTCGTAGGCGCGGCCGTGGTAGCTGTGCCGTTCGTGCGCGTCGGCGCGCCATTGCCGCAGCCGAGCCCGCCATTCCGGACGGTCGGCAGGATTCGCCGGGCCGACGAAGATCTTGGCCTCGTCCAGCGCGACGAGCTGTTCAGCCGACAGGGGAGTGCCCAGCGGGACCTCGGTCGGCTGGTCGATCGGGCGCGGGACGAGCGGGTCGAACACGTACGTCATCGGGCGTTTCCTCCGGTCGCGAACTCAGCGAACTCGGCGACCTCCGCAGCGGTCGGCACGGCGGACTGCGCGCCGGGCCGGGTGACAGCGAGCGCGGCGGCGGCCCCGGCGCGCTCGGCGGCTTCGCGAAGCGGACGACCCTCGGCGAGCACCGCCGCGAGCACGCCGCAGAACGTGTCCCCGGCTCCAGTCGTGTCCACCGGGGACACTCGGAACCCGGGCAGGTGCACGATTTCCGCTTCGGCGACCACACAACCGGCCGCCCCGAGCGTGATCACCACAGCGGGCGCGCGCTGCTGCAGGGTCCGGGCCAGCTCCTCGGGCGAGCCCGGCGTCCCAGCCAGGTCCGCGGCTTCATGCTCGTTGACGATCAGCACGTCGAGGTCAAGATCCGGCAGCGGCCGGGAAGGCGCGGCGTTGAGCACCATCCGCGCACCAGATCGCCGGGCCGCGGCAGCAGCGGTTACGGCCTCGAGCGGAATTTCCAGCTGCGCGAGCACAACGTCCGCCGAAGCGATCCGCTCAAGCTGTGTCTCGGCGAGCGAGAGCCGTGAATTGGCCCCAGGCGCGACCACAATGGAGTTCTCGCCGTCCGGCGACACCATGATGAACGCGGTGCCGGTCGCACTGTCCACTCGAGACACCAGGTCAGTGCGCACCCCGGCCTTCGTCAACGACGCCAACAGAAACTCGGCACCGTCATCGACACCGAACGCTCCGAGGAACGTCGTCTCCGCCCCACCGGCGAGTGCTGCGGCGACCGCCTGATTGGCCCCCTTGCCACCGGGACTGCGCCGCACATCCCCGCCGAGAACGGTCTCGCCCCCGCGCGGCTGCCGCGGCACGTCGACCACCAGATCGACATTCGCCGACCCGACGACAGCAACCCGCCCGGTCATCGCGTCACCCCGGCCGTCCGCGCGGCGAGATCGGTGATCCGCTGCTCGCCGCCGGGCAGCGACGTCGCGATCCGGTTGTCGAGCGGCTTCGTCCACTGCTCGCCGATCCCGTCCACACCCAGCAACGCGCCAACGACCCCGCCGACCGTCGCAGCCGCGGAATCCGTGTCCCAGCCAGCCGTGACAGCGAGCGAGATGCTCTGCCCGAAGTCGCCATCGCCGCGAGTCAGCGCGTACGCGATCACCGCCGCGTTGTTGAGCACGTGCACCCAATGCAGGTCGCCGTATTCGGCGTGGAGCCGGTCCAGCCCGTCGTCGTACGCAGCAGCTTCCCGCCCAAACCGGACCGCCGCGGCCAGCCGACTGTGAGGCGGCAGAACAGTTTCCGCCGCATCGAGGACATTGTGGACGGAGTCGCACACCATCGCGCCCGACGCCAGCGCAGCTGCCCACATCGCGCCGTAGATGCCGTTGCGAGTATGGCTGAGCCGCGCGTCGACCCACGCGAGCCGCGCGGCGCCGCGGACGTCTCCGGGGGAGACCCAGCCGAAGACGTCGGTCCGGATCAACGCCCCGATCCACTCGCGGAACGGGTTGAGGTGCGTCGCGGTCTCCGGCACCGGCCGCGCGTCCAGCAGATTCCGGTACGCGGCGCGCTCGGCGGTGAACACCCGCCCGGCGGGCAGTTGTTCCAGCCAGAGCTGCGCGACGTCGTCAGCAGTGAACTCGCGGCCGTGCCGTTCCAGCAGCGTGAGCGCGAGGATCGGGTAGTTGAGGTCGTCGTCCTCCGGCATCCCGGAGATGTTCTCCTCAAGGGAAGTCGGCCGGGAGCGCCGGTTCCACGGCCACCGCGCCGCGACGTCTTCGGGCAGGCCGACCTCGGTGAACCACCGGTCCAGCGGCCAGCGGCCGGTCGCGCGCAGGATCTCCTCGATGCCCTCGCGCGGGATCTTCTCGACCGGCTTCCCGAGCAGGCACCCCGCCGCCCGGCCGGTCCACGCGCCGAGCGTGCGGTCCGCGACGGGCCGGGGGAGGACCGGCGCGGCCGGGAGCAGCGCGGCGATCGCGTCCCAGTCGTCCGGCTCGTGCGGCGCGGGAGGACAGGGGAGTGCGGCCAGTTCCTCCAGCAGCGTCCGGGCCAGCGCCCGCAACGCTGGGGGCGCCGGCCGCGGTCCTGCCCCGCTCACGGCGGGCACCGGATCGCCGCCGGCGGCGATCCAGCGCTCCCGCACCGAGGTCGCGTCCTTGCCCTCCGCGGCGGACTGGACGAACTCGTGCGCGAGCAGGTCTTCGGGCTGAGCCCAGGTCAGCCTCATGCGGCGGCCAGCGCGTCGAGAGCGGCGAGCCGCGCCTGGGTTCGCGCGCGGTCGGCCTTCACGATGTCCGTCGCGGCGGACGCGAGCAGCAGCCCGGTCTCACGCAGATCCATCTTGCTGGCCTCGCCGATCGGATCGATCCACTCGTCCGGCACCGAAGCCGCCCCGCCGAGCCCGGCGCAGAGCGCACCCGCCATCGACGCGATCGAGTCCGCGTCCCGGCCGTAGTTCACCGAACCCAGCACCGCTCCGCGGTAGTCGCCCTGGTGTCCCAGCACAAACCCGAGCGCGGCGGGCAATTCCTCGATCGCCTTGGTCCGCGACGGCCGCCGTGCGTCCATCGACATCTGCCGGTACTCCGGCCCGACCGAATCGAACGGCGCGACGACCTCGCGGATCTTCCGCGCGAGCGCCCGCTCCTCGTCGTCGGTCTTGGGCGTGGCGTTCCACCCCTCGAAGGCTTCGACGACAGCCCGCAGCGCCGCCAAAGTCCCGTCGTGCGACACCGCGAGCGCGGCCCGCACGATGTCGTCCAGCCGGGCGCCGGGCGCGACCGAAGCGGCGACCATCGCGGCCAGCACCCCGGCGGCCTCGCGGCCGTAGCTGGACTGATGCGGCGCGGTCAGGTCGATCGCCTCGGCATACGCCGCCTGCGGATCACCCGGGTTCACGACGCCGACCGGCGCGATGTACATCGCGGCGCCGCAGTTCACGATGTTGCCGACACCAGCCTCACGCGGGTCCACGTGGCCGTAGTGCAGCTTCGCGACGATCCACTTCTCGGCGAGGAACACCCGCTGCAGCAATAGCGCTGTCGACTCCAGCTCCGGCACCCAGCGCGGCTCGCCGATCATCAGCGGCACCAGGTCCTCGGCCATCGAGTACGCGTCGAGATGCGCGCGGCGCTTCGCGTACACCTCCACGATCGCGCGGGTCATCAAGGTGTCGTCGGTGATGTGCCCGTCGCCCTTGTGGTACGGCGCGATCGGGCGCGCGTCCCGCCAGTTCGGGTACCAGGGCGGGACGATCCCGGTCACCCGGCCGCCGTGGCGCTCCTCGATCTGCTCGGGCGTCCACCCTTCGGTCGCGCCGCCGAGCGCGTCCCCCACTGCCGCGCCGGTGATCACTGCCACCGCGCGGTCCTCCAGCCAGGTCACCGGCTTGCGTCCCTTCGTTCCCCGGCGCGGGCACTGCCGCCCGCGCCTGTTGTGCGCGCCGGGACCGGACGCGTGCCCGGTCCCGGCGCGGCGGTCACTTGCCGACGCTCTTCCAGCCGTCCTTCAGCTGCTGCGCCAGCGTGGTCGCGTCGATCTGGTTCGCCAGGAAGCGCTGGTAGGCAGGCGTCGCGACAGTGTCCTTCCACTGCGCGTACTTGCCGGCGAACAGATACGGCGCGGAGGTCAGGTACTTGCCCGACGCCAGGATGGTGCTCCAGCCCTTCTTGGCGCCGAGCTTCTTGTCCAGCGCCTCGCGAGCGGAGTTGCTCGCCGGGATCAGCGTGTCGGCCTCGTTGAGCGCGGCGAGGTTCTCGGTGCCGGTGAAGAAGTCCAGGAACTTCGCGGCCTGCTCGACGTGCTTGGAGTCCTTGTTGACCGACAGCGTCTGCGGGTTCGCCGCCTGCGCCGGTCCGGCCGGGCCGGCGATCGGGGGCAGCGCGACCCAGTCGAGGTCCTTCGGCGCGTCCTTCTCGATGTTCGCCGCCTGGTACGAGCCCTGCACGGTCATCGCGACCTGGCCCGCGTAGAACGGGGCCAGCGCCTTGCCGCCGGACTGGGTCAGCGTCACCGGCAGGATCGAGTGGTCGGTCGCGTTCATGTCGTGCACCAGCTGCGGCAGCGCCATCTCGCCCTGGCCGACGCTGATCTGCGCCTGGTCGCCGGTGCCCTCGAAGTACTTGCCGCCGAACGCCGGGGCCATCGCCACGAACGTCGCGGTCGGGCTCGACAGGCCCCAGCCGAGGCCGTATTTGCCGTCCTTCGTGGCGGTCTTGGCCAGTTGGCGCAGCTGGTCCCAGGTCATCGTCTCGCCGGTCGGGACCTGCGCGCCGGACTGCTCCAGCAGCTTCTTGTTCGCGAAGACCACATAGGACTGCAGCTCGGTCGGGTACGCGACGACCTTGCTGTCGACCGTCACCGAGTCGAGCACGCCCTTCGGGATGTCCGCGCGCTTCTGCTCGGTCAGGTAAGGGGAGAGGTCGGCGAGGTAGCCGTCGGCGGCGAACGGCCCGATCCCGGCGGCCTCGTAGTGCACGATGTCCGGCGCGGTGCCCGCGTTGAACTGGGTGATCAGCTTGTCGTAGGCGCTGTCCCAACCGGCCTGGACGACCTTCACCTGCGTGTCCGGATGCGCCTGGTTCCACGCGCCGACGATCTTGTTCGTGGCGGCGATCGCGGCGGGCTGGTCCGACAGCGACTGGAAGGTGAGGGTGACCGGTCCGCCGTCCCCGCTGCCGCTGTCCGCGCCGCTGCCGCACGCCGCGGCGAGCAGGCTGGTGAGGGCGAGGCTGGCGGCGATGGCCGCGCGTCGTGTCTTCATCGACCGACCTTTCGAGGGTGTTTCCGATGGGGTGGGGCTCATCCCTTCACCGCCCCGGCCATGAGGCCGCCGGTGAGTTTCTTCCGCAGGAGGCTGAAGAAGGCGATGCTCGGGATCGCCGCGAGCACGGCGCCCGCGGCCAGCGGACCGAGGGCGACCTTGCCCTCGCCGCCGATGAACATGGTGAGCGTGATCGGCAGCGTGTAGTTCTCCGGCGACTGCAGCAGCACCAGCGCGAAGAAGAACTCGTTCCACGACGACACGAAGCTGAACATCGCGGTCGCGACCACGCCCGGGGCCAGCAGCGGGAACACGATGGTGCGCAGCACGGTGAACCGGGTCGCGCCGTCCATCGCCCCGGCCTCCTCGAGGTCGACCGGGATCGCCGCGACGTAGCCCTGCAGCATCCACAGCGCGAACGGGAGGATGTAGGTGGTGTGCACGAGTGTCAGCCCGACGAGGCTGTCGGCGAGACCGAGCGTCCGCAGCACGAGGAACAGCGGCAGGATCACCAGCACCACCGGGAACACCTGGCTGACCAGGATCCAGGTGACGCCGGCGACGCGCAGCTTCCCCTTGAGCCGCGCCAGCACGTAGGCCGCGGGCACCGAGATCAAGATCGCGAGGACGGTGCTGGCCAGCGCGACCAGCAGGCTGTTGAACGCCGAATGCAGCAGGCCCTGGCGGGAGAGCGCTTCGCCGTAGTTGTCCCAATGCCATTCGCTCGGGACCAGGTTGACCGACAGGGAGTTCAGCTCCGCCGACGACTTCACCGACGCGGAAATCAGCCACAGCAACGGGAAACCGAGGAACAGCAGGTACAGCACGAGAGCCAGGTACTGCGCGGGGCGCACGGACCAGCGCATCGCTCACCGCCCCCTTTCCGGGCGGTCGCCGCGGAACTGCGACCGCAGGTAGATCGCGAGCAGCGCGACGACCACGATGACGAGGACCAGCCCCATCGCGGCGGCGTAGCCGATCTCGCGGTTCTTGAACGCTTCGAGATACACGAACAGCACCGGGACCATGGTTTTGCCGCCCGGGCCGCCCGCGGTGAGCACGTACACGAGCGAGAAGGAATTGAAGTTCCAGATGAAGTTCAGCGAGGTAATGGAGCTGACGATCGGACGCATGCTCGGCCAGGTGACTGCGGTGAACCGTCGCCACGCACCAGCTCCGTCGACCGCGGCCGCCTCGTGGAGTTCAGCCGGGATCTGTTGCAGGCCAGCGAGAAGCGTCACGGTGGTCTGCGGCATGCCTACCCAGACGCCGACCACGATCACCGCGGGCAAGGCGGTGTTGAAATCGCCGAGCCAGTTGATTCCGTCCGGGAGGCCGATGCTGCCGAGAAATGCGTTGAGCGGTCCGCCGTTGGCCGAGTAGATCATTTGCCACATAATCGCGACGACCACCGGCGGCATCGCCCACGGAATGAGCGCGAGCACCCTCGTGAGGCCCTGGAGTTTGAGGCCGGAGTTGAGCAGCAGCGCCAGGCCCATCGCGGCGGCCAGCTGCAGGACGGTCACCCCGACCGTCCAGATCAGCCCGATCCGCAGCGAGTCCCAGAACAGCGAGTTCCCGCCGAGGCGGACGAAATTGTCGATCCCGGCGAAGCCGAAGTCCGGATGCCGCACCAGCCGCGTGTCGGTGAACGCCAGCACGATGCCGATGACCAGCGGGGCCACCGACAGCACCAGGATCGGGATCAGTGACGGCAGCACCAGCGCGATCGCCTCGCGCCGGCGCGTGCGGGCCCGCGTGGTCTTCTTCGGGCGCGGCGGGGGAGCGGGGGCGGCTCGCCTCGGCTCGATCGCGGTGATCATTCCGCGTCCTCCACGTTCTGGTCCACGGTGGATTCCCGGACGAACAGCTCGGTGCCGACCGAGATCTGCCGCGCCGGCGCGTCCGCGTCGTCGGTGAGCCCGAGCATCAGCCGGGCGGCGGCGCGCCCGCGTTCGGCCGAACCGAGGGACACACTGGTCAACCGGGGCAAGAAAACCTGTCCGAGCTCGGTGTCGTCCATGCCGGTGACGGCGACGTCGCGCGGGATGCTGAGCCCGAGTTCCCGGGCGGCGCGGACAGCCCCGATGGCGAGCAGGTCGTTGGCCGCGACGATGGCGTCCGGCCTATGTGGACGGTCGAGCAGCTTACGGGCGGCCTCGATCCCCGCTGCGACAGTGAAATCGGCGGCGACCTCGACGTCCGTCTTGGCGGCGAAGTCCTTCGCGGACACCGCTTCGTCGAAGCCGCGCTGCCGCGAGGAGCCCGGCGTGGTGTCGAGCGGCCCGTTGAGGAAGCCGATCCGGCGGCGGCCCAGGGAAACGACGTGCTGCACCGCCGCGCCGATCCCGGCGGCGGAATCCGTGGAGACCGAACTGATCCCGCGGTCGCTCATCGCACGGCCGATCACCACGACCGGCACCGGCGCCCGGCCGATCTGCTCGATCAGCTCGTCGTCGGTGCGCAGCGGGATGACGATCATGCCGTCGACGAACCCGCCGTGCAGGCTGTGCGTCAGTTCGGTCGTCGAGGCCGCGGTGTCCCCAGTGGACATGACGACGACCCGATACCCGTGCGGCGCAAGGACTTCGTGGATGCCGCGCATGATCTCGACGTAGACCGGGTTGCCGATGTCCGCCACCGCGAACGCGATCTGCGACGTCTTCTTCAGCCGCAACGACCGCCCGATCGCGTCCGCGCTGTACCCGAGTTCCGCCGCGGCCGCCCGCACACGTTCGACCATCGCCTTGCTCGCGCCGGTCCCGTGCAGCGCGCGCGAGGTCGAAGCCAGCGACACGCCGGCGCGCTCGGCCACCTGGATCAGCGTGGCTCGGGTTGACGTCATCGTCCCTCCCAGTCGGACACAGCGAGCAACAGTGCGGATACCGCTGTTGGAAACGTTTCCAGTCTACGGACTGGATGGTTTGGAAACGTTTCCAAGCGGTGCCGGGATCATGTCACCCGGATGGCGGACGTGTCAACGGAGCTGGTGCGGGGTCCGGGGATCTGTGATGCCAGCGTGACGTGCGCCGGTTCGGCGCAGGCCCAGTGCGGGCCCGGGTGCTGGTCTGGCGCGGGTTCTGCGCGGGTTCTGCGCGGGTTTAGCGCGGGTTTAGCGGGATCGCCAGTCGGCGCGGACCACATCCGCGGCCGAGGGAGCGTGGTCCGGATCGGTCAGCCACTGCAGCGCGGTCCCGACCAGCAGCGAGTAATAGTGCGCGCCGACCGCGTGGACGTCCTTCGGATCGGCGTCCGGTCCCAGATCGCCGAACGCGCGGGCGAGCCCGACGCGCGCCAGCTGCTGGCCCTCGGCGTTGATCTTCCGGACCTTCTCGTCGTGCTGGAGGTAGCTGACGCTCTCGAAGTTCACGAACCACAGCTCGCGGTGTTCGCGGATCGACTCGATGATCCGCGCCCAGCGCTGCTCCGGCCCGGCCTTCTCGTCGTCCGGTTCGGAGAGGACGGCGAACAGCATCTCGCCCCACTCGGTGTTGAGGTCGGACAGCGCCTGCGTCAGCAACTGTTCCTTCGACCCGAAGTGGTAGTTGATCGACGCCTGGTTGGCCCTGGAGGCGGCGACGAGGTCGCGCACCGTAGTGCGCGCGTAGCCGGCTTTGAGGAGGCATTCCCGGGCGGCGGTGATCAGGTTCTCGCGGTGTCCCACACGTGCTACCGTATCATGTAAACGTTCGTTTTAAACGTTCATTCACATCTCTGGGAGGACTGGAAGATGACCGCACCCGCGATCCGCACCAGACGGCTGCGCTGCCGCTTCGAAGGAGAGGGCGGCCCGGTCGACGCACTGCGCGGCGTGGACTTGGACGTCCCTCGGGGCGCCTTCGCGGCGATCATGGGCCCGTCGGGCTCGGGGAAGACGACGCTGCTTCACTGCGCGGCTGGCCTGCGCACCCCGACTGAAGGCACCGTCGAACTGGACGGCGCTGATCTGTCTGCTTTGGACGAATCGCGGCTGGCGGAGCTGCGCCGCCAGCGGATCGGGTTCGTGTTCCAGCAGTTCAACCTGCTGCCCGCGCTGACCGCCGAGGAGAACATCGAACTGCCGTTGCGATTGGACGGCCGCAGCCCGGACCCGCGGCGCACCGCGGCGTTGCTGGCGCAGGTCGGTCTGGCTCAGCGTGGGGGACACCGTCCCGGGCAGCTGTCCGGCGGGCAGCAGCAACGGGTGGCCGTGGCTCGGGCGCTCGTGACGGATCCGGAGGTGGTTTTCGCCGACGAACCGACTGGCGCGCTGGACATCCGCAGCGCGCGGGAAGTGCTGGGCTTGCTGCGGCAGCTGGCGGACCGGGGCCAGACGATCGTCATGGTGACGCACGACCCGGTGGCCGCGTCCTATGCCGACGCGGTGCTGTTCCTGGCGGACGGGCTGGTGGTCGATCAACTGGCCCGGCCGACTGCCCCGGCGGTGGCGAACCGGATGGCCGTGCTGGTCGAATCCGCTGAGCGGGCGGCGAATGCGGTGGGTGCCCGGTGAAGCGGCGCGAAAAGCCCAGTGGCGACAGCAAGATCGATGGGGCTTGACGTGGTGAGACTTGTTTTGCGGCGGTTCGGCGATCACCGTGCCGACCGGCCGGGTGGTGTTCGTCGAGGCAGCGCGCTCGGCGAGATCGAGCGCGGTGGCCGTGAGTCCAAAGGGGAATTGACATGCTGAAACTCGCTCTACGGCTCTTCAGCCATCACCGCGCGGCTGCCATCGCCACCGGTCTGGTCGCGCTCGTCGGGATGGCGCTGGTGGTCGCGATGACCGCCCTGCTCGGCACCGGCCTCTCCGGCAGCACCGCTCCGGCCGATCGGGGGTTCCTCACCCAGTTCCCGCTCATTATGGGCGGTTGGGTGGTGGCGATCGTCGTGTTCGCGATGGTGTCGACGATCGGCGTCACGCTCGCCGCGCGGTCCGGCGAGATCGGCGGGTTGCGCCTGATCGGTGCGGCGCCACGGCAAATCCGGGTGCTGGTCTCGATGGAGACCCTCGCGATCACCGCGGTGGCCGCGCTGCCCGGACTGGGACTCGGCTACCTGCTCGGGTTCCTTGTGCTGACCGGTGTGCGTTCGACCGGGCTCACCGCGTCGAGCACGTCGTTCTCGCCGGGGATCGGGCTGCCGCTGGCCGGTGTCGCGGTCGTGCTGCTGGCCGGGGTGCTCGCGGCGTGGATCGGCAGTCGCGGTCCGGCTCGGCGCAGTCCGGTCGACGAAGAGTCCGGACCGCGCCGGGTCAGGTCGGCGCGACCGCGCCGGATCGCGGCGATTGTATTGCTGGCAGCCGGTTTCGGGTCGGCGAGCGCGGTGCTCGCCCTGCCTGCCGACAGCATCGCGACGACCGGCCTGACCGGTCCCGCCGTGGTGCTGTGCTCGATCGGGTTCGCGATCCTCGCGCCGGAACTGATCACCGTGGCGAACCGGATCGTCGGCCGTCTGTCGCGCGGGGCGAAGAACGCCGAAGCGCATCTGGCGGGGGTGAACCTGCGTGCCGCACCGGAACGAGCCCGGCCGATCGTCACCTTCCTGACGCTGCTGGTCGGCGTCTCCGCGGGCACGTTGGCCATGCAGGGCATCGAAAACCAGCACAGCGTCCCGGGCAGCACCGCCGACGTCCTGGCCTCGATCAACTACCTGGTGGTCGTCCTGATCTCGCTGTTCATGGCGATCGCGCTGACCAACAACCTGGTGGCCGCGATCGGCGATCGCCGGACGGAGTTCGCGACACTGTCGCTTATCGGCTCGACCGTCCGGCAGGTGCGCGGCGTGCTCCTGCGCGAAACCGCGGCCGCGACCCTGTTGGCGATTGTCGTCGCGGTGGTGGGTTCGGTGGTGTGTGTCCTGCCGTTCTCGATCGTCAAGACGGGCGGTCCGGCTGCCGCGTTCAGTGTCATGCCGTTCGTGGTGAGCGCGGTTTTCGGGGGAGGAGTGGTGTTTCTGGTGACGTCGGTGGCCGGAGCACGGGTGATTCGTTCCGCGGCGGTGGCCGGGTAGCCGGTCGCTTGCGATACTCGGGGCATGATCTTGATCGTCCTCAAAGCACAGATCCGCCCAGAGAAGCGCGCCGAATGGCTGGAAGGCATCGAGCGCTACACCGCGAACGTCCGGAGCGAACCGGGGAACGTTTCGTTCGACTACTACCAGAACGGCGGCGACGAGAACGAGTTCGTCATGGTCGAGGTCTTCGCCGACAGCGCGGCCGGGGACGCGCACGTCGCGACCGCGCACGCGCAGGAGTTCTTCCCGTTCATGTCGACAGTCGTGGCGAAGAAGCCGGAGATCAACTATCAGAACCTCGACGGCGCGGCCTGGTCCGAAATGGCCGAGGTCACCCCGGTGGACTAGCGGTGGGCCGTGAAGGGAACCCTGCGGGACTCAGAGTCCGTGAAGGTTCCCCTCACGGCACACTCGCGGAGCAACGAAACCCGGCGTCAGTCGCGTCGCCTGGTTGATTCCCGCAATCGCAGTTCGGGAGTCAGAAACACCGGCCCGGCAGGCGTCTCGGCACCGGACAACCGCGCCAGCATCAACTCCACCGCTCGCTCGGCCAGCGCTTCGTGCGTCAGGTCCATCGCGGTGATCGGCGGGGTGCTCGTGCGGGCGTGCTCGCTGTCAGTCAGGGCGGCGAGCAGCAAATCGTCCGGGATGCGCAGGCCTTGCGCGGCGGCGGCTTCGGCGATCAGCGGGGCGAAATCGCTTGTCGCGACCACGATCGCGTCCGGCCGGTCCGGGCCGGACAGCAAGGGCTGCACCAGTTCGGGCACGTCGTGCTGGGTCAGGCCTTCGCTGAGCAAAGCTGTCCGCGGTGGTAGCCCGCGCCGCTTGCACCACGCCAGGTAGGTCTCGCGCGGACGCCGGTTCCAGGCGTTGTCCTCGGTGCCGGACAGCAGAAGCAAGTCGCGCGCGCCCTGGTCGTGGAGGTGGTCCAGCAGCGCCTCGACGACCGGCGGATAGTCCAGCCGCACCGCCCACGGGAGGTCGGGCTGTTCGGGATCCTCCTCGACGGTCACCACGGGCAGGCCCCGGCCGAGCAGTTCGGCCAGCGCGGTGTCGCCGCCGTAGGGGTGGGCCACGATGCAGCCGTCCATCGGCACGCTCGCCACCGCGGGGTCGTGCAGGTCGGGTACGTGGATGAGCCCGGTCTTGTGCCGCAGCATCTCGGTCGCGATCGACCCGACGAGCCGGTTGAACGTCTCGGCGCGGTCGGGCGTGCCGGCCACCGCGTAGCGCGGCCGCAGGATGAGCCCGACGAGGCCGGACCGGCCGGTGCGCAGCGAGCGCGCGTTGGGGTTCGGGTCGTAGCCCAGCTCCGCGGCGGCCTCGCGCACCCGCGCCTTCGTCGCCGCGGAAATGGGCCTGCGCCCGGAAAGCGCGTGCGAAACCGTGCTGATCGAGACCCCGGCGCGCTCGGCGACCTCCCGGATCGTCACCGGCCGCTTGCCGCTCGCCGTGTCCACTCCTCGTACCCCTTCGCCCTGCCTCCGGACGGCCCAGTATCGCCCACCGGCCGGCGGAGGAGGGCTTGACACCGCACCGGCGCGCGGGTTTGATGCCGCGAAAGCTCATCAAAACGTTTTGATGATGATAGGAGGCGCCATGGCCGCCCCGCACGAGCCCGCCCCGCCCACCTCCGCCGCCGCGCCGACCGTCGGCGACGTCTGCACCGGGATGCGGCTGACCCGGCGGCATTGGCTGGCCGGTTCGGTGCTGTTCTTCGCGTTCGTCGTCGAGGCCTGGGAGCAGGTCGGGCTGGTCTACGTCTCGAACGGGATCGCGGGCGAGTTCGGCGTGGACAACACGAAACTCGGCTGGGCGCTGTCCGCGGTCGCGTTCGGCATGGTGCCCGGGGCGCTGCTGTGGGGCGGGCTGATCGACCGGCTCGGCCGCCGCCGCGTGACCGTCGCGAGCCTCCTGATTTACGCGGTGCTCGCGCTGGCCGCGGGCCTGTCACCGGCATTCTGGCCGTTCGTTGTGCTGCGGTTCCTGTCCGGCGTCGCGTTCGGCGGGGTCTACGCGGTCACGTTCCCGTATTTTCTCGAACTGCTGCCCACCGCCCGTCGTGGCCAAGGCGCCGTGGCGCTCAGCATCGGGTTTCCGATCGGCACGCTGCTGTGCATCGGGGTGAGTCAGTCGCTCGGGATGATCAGCTGGCGCGCTGTCGCCGTGGTCGCCGCGCTGGCCGGGCTGTGGGCATTCGCCGTCCTGCGCTGGGTACCGGAATCGCCGTACTGGCTCGCGCGGCGCGGGCGACACGCGGAGGCTGCCACCGTACTGCGCGGTCTCGGTGCGGAAATTCCTTCTGACACAACGTTTTCCGTCGAGGACGCCGACCGCAAGGCAGGCGCGGTGCGGAACCTGTTCCGGTCGCCGGTGCGGCGGCGGTTCCTGCCGCTGCTGCTCACGTCGTTCACGTTCAGCTGGGGCTATTGGGGTTTGCAGACGTGGCTGCCCGTGCTGCTGCAGAATCGCGGGCTGAGCGTGTCCGGCGCGCTGTGGTTCGTCGCGGTGACCCAGGTCGTGTCCGTCCCCGGCTACCTGCTCGCCGCGTGGCTGACCCGCCGCCACGGCCGCAAGCGGATCTTCCTGCTGTTCGCGCTGGCCTCGGCGATCGGCGGCGTGCTTTTCGGCCTCGCGACCGGTTCGACGCAGCTGTACGCGGGCAATCTGATCCTCGCGTTCTTCTCGCTCGGCGCCTGGGGCATCTGGAACACCTGGTCGGCCGAGGTGCTGCCGACCGGACTGCGCGGCGTCGGCTACTCGTGGTCCACCTCGGCGATCCTGCTGGCCAACACCGTTTCGGTGCCGGTGATCGGCGCGATGATGGACCACGGCGTCGCGTCCTCGCTGACCGTCGCGTCGATCGTGGCCTTCCTCGTCGTCGCGCTGCTCGCCGTCCTTCCGCTGCCCGAGACCGAGGGTCGCGCGCTCACCTGATTTCCCTTACCGGACAAGGAGTTCCCATGACCTACCGGGTCGCCATGGACATCGGCGGCACCTTCACCGACGTGGTCGTCCACGACGGCGCGACGCGGCGGCTGCGCGCGGGCAAGGTGCTCACCACCCCCGACGACCTCGCGCGCGGCGTTTTCGGCGCGCTCGAAGGATTCGACCTGCCGTTCGCCGAGATCGAGTTCTTCGTGCACGGCACCACCCAAGGACTGAACGCGCTGCTCGAACGACGCGGCGCGAAGGTGCTGATCCTGACCACTCGGGGGATCGGCGACGTCTACCGGATCGCGCGCGGCAACCGGAACCGGCTGTTCGACCTGCACTACCGCAAGCCCGAACCGCTCGTCGGGCCGGAAGCGGTCGCGGAGGTCGCCGGACGGCTCGACGCCACCGGCGCCGAACTCGAACCGCTCGACGAGGACGCGGTGCGGCTGGTCGCGAAACGCGTGCGCGAAGAGGGTTTCGAGGCCGTCGCGGTGTGCTTCCTGTTCTCCTACTTGGATTCCGGGCACGAACGCCGCGCGGGCGAGATCCTGCGGGGCGAGCTCGGCGACGACGCGCTGGTCGTGCTCTCCCACGAGGTCGCGCCGGAATGGCGGGAGTACGAGCGGACGTCGACCGCGGTGCTGGAGGCCTACACCGGCCCGTCGGTGCACCGCTATCTCGACCGCATCGAAGCGCGGTTCACTGAGAAGGGATTGCATGTCCCGGTGCACGTCATGCAGTCCTCCGGCGGCCTGGTCAACGCCGGTTTCGCGCGGCGGCATCCGTTGCAGACCCTGCTTTCCGGTCCGGTCGGCGGCACGATGGGCGGCGTCGCGGCGGCGAAGCTGCTCGGCCGTCCCGACCTGATCTGCATCGACATGGGCGGGACCTCGTTCGACGTCTCGCTGGTGATGAACTACGCCGCCGACGTTTCGCCGGACGGCGAGGCGGAGGGATTCCCGCTGCTGATGCCGCTGGTCAACCTGCATACGGTCGGCGCGGGCGGCGGTTCGCTCGCCTATGCCGAGGGCGACGCGCTGCGTGTCGGCCCCGAATCGGCGGGCGCGGTGCCCGGCCCGGCGTGCTACGGCCGCGGCGGGACGCAGGCGACGGTCACCGACGCGAACTGCGTGCTCGGCCGTGTCGATCCGGAATCGTTCGCGGGTGGCGGAATGCCGCTCGACCTCGACGCCGCGCGCACGGCCGTCGCGACGCTGGCGGATCAGCTCAGCATGGACCCGGTCGAGCTGGCGTCCGGCATCTGCGACGTCGGCAACGCCAAGATGGCACAGGCGATCCGCACCCTGACCGTCGAACACGGCCGCGAGCCGGGCCAGTTCGCGCTGCTCGCGTTCGGCGGCGCGGGACCGATGCACGCGGCGTTCATCGCGCGGGAAATCGGGATCACCGAGGTGATCGTGCCGCGGTTCCCGGGCGCGTTCTCGGCGTGGGGCATGCTCGAGGCGGACGTGCGGCGGGACTTCACCATGCAGTTCTTCGCCAACGGAGCCGAACTCGACACCCGCGCCCTGCGCGCGGCCCTCGACTCGCTGCGCGATCAGGCGCTGGAAGCGTTGCGGGACCAGGGAATCTCCGAGGACCGTCAGTCGGTGACGCACGGCGTCGACATGCGGTACGAAAGCCAGGACTACACCCTGACCGTGCCGATCCTGGATTCAGATCCCGTCGACAGTCCCGATTTTCTGCCTGCGGTGGAGGCGCGTTTCGCCGAGATCCACCACCAGCGCTACGGCCACGCCACCCCCGGTGCGCCAGTGCAGTTCGTCGCGCTCCGCACCACGGGCCACGGCGTCGTCGACCGCGCTGAGGCCTCCGCCGAGGCGATCGTCGAGCGACCCGGGCCCGTTGTCCGCGACGTCGTTTTCGCCGGCCAGGCCGTGCCCACCACGATCGTGGCGCGCGCGTCGCTCGCCCCCGGCAGCCGCTTGTCCGGACCCGCGATCGTGCACGAGGAAACCGCCACCACGGTCGTCCCGCCGGACGCCGAACTCGCCGTCGACGACCACGGCTTCCTGGTCGTCACCCTCGCGGCCGCCGGCCACCTGCAGGAGGAGCACGCGTGAGCATCAGCCCCGTCACCACCGAAATCATCCGCTCGGCGCTGATCCAGGCGGCCGAGGACATGAACATGACCCTGATCCGGTCGTCGTACACGCCGACGATCTACGAGGGCAAGGACTGCGCCGTCGCTTTGCTGGACCGGAGCCATCGCGTCCTCGGCCAGTCGTCCGGGCTGCCGATTTTCCTGGGGAACCTGGAGATCTGCACGAGCCACACCGAGGACCTGTTCGGCGCGGACGTCTGGCAGCCCGGCGACGTCTGGGTGCTCAACGACTCCTACATCGGCGGCACGCACCTCAACGACTGCACGGTTTACGCGCCGATCTTCGTCGGAGACGAACTGGTCGGGTTCGCGGCTTCGCGCGCGCATTGGATCGACATGGGTTCCAAGGATCCCGGCGGTTCGATGGATTCCACGAACATCTACCAAGAGGGCCTGCGGATGGGGCCGACGCGGATCGTCGCCGGTGGCGTCGAATGCGCCGACATCCTGCGGCTGATCGAGACGAACGTGCGGTTCCCGTACGTGACCCTCGGCGACATGCGCGCGCAGATCGCCTGTGCCCGGATGGGCGTGCGGCGGCTCGGCGAGCTGTTCGCCCGCTACGGCGCGGAAACCGTCGACGCCGCGCGCGAGCAGATCTTCGCGCAGACCGAACGGCTCGAACGCGAGCGGATCGCGGCGATCCCGGACGGCGAGTACGAGGCGACCGGGTATCTGGACAACGACGCGATCGACCCGGACACGCCGCTGAAAGTGCGCGTGCGAGTGGTCGTCGAGGGCGAATCGATGACGATCGACCTCACCGACTGTGCCGACCAGGCCACCGGTCCGGTGAATTGCGGCCGCTCCCAGGCGATTTCGGCGGCGCGGGTCGGGTACAAGCTGCTGATCTCGCCGCAGGTGAGCCTCAACGGGGGTTCGTTCGCGCCGCTGGACGTCCAGGTCCGCGACGGGTCGATGCTCGGCGCTCGGGAGCCCGCCGCGTGCCAGTACTACTACTCCAGCCTCGGCATGCTCATCGATCTCGTCGTGGCCGCCCTCGCGCCCGCGATGCCGGACCGGGTCGCCGCGGCCAGCTACGGCGATTCGATGATCGTGCAGTTCGCCGGCGACCACCCGCGGACAGGCGAACCGTTCGTGACCCTGGAAGCGACCGTCGGCGGCTGGGGAGCCTGGAACGGCGGCGACGGGGAAACGGCACTGATCAACAACGTCAACGGGTCGCTGCGGGACCTTCCGGTCGAGGTGGTCGAAACGCTGTATCCGGTGCGGGTGAACGAATACCGCATCCGCACCGGCTCGGGCGGCTTGGGCCGCTGGCGCGGGGGCGACGGAGTGGTGCGGGAGTACGTGATGGAGGCGGACCAGGATCTGTCACTGTGGTGGGAGCGGTCGGTGACGCCCGCGTGGGGGCTGTTCGGCGGGTCGTCGGGCGCTCCGCCGCGCGTGGTGTTGAACCCCGGGACGCCGGACGCCCGGGAGATGTTGAAGGTGAACAGCCTTCGGGTGCACCGAGGAGACGTGCTGCGGTGCGAGTCCGGCGGGGGAGGGGGTTACGGGACGCCTGCCGGGGTGTAACGGAGTCTTCCGCGAGGTGACTGTCTACTGTGGAGCTTCAGCGAGCAGCCCGGCTTCGCGCAGGTGATCGAAAATGACCTGGTCGACTGGGGACACCTTGCTCCGGTCGGCGTAGGTCAGCCAGACGATCTCCTCGATCTCGCTGCTGGGAGCCAGGGCGCCGCGGTAGTCGGCGGTGTAGCAGGTCATCCGGACGGCGATGCCCGCGGCGTGTCCGTGGGCTTGGGCCTGGAAGGTGCCGAAATGCCGCGCGCTCTCGGGCACGACGGCGACGGTGAGCTCCTCGTCGATCTCGCGGACGAGAGTCTGGAGATCGGTCTCGCCGGGTTCGCGTTTGCCACCGGGGAGGTAGTAGACGTCCTTGCCTCGTGAGCGAGTGCTGAGAACCCTGCCCGCGTCGAACCGGATCCAGGCGATCTTGTCGATGACGGTCAACGGGGTTCCTTCCGGGCGGGATTCGTCGGGTGAAGGTAGCTGCCGCGGGGTTGGCGGCTCAACTGGATAAGCTGGCAGCGCAATGGAATCGACTGAGTCCTCCCTTGGCGGCCGTCGCTCGTTGGTGTTCCTTGATGTCGACGGAACGCTGCTGCCGTTCGGTGCTGCCCCGGGCCGCGAACCGCTTGAGCCGGGTCCGCTGCTGGATCGGCTCGATCCGCGGTGGGGGACCCGGCTCGCCGCGCTGCCTGCCGAGTTGGTGTGGGCCACGACGTGGGAAGACGAAGCCAACACCGAGATCGCGTCGCGGCTCGGCTTGCCGCCGCTGCCGGTTGTGCGCTGGCCGGAGCTCTCGGAAGCGGAGGAACGCGAAGACCGGTGGTTCGGCGTGCATTGGAAGACCCGGACGCTGGTCGAGTGGGCGGGCGGACGTCCCTTCGCCTGGGTCGACGACGAGATCGCTGACGGGGACCGGGAGTGGGTGCTGGCCCGCCATCCCGGTCGTGCGCTGCTGCACCGCGTCGCTCCGGATCTCGGTCTCGCGGAGGAGGATTTCGTGGTGATCGGCGAGTGGCTGCGGTCATTGTGAAAGCTGGCGCTCCGCCAACGCCCGACGGCACAAGGAATCCGCCCGGCGCGTCGTCTCCGGCAGGCGGTACTTCCGTGCCAACGCCAGCGTCGCATCGCTAGCCTCCGCCAACCCGATCCGATGACCGACCGAAACGAAGACCGGCTTGACCCCAGCCTGCGTGCGCAGCGCCCGCCCGACGACCTCCTCGCCATCAACCAGCGGAGTCCAATCGCCGCGCGCTGGGCCGGGTTGGTCATAGGTGAAGGTGAACGGCGTTTTGGCGACTCCGGCGGTGCGGAGTCCGGTCAGGACTCCGAGGTGGCTCGCCAGCCCGAGCCGGCGCGGGTGGGCGAGGCCGTAACCGTCGCAGAGGACCAGGTCTGGGCGGTGGCGGAGCGCGGCCAGGGCGTCCAGGACGGGCGGGAGTTCGCGGAAGGCGAGCAAGCCGGGGATGTAAGGGAAGCTGACTTGCCCCGCGGCCGTCGTTTCTTCCACCGTTTCGAGCGACGTGATGTCGACGAGCACGGCGGCTGCGACGACCAGGTCCCGTACATCGTCGTAGGCGACGTCGACGCCCGCTACCAGGGCACCGTCGGAGAGGGCCGGGCCGGTCGGGTCCACGAGGGCGCGCAGGCGGTGTTGTTCGGCAAGGGCGTCGGCCTCGGTGGCGGGCCAGGCTGGCATGGAGTTCCTCGCGGAGTGGCAGGCCCAGCAGGTCCTGCGGCACGATCGGTTACGGGCGAAAGGTCGGCGCTGACCCTATCAGGCTCAAAAGTGTGACCGTTACTAAAAGCTAATCGTTAGTGCTATCGTGCGGCAACGGCCGCCAAGAGGAGAGAGAAAACCATGCCCGGTACGGACCTCAGGCCCGACCGTCGTCTCGCGATTCCGGGGCGGCGGCGGTGGCTGGCCGGTCTTCTCTCGGCCGCCGCGTTGCTGGCGGTGGGTTGCGGTCAGCCGGAGGCCGCGGCGGAAAAACCTCCGGCGCGGAGTGCGGAAGCGCCGCTCGCGCTGGTTTACAACGGGCCGCAGGGGTGCGCGGATTGCGGGCCCGCGGTGGCCGATCTGCTGCGCCGGGCACCGCAGCATTTCCGGGTCGAGTACGTCGGGCCGGGCACCGGGAAGCCGCTGACCGCGGCCGTGCTGGCGGAGGCGCAGTTGTACGTCCAGCCGGGCGGCGGTCAGGATCTCGACCGGACTTGGCGGGACCTGGACGACTCCGCCGACGCGGTCCGCGACTGGGTCCGGGGCGGCGGCAGCTACCTCGGCCTGTGCTTCGGCGGCTATCTCGCGGGCCGCGATCCGGGGTTCGGCCTCCTGCCCGGCGACACGCACGGGTACGCGGGTTCTCCCGGCTCGACGGTCCCGGACGAGCGCGACACCGTCATCGAGGTCAGCTGGCGCGGGAAGCCGCGGCACATGTATTTCCAGGATGGGCCCGTCTTCCGGCTGGACGAGGGTTCCCACGCGACTGTGCTGGCGACCTATACCAACGGGGCGCCCGCGGTGGCCGTCACCCCGTACGGCAAGGGGCGGGTCGGCGTCAGCGGGCCGCATCCGGAAGCCGACGCCTCCTGGTACGACGAGAAGGGGCTCACCAATCCCGACGGCGTCCAGACGGATCTGGCCTACGAGCTGATCCAGGCGACCGTCTCGCGGTAAGGGAAATGCCCGCGTGAATGTTTTTCGCGGGCGGGCAATTCCGGTGCCTAAGGTGAACTCAAGTGGGTGACTTGTGCGCCCCGGCGCGCTTTCGAGTTGTCGGTTGGGGTGCGCGTTGATTCGATGCGATCATGGTGCGCTGGGCGGGTGGGAACGGGAAAGCGGTCCGGCGGTTGGCCGTGCAGGTTCTCGTGACGGCGGTCGCCGTATCGGGTGTCGTGGTCGGCGGCGCTGCTCCCGCGTCGGCGGAGACGTGGCCGGTGGAAGGCGAACAGAGTCCGTCCGCATTCGACTGCGACCATCTTTATTACAGCAATTTCCGCTCGGGCATGCAGTTCCGCACGGACGCCGCCGGGGACGCCGAGATCCAGAACACCGTGATCAGCAAACGGGCGGGCACCGGCCTGCCGGATTACTGGTCGACCGATATGGCGCTCGGCAAGGATCCCGACACCGGCCGTCCCGCCGCGTTCTATTCCAGTTACACGAGTGCGAACCGGAAGCTGTACAAACACGTTTCCGGGACGGACCGGGCCACCGACGAGATCGCGGCCGGCCAGACCCGCGACCTGCCCGCCGGGGTGAACTGGGGCGGGACCGCCGCGGACCCGAACACCGGGATGCTCTTCGGCGCGCAGAACGGCGGCGCGCCGAAGCTGTTCGGGATGAACCTGGCGACCGGCGCGACGACGGTCTGGACCAGGGGCTCGAACCTCACGCCGGTCCCGTCGAACGATCCCGTTTTCCTCGGCGGCTCGCTGGTGCCCGACCTGTTCGTGGACGCCGACGGCGGCGCGTACTACGGCATTTCCTACGGCGGCTCGACCTACGTGTACCGGCTCGATCCGGCGACCGGGACCACGACGCGGGCGGTGCACGTCGTCGGGCCGGGGTCGAGCAACGGCTTCAACAACTACGGAATGGCCTACTTCCACGGTTCGATCTACCTCGGCTACTACGGCGGCGCACTGTACAAAGTGGACCCGAAGACCGGCGCGTCGACGCTGGTGCCCGGCGGGAACGCCCAGGACAACCAGGTCGGCCGGATCAAGTCCGAATCCGGCGGCACCTGGCCGATCACGGACCTGGCCAGTTGCTCGATCGCGCCGAACCTGACTTCCCGCCTCGTCGTGCGCAAGACCGCCAGCGAGCAGACCGCTAAGCCGGGTGACACCGTGCGGTACACGGTGACGATCACCAACGAGGGCGACGCTCCCACCCCGGCGGCCAGCCTGACCGACGACCTGAGCGCGGTCCTCGACGACGCCGCGTACAACAACGACGCGTCCACCACGAACGGCGGGGCACCGACGCCGACCCAGCCGGGCTACGACGGCCGGAAGCTGACCTGGACGGGTGCGATCGCGCCTGGCGACACCGTCACCATGGCCTATTCGGTGACCGTGGGAAAGCCGCCCGGCGGGGACAAAAAGCTGACCAACGTCGTGACAGTCCCGGAAAGCAATTGCGCTGAGCCGTCGAAGGACCCCGCGTGTTCGACGGTCGTGCCGATCGCCACGTTGAAGATCGCGAAACATGCGTCGCCCGCCAACCCGAGCCCGGGGAGCGTCGTCTCGTACACGGTCACCGTGACCAACGACGGTCAGGCTGATTGGGCTGGAGCGCACGTCACCGACGATCTGACCGACGTCCTCGACGACGCCACCTACAACAACGACGCGCGCGCAACCGGTTCCGGCACGATTACCTATGACCCAGGACGATCGCTGCGCTGGACCGGCGATGTCGCGGCGGGTGCCACGGTCACCATCACTTACACGGTGACCGTCGCCGACCCGCCGCGCGGAAACCGTCGCCTGACCAACCGAGTGGTGGGCCCGGACGGTTCGAACTGCGGCACGGACCCCTCATGCACCACGGACGAACCGATTTCTGGCTTGGTGATCCGGAAATCGTCCTCGCCCGCCACCGCGAAGCCAGGCGACACCGTCACGTACACGATCACCGCCGAGAACATCGGCAGCGCGACGGCGACCGCAGTCCACCTTTCCGACGATCTCACCGGCGTGATCGACGACGCTGCCTACAACAACAATGCCGCCGCCACCATCGGCGGCACTCCCACGCCGAGCCAGCCGGGATACGACCCGAACACGGCGAAACTCACGTGGACCGGCGACATCCCTGCCGCCCAGACCGTCACGATCCGCTACACCGTCACCGTGCACTCGCCGCCGCGCGGGGACCACAAACTGCGCAACACCGTGACCGGCCCAGAGGGATCGAACTGCCCGCCGAACAGCACGGATTGCGCCACCGACACTCCCATCGGCGCGCTCGAAATCAAGAAGACCGCGGACAAGACCGATGCCAAGCCCGGCGAGCGCGTCAGCTACACCGTGACCGTGCGGAACGTCGGCGAGGCCGCGTATCCCGGAGCGTCGTTCACCGACGACCTGTTCGGTGTCCTCGATGACGCGACGTGGAACAACGACGCGACAGCCACGTCGGGCACCGCCTCCTTCGCCGCCCCGCGGCTGCACTGGACGGGCGACGTCCCGGCTGGTGCCACCGTGACCGTGCGCTACTCCGTCACCGTCGGCACTCCGCCCGGCGGCGACAAGCGGCTGCGCAACCTCGTCACCGGACCGGACGGTTCGACGTGCCCGCCCGGCAATACTGATCCGGACTGCGGTACTGACACCGGGATCGGCGCCCTGGAATTGTCGAAGACCGCTTCGCCCGCGACGGCGCAGCCCGGCGACAAGGTCACGTATACGGTGACCGCGCGGAACCCAGGCACCGCAACCTATCGAGACGCGCGTTTCACCGACGACCTGAGCCGAGTCCTGGACGACGCGACCTACAACCAGGACGCCCGGGCCACCACTGGCACCGTCACCTACGCCGAACCCACCTTGACGTGGACCGCCGACCTGCCCGCGGGCGGGACCGCGACGATCACCTACTCGGTCACCGTCAGCCCGGCGCGCGCCGGGGACAGCGAACTCCGCAACGCGATCACCGGCCCGCCCGACTCCAGCTGCCCGCCCGGCACCAAGGACCCGGACTGCAATGCGGTTACGCCGGTCGCTCGGCTGCACGTCAAGAAGACCGCGAGCCCGTCGAATCCGCGGCCCGGCGACACTGTCACCTATACCGTCTTGGTGGCCAACGACGGGAAGGCCGCTTACCGTGGCGCATCCGTCACTGATGACTTGACTGGTGTTCTTGATGATGCGAGTTACAACAACGATGCTCGTGCGACGGGTGGCGCGACTGCTTATGCCGCACCGAAACTGACGTGGAATGGGGACGTCGGGGCGGGTGCGTCGGTGACGATCACGTACACGGTCACGGTGCACAATCCGCCGACCGGCGACAAGGAGTTGGTCAATGCGGTGACGGGCGGTGATTGTCTGCCGGGTGGTGATGATCCGGATTGCGGGACGGTCACGCCGTTGCCTGCGTTGAAGGTCAAGAAGACCGCGAGCCCGTCGAATCCGCGGCCCGGCGACACTGTCACCTATACCGTCTTGGTGGCCAACGACGGCAAGGCCGCTTACCGTGGCGCATCCATCACGGACGACCTCACCGGCGTTCTCGATGACGCGAGTTACAACAACGATGCTCGTGCGACGAGTGGCGCGACTGCTTATGCTGCACCGAAACTGACGTGGAGCGGCGACGTCGGGGCGGGTGCGTCGGTGACGATCACGTACACCGTCACCGTGCATAATCCGCCAACCGGCGACAAGAAGCTGGTCAACGCGGTGACGGGCGGTGATTGTCTGCCGGGTGGTCATGATCCGGATTGCGGGACGGTCACGCCGTTGCCAGCGCTGAAGATCACGAAGACCGCGACCCCGGCGGAGATCAAGACCGGCGATCGGGTCAGCTACACGATCACCGTCGAGAACGTTGGCGAGGCTGACTACCGGGCCGCGTCTTTCACGGACAACCTCGCTGGCGTGCTCGACGACGCGACCTACAACGGTGACGCCAAAACGGACACCGGCACCGTAGCCGTCACGCCGCCGAACCTGACGTGGACCGGGGACCTGGCCAAGGGGGCCACCGCGACCGTCACGTATTCCGTCACGGTCACCAACGCAGGCGACCACCGGCTCGTCAACACCGTCACCGGAAGCGGGTCGAACTGTCCGGAGGGGTCGACCGATCCGGACTGTCGGGTCGTGCTGCCGAAGCCGCACCTGCGGATCACCAAAACCGCCGCCCCGGCGATCGCCGAACCGGGCGGGAAGGTCGCCTACACCGTGACCGTCCGCAACATCGGCGAGGCGCCGCAGCCGGACGCACAGTTCACCGACGACCTCTCCGGCGTCCTGGACGACGCCGCCTACAACGGAGATGCCAAGGCGACCGCTGGCGACGTCCGCTACCAAGCCCCGCGTCTACAGTGGACTGGACCCGTCGAGGCGGGTGCGCAGGTCACGATTACGTATTCGGTGACGGTCGGGGATCCGCCGCGTGGTGACAAGGTCCTGCGCAACGCGGTCACGAGTCCGGACGACACGAACTGCCTGACCCGGGACCCGGCTTGCGGCACGGAAACCCCGGTGCGCGCCATGACCATCACCAAGCGCGCGGGCGTGGCGACGGCGAAACCGGGGGAGAAGGTCACCTACACCGTCGAAATCGCCAACACCGGCACGGCCGCCTATCCGGACGCGGCGTTCGTCGACGACCTCTCCGACGTTCTGGACGACGCCACCTACAACCAGGACGCCAAGGCCACGAGCGGAACCGTCGACGAGAGCGGCTCGCGGCTGACCTGGCACGGGGCGCTGGCGGTTGGCCAGACCATCACGGTCACCTACTCGATCACCGTCAAACCCGGAGCGGCTGCTGGGAGCCATCTGCGCAACGTCGTGGTCTCGTCGAATCCGGGAACCAGTTGTGTCACCGGAGCTGAGCCAGGCTGTTCCACCGACACTCCGGTGACACCGCCGACTCCGGTGAAACCCCCGAACCCGGTGGTACCGCCGAGCACACCGCCGCTGGCCTCGACCGGCACACCCCTCCGGGACCTCCTCTTCAGTTCGCTGTTCAGCTTGCTCACCGGCTTCGCGCTGCTGGTTGCCACCCGGCGACGCAGGCGGCGAGGCTGAAAATCGTTGGCGGACCGCCGATGAAGAAGGCAGGGTCCGGGGCGTGACGATCTTCGTGGTGACCGGAATCCAAGCGGCGGGCAAGTCGACGGTGGCGCAGGCCCTCGCGAAACGGTTGCCGAAATCCGTGCACGTGCGCGGGGACGCGTTCCGGCGGATGGTGGTCAACGGACGGGTCGAGATGGGTCCGGCCGACCCGCCCGCCGAGGCGATCCGTCAGCTTCGGCTGCGGTACGCGCTCGCGGCCCAGGTCGCGGACGGGTACGCCGACGCCGGGTTCACCGTGGTGCTGCAGGACATCGTGCTTGGCGAACACCTGACCGAGATGGTCGACGCGCTGCGCACGCGGCCGTGTTACGTCGTGGTTCTCGCGCCGAGCGCCGAGGTGGTGGCGCAGCGCGACGCGGCTCGGCAGGCGGTGCGGGGGAAGATCGCGTACCAGCCGGGCGACACGGGCATCGCCGGGCTGGACGCGTACCTCCGCGAGGAGACTCCGAAGATCGGGCTGTGGCTGGATACCTCGGAGCTGACGGTCGAGGAGACTGTCGACGAGATTCTTGCCCGGGCCGAGGCTGAAGCGGTGGTCTGACCGGAGTCAGTTCGGCGGCTGCTGCGGGCCTTCGCCCGGGTTGGGCTGCGGCGGCTCGGGCTGGGAGTGCCCAGGCTGCTCCGGCTGGGGGTAGCCGGGCTGCTGCTGGAAGTAGCCGGACTGCTGGCCGGGATCCGGCGCGGGGTAACCGGGCTGGGGCTGACCGGGCTGACCCGGTTGCGGCTGACCGGGCTGGCCGGATTGCGGATAACCAGGCTGCGCGTAGCCGGTCTGCGGATACCCGGGCTGGCCGTAACCGGCCTGCGGGGCGAACCCGGGCTGCCCGCCCGTCGGGTACCCGCCCGGCGCGAAACCGGGCTGCGCGGCGCGGCCGCCCTTCGCGACCGCCAGCACGACCAGCAGCCACGACAGTATTTCGAGACCGTTGAGCGTGATGCTCGCGGACGTGAAGATCGTCGACAGCTCGGCGGTGCTCAGGTGGTCCGACATCATCCAGGACGTGATGTTCGCCAGGATGAGCTGCCAGGCGATGTTCAGCGCCGTGGTGACGAGCATGACCGCGAAGGCGGCCACCATCAGCCCGGAGCCGCCGCGCGAGCGCTTGCCGATCGAGAGGATCAGGCCGAACAGCCCCACGATCAGCAGCAATGCCTGCGGGAGGACCTGGATGATCGCGTTGGTGAAGGTCGTCATACCTGCTCTCCGCTCAAGGAACGTCGGGCAGATCCTAGGGGGCGGCCCCGTGCGGCGTGGCCGGTTCGCCGAAGATCCCGGTCTCGAAACGGCTTCAACTTCGGTGCGCGGAACGGTATCCGGCGAACCGCTCGTCGACCTCCCCGGCGGTCAGGCCGAAGTCGGCGAGGTCGTAGCGGTGCCTCGGTTTCGCGTCCCCGGTGCGGCTCCGCTCGTGCAGCGTCGTCATCGCGTCGCGCGCCCGCGGGGCGAGGTCGAGGCCGAAGTGCTGGTAGACGCCCTCGACAGTGCTGATCGGGTCGGCGACGAAGTCCTCGTACCGGACGTCGCAGAACTGCGCGGGGTTGTGCCGCTCCCGGGCCGCGGCGAACTGTTCCGCGCCGCGGGCCCACAGGTCGAGCTGGCTCCGTCCGACGACCTCGCCGCGGAAAGTGTCCGACCAGCCTTCGGAAGCCTGCTCGGTGAGGCTGCACACCGACGCGATGATCGTGCTGGGCGCGCGATGGGTCTGCACGACCAGCGCGTCCGGGTAGACCTCCATCAGCGCGTCGAGCGCGAACAGATGGCTCGGGTTCTTGAGCACCCAGCGGCGGCCGGCGTCGGGCAGGCCGATGAGCTGCAGGTTGCGCCGGTGCCTGCGGTAGGCGTCGGTCCAGTCCTGGCCGTCGAGCCAGCGCGAGTAGCCGGGCACGTGCGCGAGGCATTCGTACGACACGGATTTCAGCGACTGCCGCAGCAGCTGCCAGCATTCCTCGACCTGGTCCGCCGACATGTGGTGCAGGCCCATGAATTCGGGGTGTTCGACGTGGTGCTGCTCGTATCCGGCCTGAATCGCCTGGAACACCGGGTTTTCCGCCCAGGTTTCGCGCGGCGGGCGCGGCTGCGGCATTTCGGTCAGCCACACTTCGAGACCCTGGTGCGCCGGGTCTTCGGTCAGCAGCCGGTGCAGCGCGGTCGTCCCGGTGCGCGGCAGGCCGGTGACGAAGATGGGCCGCTCGATGGGCACGTCGGCGTACTGCGGATGCTGTTTCCACGAAGCCTCGCTCAGCAACCGAGCGACCAACGCGCCGCGCAGGAAGGCGCGATGGACTTTGTTGCCGTACGGCGTTAAATCGGCTTCGGTGGCATAAGAATCAAGCAGCACGCGCAGGCCTTCGAGGTGCTCGTCGCCGCCGAAATGGTCGAGGCCGGTGAGTTTCGTGGCGGACGCGTGGAGGTCTTCGACCGTGCCGACGCTGTCCCGTCCTGGACGCATGCTCTTCCCCTCAGTGATGGTATTCGCCCGCGTTCACGTCGAGGCACTGCCCGGTGACGCAGCGGGCCAGCGCGGACGCGAGGAACACGACCGTGTCGGCGATCTCGTCCGGTTCCGGAAGCCGGCGCAGGTCGATGGTCTCCGCCGTTTCCTCGTACACCTGCTCCGCGGGCACGCCGCGTTCCTTGGCCAGGTAAGCGAAGTACCACTTGAGCGAGTCTGCCCAGATGTAGCCCGGGGCAACGGAATTGACCCGGATTCCGCGCGGGCCGAGTTCCGACGCCAGGCTTTGCGCGAGCGCGAGCAAACTCGCCTTGGCCATTTTGTACGCGCCGAAAGTGCGCCGCGAATGCCGCAGCACGGCCGAGTTGATCATCACGACCGAACCGGCGCTTTCGGCGAGTGCGGCGGTGCAGAGCCGGGTCAGCCGGAGCGCGGCGAGCACGTTGGTTTCGAACCCGGCGCGGACCGCGTCGAGATCGACTTCGGCGAGATCGGTGATCGGCGGAATGGCGAAAGCGTTGTTCACCAACGTGTCCACTCGCCCGAACTCGCTCAGCGCGGTCTCGACGAGCTTCGCTGCCGAGGCGTCGTCGGTGATGTCGGTGGGCACTGCGACGGCCCGGCGGCCAAGCGCCTCGACCTCGGCGGCGACTTCGGCGAGCCGGGATTCGGTGCGGGCCGCGAGGACGACGTCGGCGCCGGCCGCGGCGGACCGCAACGCGATCGAGCGACCCAGCCCCGGGCCGATGCCGGAGACGAGAACGACTTTGCCAGCAAGGAGATCCATGGACTCAGCCCAGCATCCTGGCCGCGACCGCGGCCTGTCGCGCGGCGATCCGCTCTGCCCATTCCTCGGGGGTCACGCTGGCCTCCTTGTGAAACGGCAGCCGGTCGGCGAGTTCGCCGAACTTCACGACTTCGACCTCCGGACCGTCCTCAGTGGTCAGTTCCCGGGAAAGCCGCTGCCAGCGGATCTGGACGTACCCGCGGTCGTGCCCGGTGCGTTCGAGCCAGTTCGCGACGCCGGGGTCGCGTTCGCTGATCACGAACCGCATCTTGCCGTCCGGGTCGGTCCGGGCCTGGTCGGCGGTGAGGCTGGTCTGGTGGTTGAGGTAGTCGAGGGAGACGTACCACGGGCTGCCGAGCTGGATGCCCTGGTACGGCGCGTCCGAACGGGGCACGGTGACGATCATGACCTCGTCGTCGGCGAGTTCGTAGTGCCCGGCCGAGGAGTACTGGGTGGGCAGGCCGCCGGGCGTGCTGCGCGGTTCGGTCATCGTGTTCACCGGCAGATTCAGGTAGAACCACTTGGGGAAGGCGAGGAACGTCCGGATCCGGCTGAGCAGGATCTTTCCGGTGACGCCGTAGCGTTTCTCCATCGCGGTGCGGGACAACGCGGGCGGCGCCTGGCCGGTGGTGCCGGCGCAGCGGAGCTGGATGCTGCCGCGCTGTTCGGTCGCCCAGTCGCTGTAGACCTCGCGGACGACGAGCATCGACGAGCCCGGACCCAGCACGAAATAACCGGGCTCGGGATCGGGTTTCGCCGGGCCGAAGCGGATCTCGAAGGTGCCGTCGGCGGCGACGGGGATGTCGCGGTCGTCGAACGCGGTCATGCTGTCGGGCACCTCGACCGGCGTGTAGTCGCCGTTGAGGACCTGGAAGCTCAGGTCGGCGGTGGTGCCGCGGGTGCCGGTGACGACGTACTCGCGGTCCTCGCGGATGTTCGCGTTGAAGTACAGGGTGTCCGGGTTGTCGAGGCCCATTTTCGTGTACGGGCCGGTGGACAGGGTGAAGTACGGGAAGTCGCGGTCGTAGGCCCACGCAGTCTGGACCGAGGCCCGGATGCTGCCCGCGAGGTAGTCGTAGCCCTCGATCAGGTCCTGTTCGGTCCGGACGTGCGGCGCCTCGGCGATGATCTTTTCGGCTTCGGCGATCGCGCCGGCGAGCGGTTCGGTCAGCACCGGAGACTCCTCACGCTGGTCCAAATCTGTACCGGGGTGGTACGTTCGGTGTCGGTTGAGACTAGAACGCGTTCTAAGGATGGGTCAATGGCGGTTACCCGGCGCTCGCCGCCGACCGAACGGGTCGTGCGGCTGCTGGACTATTTCGCGGCCCGGCCGGGACAGCGTTTCGGGTTGTCCGCGCTGGCCCGCGAACTGGACCTGAGCAAGCCGACCTGCCTCGGCATCCTGACCGAGCTGACCGCGAGCGGCTACGTGGTCCGCGATCCCCGGTCGACGACCTACCGCCTGGGACCGGCGATGATCGCGGCCGGGCGCGCGGCCGCCGAGGGTTTCGGTGCCAGCGAAATCGCCCGCACGCACCTGGAAGAACTCAGCGCCCGCTACCAGTCGACCTGCACCGCGTCGGCTGTGGTCGACGGCCGCATCCTGATGCTGCAGAGCGCCGGGCCGGGCAAGGTGCGACTCGGCGAGACGTATCCGTTCGCGCCGCCGGTCGGGCTGATGTACGTGCTGTGGGACGCCGAATCCGCCTTCGACGCCTGGCTCGCGATGCCGCCCGCGGTGCCCGTGCGGCTGGACGAGGCGTACCTGCGGCGCGTGGTCGCCGAGTGCCGGGAACACGGGTATCTCGTGGAAAGCCTGACGTCGGCGGGCCGTCGGCTCTACACGCTGATGGCGGGCGTCGCCGCTGGTGATCTGCCGCCCGAGGTGCGCGGCTTGGTCGGCGAGCTGGTGTCGAGCCTGGGGGAGCGGGTGTACCTCGGCGCGGACCTCGAACCGCGGAAGAAACACGCGGTGAGCCTGCTCGCGGCCCCGACTTTCGACGCGTCGGGGAGGCAGGAGCTGGTGCTGACGCTCTCCGTGGGCGAACCGATCACCGGTGCGGAAATCGCCCGGCGCGGGGCGGCGCTGGCCGCGGTGGCGGATGCGGTGACGGCGGAGGCGGGCGGGGTTCGTCCTCGCTCGGTGTGACGTCCGTGAGGGGAACCCTCAGGGACTCAGAGTCCCTCAGGGTTCCCCTCACGGACTCCAGTAAACGGTCGCATGGTCGTAAATCGGGCATTCCGGCAACCTTGACGTCCTTTGTGGACGGTCGGCGAGCGTAGGCTGCGCAGTTTAAGGCCCTGGCATTGCCGCAGAGGTCCGTGAGGGGCTCCTTGAGGGACTCAGATTCCCGCAAGGAGCCCCTCACGGACCTCAAGCCTTGGCTGCATGGCAACAAGTCGGGCGTTTCGGTGCCGTTGGCTTCCTTTGCGGACGGTCAGCGGAGCGAGGTTGCGCGGATTAAGTCCCTGGCATGGGGAATCAGATTCCCGCAAGGAGCCCTTCACGGACCGCCGCAATCAAGCGGGCTGGCCCCACATGTTCGCCGTCAGCTTCCACCCCGGCTGGTCCTTCATCGTCACCAGCGTTTCGTACAGCCGCTCGTACCCCGTGCTGCTGATCCGCCAGGCGCCGTCCTCGCGCCGGTAAGTGTCCTCGTAGTACGCGGCGCCCTCGATCACGACGCGGTGCTCGGCGACGATCACCTTGTCCTGGAACATCCACCGCCCGGTCGCGGTGTCGCCGTCGATCTCGATTTCCGGGTGGCCGGCGAAGTGCATCGTCGTGATGCCGGGGCCGACGGTGGTGCGCAGGAACTCCATGAGCGCGTCGCGGTTGTCGAAGTTCAGCGGTTCGCCGTAGGAGGGCGTGCCGTAGTGCACGCGGGCGTCGGCGGTCAGCGTCTCCGCCATCTCGTCCCAGCGCTTCAGGTCGAGGCACCGGAGGTAGCGGAATTTCACGCGGCGGATTTCTTCGAGCGCGGCCAGGTCCATGCGCTCAGCGTCCTCCGCCGCTTGACCGAGTGCAAGAACCTGTTCTACTTTTCTGTCCTCGAACCCCGGAAGGGCGGATCCGATGGCGACCCAGGCACCCCCGGCCTACGAGCTGAGCCACCTCGGTGCGCTCGAAGCCGAAGCCGTGCATGTCTTCCGCGAGGTCGCGGCGACCTTCGAGCGGCCGGTGCTGCTGTTCTCCGGCGGGAAAGACTCGATGGTGATGCTGCACGTCGCGGCGAAGGCGTTCTGGCCCGCGCCGCTGCCGTTCCCGGTCATGCACGTCGACACCGGGCACAACTTCGACGAGGTCATCCGGTTCCGCGACGAAACCGTCGAGCGCTACGGGTTGCGGCTGGTGGTCGCGAGCGTTCAGGACGACATCGATGCGGGCCGGACCGTCGAAGATCCGAAGGCGGGCCGGAATCGGCTCCAGACGGCGACTTTGCTGCGAGGCATCCGCGAGAACGGCTTCGACGCGGTGTTCGGCGGTGCGCGGCGCGACGAGGAGAAGGCCCGGGCCAAGGAACGGGTGTTCAGCTTCCGCGACGAGTTCGGGCAATGGGATCCGCGGCGGCAGCGGCCGGAACTGTGGAATCTTTACAACGGCCGCCATCGCAAGGGCGAACACATCCGGGTCTTCCCGCTGTCGAACTGGACTGAGCTGGACATCTGGCAGTACGTCGAGGCGGAGAACGTGACCCTGCCGTCGCTGTACTACGCGCACCAGCGACCGGTGGTGCAGCGGGACGGCATGCTGCTCGCGGAGACCCGGTTCCTCACCGTGGGCGAGGGCGAAGTTCCTTACCCGGCAACGGTTCGCTTCCGCACTATCGGGGACGCGACCTGCACCGGCTGCGTCGAATCGACCGCTTCGTCACCGGCGGAAGTGGTGGCCGAGGTCGCCGCGACGCGGGTCACTGAACGCGGCGCGACCCGGGCCGACGACCGGATTTCCGAGGCCGGGATGGAAGACCGCAAGAAGGAAGGCTACTTCTGATGGGCGCCGGGGATCGGGTCACGACGGTGCGGCTCGCCACGGCGGGCAGCGTGGACGACGGCAAATCGACCCTGATCGGCCGCTTGCTGTTCGATTCGAAGACGGTGTTCACCGACCAGCTCGAAGCGATCGAGCGCACCAGCCGGGACCGCGGCGACGCGTATCCGGACCTCGCCCTGCTGACCGACGGCCTGCGCGCCGAACGCGAGCAGGGCATCACCATCGACGTCGCGCACCGGTATTTCGCCACGCCCAAGCGGAAGTTCATCATCGCCGACACCCCGGGGCACGTGCAGTACACCCGGAACATGGTCACCGGGGCGTCCACTTCGGACGTCGCGCTGATCCTGGTCGACGCGCGCAAGGGCGTGCTCGAACAGTCGCGCCGGCACGCGTTCCTCGCCAGCCTGCTGGGGATCCGGCACCTGGTGGTGTGCGTGAACAAAATGGACCTTGTCGACTGGTCGCAGGAGCGGTTCGAGGAAATCCGCGAGGACTTCCGCCGGTTCGCGATGAAATTGCAGACGCCGGATCTGACTTTCGTGCCGATGTCCGCGCTGCACGGCGACAATGTGGTGCACCGGGGCGCGAGTATGCCGTGGTATGAGGGCACTTCGCTGTTGCATCACCTGGAGCAGGTGCACGTCGCTTCGGATCGCAACCTCGTCGACGCGCGTTTCCCAGTGCAATACGTGATTCGCGAACACAGCCGGGACTTCCGCGGTTACGCCGGAACGGTGGCCGGCGGCGTGTTCAAACCCGGCGACGAGGTGACGGTGCTGCCGTCCGGGTTCACCACCACCGTCCGCGCGATCTGGGGCCCCGGCGGGGTCGAGGTGCCGGAGGCGTTCGCCTCGCTGGCCGTCACCATCGAACTTGCCGACGAACTGGACCTCAGCCGCGGCGACCTGATCTGCCGTCCGGGCAACCGTCCGCACGTCGGCCAGGACGTCGACGCCATGGTCTGCTGGTTCTCCGAACAGGCCGCGCTCGCTCCGGGCGCGAACTACCTCGTCCGGCACACGACCCGCGAGACCAAGGCCGAGGTCCGCGCGCTCGACTACCGGCTGGACGTCACCACGCTGCACCGCGACGAGGCCGCTGAGTCGTTGTCGCTCAACGAGATCGGCCGGATCCGGCTGCGCACGCGACAGCCGTTGCTGTTCGACCCCTACCTCCGCAATAAGCCGACCGGTGGATTCCTGCTGGTCGACGAACACTCCGGGGACACCGTCGGGGCGGGCATGATCACCGGCCCGAGCGCAACCGCGCCGAACGTGGTCTGGCATCCGGCGGCGGTGTCGCGGGACGAACGCGCGACCCGCGGCCGCACCGTCTGGCTCACCGGGCTGTCCGCCTCGGGCAAGTCGAGCGTGGCCGTCGAGCTGGAGCGCAGGCTGGTCGCCTCGGGCCGCCCCGCCTACCTGCTGGACGGGGACAACCTCCGGCACGGCCTCAACGGCGACCTCGGGTTCGCCCCGGCGCAGCGGGCGGAAAACATCCGCCGCGTCGCGGAGGTCGCCAAGTTGTTCGCCGACGCCGGGGTAGTGGCCGTCGTGTCGCTGATCAGCCCGTATCAGGCTGACCGCGAGCTCGCGCGGGCCGTGCACGAAACTGCGGGTTTGCCGTTTTTGGAAGTCTTCGTCGACACGCCGCTCGAAGTGTGCGAGGACCGCGATCCGAAGGGCATGTACGCCAAGGCGCGGTCGGGGGAAATCACCGGATTCACCGGAGTGGACGCGCCGTACGAACGGCCCGCGTCCCCGGATCTGGTGCTGCGTCCGGAAAACGGCGACCCCACTGCGATGGCCGCATTGGTTCTCGCCGCCCTGGAGTGACGTCCGGGCGGCGCAGGACGCATTCGTACGGCTGGGCTAATTCGCGCTGCGACCGTTTTCCGCCGAGAGTCGATCGGGCAGGCGTGCCAGTTTCTTCGGGTAACGACCTTTGACGGTGCGTCGCGGGCGCTGCGACTCTGGAGTTCTGCCTCCGGCGGTGCGCCCGCTGGATGCTGAGGTCTCGGTCGAGCCGGGCGATTCGGTGCCCGGTCCGGCGTCATTCGCATTTCGGCAATGGTGCTGGGAGTGTCAGGCGTGGATGTCACTTTTTTCGAACAGGCTTTGCAACGCGAAATCCGGCCGGGTTCCTTCGCGGTCGAAATCGGCGACAGCACGCTGCCGGTCGCCCCGCAGCCGCTGGGATGGTGGAAGCGGGAACCCGGAGCCGAGCCGCCGGTCGGCTCGGACGTGCTCGACTGGGTGCGGGACGGCTACGTCCTCGACATCGGCTGCGCCACCGGCCGTGACCTGGAGATTCTCGCCGCTCGCGGGGTCCGTGGGCACGGGATCGAGCTGATCCCGGCCGCGGTGGAGATGGCGCGGGCCGCGGGCGTCTCCTGTGTCCGGGCGGACGTTTTCTCCTACCTGCCGCCGCGCCCCGTGGACACGGTGCTCGCGGTCGGCGGAAACGGCGGAATGGCGGCCCGGCTCGCCGCACTGCCGGAATTCCTGCTTCGGTTGTCCTCGTGGCTGACCGAAGCCGGCCGCATTGTGTTCACCAGCACGGATTGGCGGAAACTGCCGCCGGGAACATTCAACACCCGTGAACTCCCCGACGGCGGATACCGCGGGGACATCCGGATGCGGCTGTGGCTCGAGGACGAGGCCGGCCCGTGGTTCCCGTGGCTGTTCGTCGATCCCGACGCACTGGAAAAGGCCTGTGCCGAAGCGGGGCTGCGGATCGCCGGCCGCAAGGAATGGCAGGGCGGGATCGCCTACGCGGCGCTGCTCGAGCGGGCCGTTTCCGCCTGATCGCACGGGGAAGGCCGGTCCGCGCCCCCGAATTTCCCTGGTCCGCAGGGGAAGTGGAATGAAAGGAAGTTCCCGCATGAACGAAATCGTGCTGCCCACGGCCGCCGAACTGGAAGCCGACCTGACGAGCGTCCGCTCGGAAAAGATCTCGACCTTCCAGTCCCCGTTCGCCGAGGGCGTGGCCGAAAGCAGCGAACTCTGCGGCTGCTGACCGGGGTCGGGCTGGCGGTGCGTGCCGCCAGCCCGATCGGCGCGGAAGAAACGAGGCGACGATGACCCAGCAGACGGCCGCGGATCCGGGCCCGGCCAAGGTGGTGTTCGACGGGACGCACCGGAGCCGTCGGCCGGAGGAGACGTGGCAGTGGATCAAACCGAAACTGCCGCGGCTCGGCATCACCCGCGTCGCCGACGTCACCTGGCTCGACGAGATCGGGATCCCGGTGTTCCAGGCGATGCGGCCGAACGCGCTGACCCTCTCGGTTTCCCAGGGCAAGGGCGTCAGCGCCGCGCTGGCCCGGGTGTCCGGGGTGATGGAGGGCGTCGAGCTCTGGCACGCGGAACACCCGCTGAAATTCTCGGCCGACACAGCCGCCGTCGGCGAGGTCGAACGGTTCACCGGGTACCGCGTCGACGAGCTCGCGCTGGCCGCCCGGCATTGCCTCAACCCGGACACGCGGTTGGAATGGCGGACGGCGCGGCTGGTCGACGGCAGCGGTACGTCGCTGGTCCCCGTCGAGCTGATCGCGCTCGACTTCCGGTTCGACGAGCGCTGGCTCCCGCCGTTGTTCCGGATCAGCAGCAACGGCCTGGCCAGCGGAAACACCCTGGACGAGGCGTTGCTGCACGGGATGTACGAGGTGGTCGAACGCGACTCGATGGCGCGCCGGGCCGCCGGGGAACAGCCGTTGCTGGTGCACCCGGAAACCGTCGAGAACGCCGGGCTGGTGGCTCTGCTGGAGAAATACCGGGCGGCCAAGGTGCACGTCCAGATGAGCTTCCTGCCGAATCCGTTCGGCATCCCGGCCTTCGACGTGCTGATCTGGAGCGACGCGTTCCCCGCGACGTTCACCGGCTCCGGCGCTCACCTGGACGCCGCGGTCGCGTTGTCCCGGGCGCTCACCGAAGCCGCGCAGTCCCGAGCCACAGCCATCGCCGGAGCACGCGACGACATCGGCAAGGCCCCGTACCGGGAAGCCCGCGTCTTCGGGGTCCGCCGGTCCTCGGATTCCCCGCCCTTCAAGGAGGACGACGGCCCGGCGATCCCGTTCGGCGAAATCGAATCGGCCCCGCTGGCCACTTTGGCCGGTGAAGTGCGGGACGTCGCCGAGCGGGTCAAGCGAGTGACCGGGCACGCCCCGCTGTATGTCGACCTGACCCAGCCGGACCTCGCGATCCCGGTGGCGCACGTCGTCTGCCCGGGAACCTCCTTCCAGCACCATTGACCCGGAACGGACGCCTTCATGCCCCGTCGTCTTCTTTTCGCCGGTCCGAGCCTGCCGGACGCCGCCGAGCTCGCGCGGGACTCGGACATCGAGGTGCTGCCTCCGGTGGCCGCGGGCGATCTGCCCCGGCTGTCGCTGGCTCCCGGGGACGCGGTCGGCATCGTCGACGGCTACTTCCACCAGGTCGGCACGGTCCGGCACAAAGAAATCCTGGCGCTGCTGGGCGAAGGGGTGCGGGTGCTGGGCGCGGCCAGCATGGGCGCGCTCCGGGCCGCCGAACTGGACGTCTTCGGCATGGAGGGCGTCGGCCGGATCTACGCGGACTACCGCGACGGGCGGCTGGAGGCGGACGACGAGGTCACCCTGCTGCACAGCACGCCGGAGGAGGACTACCGGCCGCTCTCGGAACCGTTGGTGTGCATGCGCGCGACCTTCTCGCAGGCGGTGGCGGCCGGGGTGTGCGACAGCGAGACCATCGCACGGCTGGTCGCTGTCCTGGCCTGCTGGCCCTTCGGCCGGAGGTCCTACGACGGTCTTGCCGCGGCTGGCCGGGAAGCCGGGATCGACCCGAAGCTGGCCCGCGAGATCGGCCAGTACTGCGTCGCGCATCGGCTGGATCCCAAGCGTTCGGATGCGATCCTGCTGCTGGACGCCTTGCGGCACGAACGGCCGACCCCGCTCGACCCGCCGACGGTCAACCGGACTTCCTTTCTGTACCTGTGGCAGACGGCGGCGTCGGGGCTGGAGATCGGGGACTCGCCGCACCAAGGCCACCTCGGCGCGCTGCGCGCCTGCCAGCTGTTCGCGGCCGACTATCCCTCGTTCCACCGAAGGGTGATTTTCCGTGCTCTGGCAGCGAAATGCGTCGAGGAATGCGGCAGTGAGCCACTCGCCGACGACGCGGAGACTGCTTTGCGGCACGGCGAGCACCGGGGCCTCTACCGGCTCCCGGCCGACCCCGCGCGGCTGGCCTTCCTCGCGCAGTGGCTGACCGCGGCCGAGCGCGAAACTCTGCCCCGGTCAGCGCAACTGCTGACCTTTCTCGTGCGCAGTTTCCGGGTGAATCCGGGCCTCACGTGGGAGGAACTGCCGCTCCGGCAGCTGCGGGAGAAGCCGTCGTGGGAGGACGCGCGACGGCTCGTGCGGCTCGCGTGGGAGGTCAACGACCGGGTGTTCGCCGAGGACCAGGAACGCGACGTCAACGACCTGTCGCACGAGAAGATCCTCGACCTGTTCGCCGGCCGGTGGGGCGTCGCCCGCGACGAGCTGGAACTGGCGGCGATGGACCGCGGGCTGGAGTCGCTGGACAGCCTGGTGATGGCGGGCCGCGCGTTCTACCTGCTCGCGCGCTACAACCCGAACCTGGCGCGGCTCACCGTCGAAGCGGCCGATGCCCCGACGGCGAGCCGGAGTGCCAGCTAGCGCGACAGGGCCAGGCACCGGATCCCGAAGCGGTCGCCGTAATTGTTGAAATAGGACACCAGGCTGAAGCCTTTGGCGACCCAGGCCGGATTCTGCCAGCGGCAGGCCGCGTGGAAGTCGATGGGAACCGACGTTCCGTGTCCGACGCACCGCCAGGACGCGACATTGTCGCCGACGCTCGCGTCGGAATAGCCGAGGGAGTTGCAGTATTTGTTGACCTCGATTCCGCCGACGTCGGCGTACGCGGACGGATTGGCCCAGCACCGGCCGCCGTTGTTGGTCACGGTGAAACCGGCCCGCACCAGGTCGGAGAATTGCCACCGGCAGGCAGCGGTCAACGGCACCGCGGTGTCGATTTTGTGGTTCCCGACGCAGAACCAGACGTCGGCGCGCCGCGTGACGTCCGCGAACCCGTTCGCTTGGCAGAACTCGCGAAGCATCATTCCGCCGAGGTCGCCGACAGTGGCGGGCGACGCGGGCTTGGCAGGTGCGGCGGACGCGGCGGGGGAAATCAGCAGGAATGCGAGCAATGCGCCGCCCACCGCGGCCAGCAGCGATCTGAACCGTGATTGTCTCATCGGAAATCCGTCCGTCTCTGTCCGGAATTATCGCTTTGTGGTGCGCCTCGCGAAGCGGCCCGGGTATCGTTGCGCGCGGGGACGGGTGAGCACAATCAGCCTATGAGCGTAAGCCGTGGCGTCATTCGCGCTATGCGGCGGAGACGTCGGCGATGATCCGGCGCGCGAGCGCGGCCGACGAGCCGGGATTCTGGCCGGTGTAAAGAGTGCGGTCGACGATCACGTGAGACTTCAGCGGCAGGCCGGCGACGTAGTCCGCGCCAGCCTCCTTGAGCCGGTCTTCCAGCAGCCACTTGGCTTTCCACGCGAACGGGTTGAACCGTTCCTCGACGTTGGAAAGCCCGGTCATCCGGTATCCGGCGAACGGCCAGGTCCCGTCTGGGTTCTTCGCGGCCAGCGCGGCGGCGGGCGCGTGGCACAGCAGCGCGAGCGGCCTCGCCGAGGCCAGCCGTTCGGTCAGCAACGCACCGGAAACCGGGTCGACGGCGAGGTCTTCCATCGGACCGTGGCCGCCGGAATAGAAGACGACGTCGAAGTCGTCGGGGTCCACTTCGGACAGATCGGCGGGCTGGGCCAGCACGGGGGAGAGGCGGTCGAGTTCGGCCTTGAGTTTCTTGGCGGTGCGCGGAAGAACGCCGCCTTTGACGCCGAGGCTGAGGTTGTCGACCACGGGCTGCTTGCCGCCGGGAGTGGCGACCGTGACGTCCCAGCCCGCTTCGGCGAACAGCGTGTAGGGGACGACGAACTCCTCGGCCCAGAATCCGGTCGGGTGTTCGGTGCCGTCTTTCAGCGTCCAGACCCGGGCGGCGGAAAGCACCTGCAGCACCTTGGTCATCGCGAAACTCCTCGCTGGGGAACCGAGTACGGGACCGGCAGGTGCAGCGCGAGCTGGCCTTCGGCGAGCACGTCGAACCGGACCGGGCGGGTCGGCTTGAGCGAGCGCAGGTCGTCGCTCATCCGGCCGCGGCCGAGCTGCAGATTCACGGTGCGCGGGAAAGACGCGCTACCGGACGACAGGGCGTTCGTCTGGCTGAGCGTCGAGTGCCAGGCGCCGTCGATGGTCGTGTACGAGGTGAGGGTCGAAACGCGTTCCCCGCTGGGGTGCCTGGTCTGCGCGGGGGTGGCGGCGGACAGCGTCAGATCGGCGTCGCCCTCGTCGTTGGCGACGCGGGCGGTGGTGCGTTCGGCGTTGATGTCGACGTCCAGTTCGGTGACCCACTTCGGGAAGCCGTAGCCGTCGTGGCCGCGGACCTGCGCGATGTCGGTGTTGACCGGCAGCGACAAGACGTAGGTGTCGAGGTGGTCGTTCTTGAGCGCGGTGAGCAGGTCGACGAACCCGAGCTTGCCATGCCGCGCGGGCTGGACCGCGACACCGACGGCCGCTTCGGTGTAGAAGTCGATGTCGCACACGTCGTAGCGGAAGAACATCACCGACACGAGGCCGAGGCCGGGCGCGACTTCCAGCGGGGCCAGTTCCCGCGGCAGCCGGGCGCGGATCGCGCGGGAGCGGGCGAGCATGGTGAGCCGTGCCGAGGACATCCGGTAGTAGAAGTTCGGCGTCAGCGTGGGCCCGATCGGCGACTCGACCCTCGTCTTCGGCAGGCCGCGGAAGAACTCGACGCCGCTGACGCGTGGGTCGCGGGCGACCTCGTCCAGGTCGGCGGCCATCCGGTAACGGTCGTACAGGCCGCCCTCGGGGACGGTGACGAGGCGACCGCCCAGGTCGACGTCCACAGTTCCGGTCGATGCCATCGGGGTCGCTCCTGTCGCGTCATGTGTGCAGTGCTTACATGACGGTAAGCCTCGATGTGAGCACTGTCAACACTGGGGTCGTCACTCACCCGCCCGGGCAGCGAAGACCGCGGTGAAGGACGCGCGGACCCGTTTGGCGACGTCGTCGGGGGAGTCGCTGGCGAGCTTGCCGTCGAGGTGCAGGCTGGCCAGTCCGTGCACCATTCCCCAGCCCGCGATCGTGATGGCGGCCAGGTCTGCCTTGGGGAAGACGGTGGCGACGGCGCGGGCGAGCGTTTCGTGCACCGCGGCGGCGGCCTGGACGCGCTCGTCGTTCGTGTCGTCGCAGGCGTTGCCGAACATGAGCCGGAACAGCGCCGGTCGGCGCAGGGCGAAGTCGACGTATGCGACGCCCAATTCGGCCAATTCGGCGACCGTGGTCGGCACCGCGCCGCCCTGGGCCAGGTCGTCGTTCAGATCGCGGAGGCCCTGGGCGGCGAGGGCTGATTCGAGGGCGTCGCGGTCGGCGAAGTGCCGGTACGGCGCGGTCGGGGAAACGCCCGCTTTCCGTGCGACAGCCCGCAGGGAGAACTGCTCGCCCTGCTCGAGCATCTCCATCGCGGTCGTCAGCAAGGCGGCCCGGAGGTCGCCGTGATGATAGCCGTCCTTCGCGGAAGTTGACACTGCTTACATCGCCTCCTATTCTCATGTGAGCACTGCAAACATACCGCACGGATCGAAGGAATCATGACCACCTCGCCCCTGTTCGCGCCGTTCGCGCCCGCCCACGGCCCCGCGCTGGCCAACCGGCTCGTCAAAGCGGCCATGGAGGAGAACATGGCCGGCTCCGGGCAGTTGCCCGACGAGCGGATGCGCCGCCTGTACCGCCGCTGGAGCGAGGGCGGCGCGGGGCTGCTCATCACCGGCAACGTGATGGTGCACGCCGAAGCGATGACCGGACCGGCGGGCATCGTCCTGGACGAGCGGTCGCCGCTGGAGCCGTTCCGCGCGTGGGCGGACGCGGCGAAGAGCGGCGGTGCGCGGGTGTGGATGCAGATCAACCACCCCGGACGCCAGGTGATGGCGAACCTGCCCGGCGTCGCGTGGGGTCCGTCGGCGATCAAGGTGGACCTCGGCAAGCAGAGCAAGCGGCTCGCCCAGCCGACCGCGATGACCGCTGACCACATTGGACAGACGGTGGCGCGTTTCGCCGAGACCGCGCGTCGCGCCGAGGAAGCCGGGTTCGACGGCGTCGAGATCCACGCTGCCCACGGGTATCTGCTGTCACAGTTCTTGTCGCCGCTGGTCAACACGCGCACCGACGAATGGGGCGGCAGTTTGGACAACCGCGCGCGGCTGCTGCTCGACATCGTGCGAGCCGTGCGAGACGTCGTTTCCCCGGATTTCGCGGTCGCGGTGAAACTGAACTCGGCCGATTTCCAGCGCGGCGGATTCGACGCCGCGGACGCTGGCCGGGTGATCGAAATGCTGGCTCCGCTCGGTGTCGACGTAGTCGAACTGTCCGGCGGCAGCTACGAAAGTCCCGCGATGTCCGGCCGGTCCGGCGACGAGCGCACGGTGGCGAGGGAGGCGTACTTCCTGACTCTGGCGGAAGAACTCGCCCGGACAAGCCCGCTGCCGCTGATGCTGACCGGTGGCATCGTCCGGCGTTCGGTCGCCGAGCAGGTCCTGGCGGGCGGGATTGAGCTGGCGGGGATGGGGACCGCCCTCGCGGTGGACCCTGACTTGCCGAAGAAGTGGCTTCACGGCGAGGACGCCGCTGTCGAACTCGAGCCGGTGACGATCAAGGACAAAGCGCTGGCGTCCGCGGCGGGGATGGCCCGGGTGCGCCGCCAGTTGCGACGGCTCGGCGCGGGCCGTGCGCCGCTGTTGCGCACGAATCCCAAGCTGGCGCTGCTGAAGGAAACCGTTCTGCAGCAACGCGCCTTGCGCCGCTACCGGGGCTGGCTCGCGGACCGGGGCGTCAGCAGGACGTTTTCGCCACAGCAGGCGTGACCGCCTTGTTCCACACCGTCCCGGTGGATCCGTCGGCCCTGATCTCCACGACCGGGAACGGTTTCTCCACCGGGTTGCCGTACTGCGCCTGATCAGGGCTGAACTGGATGCTGCCGCTCGCGCCGCGGACGGCGTTCTGGCACCGCATTTCCTCGATGAGCCCGATCTGGGACAGGGGCGCGCGCACGACCGTGTCGGCGACGCCGTTCGCGGCGCGTCTGGCCGCGGTCACGGCGACCATCATGGCGTCGTGGGTGAGGATGCCTTCGCCGCTGCCCAGGTCGGCGACGGAGAAAGCCAGCGGGGTGGTCCCGTCGTCCGCTCGGACCGGCTGGCCGTCGCACGCGCCGGGTTTGCCGGTGAAGACCGCCTGGAAAGTGTTGTAGGCGGCCTGTTCCCCGGAACCGTTGCACGGCCCCCATTCGTCGGGACTGGCCAGCGAGGTGAACAGCACCCGGACGTGGCCGCCGCGGACGGCGTCGCGGAGGCTCGCCTCGTTGATCGAGGAGCCGCCGTCGTCGCCGGTGACGACGGTCAGCTTCCCGTTGGCGCACGGGGTGTTCCCCTGCGTCCAGGACTGCACGAACGGCCCGAGATCGATGCCGCGGCCGGTGAAGTAGACGACCGTCGGCGCGACCGAGCAGAGATTCTGGTCCAGGTAGGCGAACTGGGTGAGCAGCGGGTCGGCACGGGAGACGTTGGGAGGCAGCGGGCCCGGCGAGGTGAACGGGAACCGGTGCGCCGCGGGCATTTCCTTGACGGCCATCGCGCCGAGCGTCTGGGTGTAGTCGTCGCCGGGAACGTTGTCCTGCACGATCGCGACCCGCGACGGGTCCGGCTCGATGCCCGCGATGTACCGGGCGGCGGCCGCCACGGAGTGGGTGTTGGTGGGCGAGGTGCGGAAGAAGCCGGTGTTGAGCCTGCCCTCGGGGGTGAGGTTCATGGTGTCCCCGGTGACCGTCGCGCCGATCACCGGCAGATGCGCCTGACCGGTCAGTTTCGCCGCCGCCGCACGGGTGTTGTCCAGGCTCTGCCCGAGCCCGATCACCGAGACCACATGGTGGGCGGCCGCGTGTTCGGAGATCTTGTCGACGGCCTCGGACCAGCTGGCGTACTGGCTGCCCATATTGGCCAGGAACAGCTTCACTTTCGGCACGCTGCCCTGGAACGCGGCGGTGTGGTTGGCCCGCCACGTTCCCGCGAGCGCGCCCTCGATGTCGGCATACAGGTCGGGGTAGAGCCTGGTGTCGATGCCTTCGTTCGGCGTCATGTCCTGGAGCAGCACGACGGACACGTAGTTGTCGGTGACGGCTTCGTTGGCGGCCCGGACCGTCTTTTCCAGTTCCCGCATGTGCTCCGGTTCGTCCTTCCGGAACTGCGAGCTGTCCAGGTTGATGCCGACGCAGGCGTCGGTCGCGTCGGCGGACATGCCGTCCCCGCACGGCGCGAACAGCGGGGGGACGAGGAAGATCGCGGCGACGAGGGCGGCCACCGTCAGCGTGGCGAAGCTGGTGGCCGTCACCGGGCGCCGCAGCACCCAGTTGACCAGACGCGGGAATCTGCAGGTGAACCAGCGCAGGAATTTTCTGATGAGGCGCATCGCGCTCCTGTCGGGGAAGGGGTGGCTTTACCGGCCGCTGAATTGCGCGGCGGCCTCGGTCAGCGCGTCGGTGTCGTCTCCGGCCGCGTAGTTGCCGGCCAGCCTCGTGAAGTTTTTGGAGATGCGCTTGTCGTGCGACGGGCTGGGAACGGTGTGCGGGTCGTGGTAGAGCCACAGCCGCGCGACGATGCTGGTGATCGCGGCCTCGGCCGATTCCCGCCCCGGCGGCCCGTCGGGCACGAGCTTCGTGACGCTGTCCTCGGTCGGCTCGACCGCGGGCAGGCGGCACGGAGCCATCGTGATCTGGTCGACCAGCCGAACCCAGGCTGGGTGTGCGACCTCGGCGAACTGGTCGACCAGTTCGCGGACGACGGGCGCGAAGTTGTCGCAGGCGAGCGCGTAATACAACCGCCGGGCCTGATCCTCGGTCTCGCCGGTCGGTTCGGCGCAGGTGTTCGCCATCCGCCCGAACACTTCGGCCCACGTCATGGCCACGGGATGGCGGTCGGCGCTTTGCGCGTGCAGACCCGCCAGCAGGCAGGCGAGCAGCCACGGGTGCAGGGCCGCCGGATGTTCCCGCCCGGGAGCGGAGACCGGCCACAGGCGCGAAGGCCGGGCGGCGAAGGTGCTGATCCACAGGTTCTCCCGCAGCGAGCGCAGAATGTCGTTCGCGTCGGGAAAGGCGGCGGGATCCAATCCGGCCGACCGCCCCGGCTGGCCGAGCCGGACCGCCACCGCGACCGCCTGCGGAATGACGGCGTGCAGCGCGTCCGCCAGCAGCGACATCGGCAGGAAGGACTTCAGCGCGCGTTCCCACAGCGCGATTCCTTCGTACGGCTGGAAAAGCAGCGAGCGGTCGAGCGGTGCGACGTCCGTCGGCAGTTCGGCGACCCAGCGGCCGATCTCCTGCGCGGCGGCGGGCAGGCCGCCGGAGAGGCGCTGGACGAACTCGTCGAAGACAGCCGGTTCCCAGCCGTCCGGGGTGGTCGGGGCGAGTTCGCGGAGCACCTCGGGGCCGGGCGGGTCCAGCCAGACGGGATACCAGGCCCGCGCCGCGCCCGCCCGGGCGGCGGCCAGGTGCTGGGTCCACTGCTTGAAATCGGCCTGGGACAGCAGCGGGACCGGCCGCCCGTCCGGGCAGTCCGCCTTCGTCAGCCACGGTTCCCGCCACTCATGGCCCCAAGCGGCCGACCACCGGTCCATTGCCGCCACGATCAGCAGCGGATCGCGTTCGGGCAACCGATTCTGTCGTGCGCGGATGAATGCGGTGAGGAATGCGCGGCCCGCGGGGGTGGCGTCGACGTTGTCGATCAGCAACGCCCAGGCGTGCTCGTGCGGGCCGTCCTGTCCGCGCGGGGCCAGACACTGGCATCGCCGTACCGGCGTCGTCCATTGGTCGGCGCTGCGCTGCAGATCAGTCAGGAACGCGTTCATCACGTGCGGGAGCGGGTCCGAACCGCGTTGGCTCAGCTCGATCAACGAGTCGATCGTGCTGGCTCCCTCGAGCAGGCCGCTGAACCAGCGCAGCGCCTGCCGCACGCTTCGCCGCCGTCGGTTCGCGAGACGCAGCAGCGCGCCGATTCCGCTGCTGACCGCTTTCTGAACCGCGGGACCCGGCACCTGATCTCCGATCCCGGACAGCGAAACGGCGAATCGGACCGCCGCGCCGGCCATGTCCGCGATCCGCTCGTCTTCTTCCTGGTGCAGGTAGCTTCCGATGAGCTGGAGCACGTACGCGCGGGCGGCGTCCCGGTCCTGCGGCAGGGTTTCGTTCAGCGCCAGCAAGGAAAGCCCGACGCGGTGGAAAGCCGGGTCGCGCGGCAGATTGTCCCAGTGCCGCGCCAGGAGGAAGGAAACGCAGGCGACGGCGGAGATCGGGTCGGCGACGCGGGCGTCCTGGAAATCGAGCCGGGCGTGGACGAGCGTGCCGCCGCAGGCGCCGGCGATCGCTTTCAGCGCGGTGCTCTTGCCCGAGCCCTTCGGCCCGAGCAGCGCGACCACCGGCTCCGGTACGGCCGTCCCCTCCGCCGGTCGCCGGAATGCCTGCCCGACGAAAAGCTCTGCGGCAGTGATCACGGGTGGTTCCCCCAGGTCTTGGACGCGCTGTTCGGCTCGCTCGCGGTGCGAAGGCACGGCAGAGGGTGTATCGGTTCAGATGTGGGCCGTGTCACAGGTATCGCGGCGGTTCACTCGGAAGTGTGGCCATCCTGACCGGTCGCGCAGGTGGCCGTCCGAGGGTGTTCCGGTGGCTGGAACAAAGGTGGGCGGCGTGGTGCTTGTGAGGGGAACAATGCCAGGGACTTGAGCTGCGCAGCCCCTGTCTGCTGACCGTCCACAAAGGACATATGTGCCGCCGGAATGCCCGATTCATCACCATGTGGCCAGGTCTTGAGGTCCGTGCGGGCGCCTGGCTCCGCCCGGGTCCTCCGATCTGGGCGAACCGCACCCGCAGCGCCGTCTTAAGGCCCTGGCATTGCCGTGAGGGGAGCCCTGAGCGCCTCGCGGACCGTGGAAAAGCCACGATCGGGCGAAGCTGCCGGAGCGACGCGTTCGCGGGCGCATTTTTGTCTGGGTGCCTCCTTAAAGTGCGGTTCATGGCAAAGGACGAGCGCGAACAGGCGCGAAGGGTGCTGAGCTTCGCGCTCGACGTGGCGATGCAGATGTTCCAGCAGGGCATCGAAACGGCGGTCATCGTGCGCACGGTCCGCGGGCTGGCGCTCGCGGGCGGCGTCGAGGATCTGCGGATTTCGGTGGGAGTACGGGCAATTCACCTTCAATACTGCCCTGGCGGCGGCGGGGAACCACTGGTGCTGTTCGGGAGCGTGCGGGCGAACGACGCGCGCGACATCGGCCGGATGGGAGATCTGGAGGCGCTCGCGGTCCGCGCGGGTGCCGGTACGATTTCGCCTGCCGATGCCGAGCGCGACGCCGAAATCCTCGCTCAAGCGGGGCCGACTTGGCCGTGGTACGTAAGTCTGCTCGGCGGCTGCTTGCTCGCGGCGATGATTTGCCTGCAGGCGAACGGGACTGTGCTCGCCGCGGTGGTGTCGGCCGGGTTGTTCGTCTTCGCCAACCGCGTCGGCTGGGCGTTGAGCACGGTCGGCATCGCGGAGTTCTTCCAGGTCGCGGCCAAGGCGAGCACCGTGCTGGCCGTCGCGATTTCGTTGCTGTCGCTGGGTTTGCTCACCGGGCACGAAGCAGCGAGCCTTTCGGCGGCCAATCTCGTGCTGTTGCTGCCGATTCTGTCGTTGGTGTCGCTGGTGGAGGACGCGGTCGGCGACTTCCATCTGATGGCCGCCGCGCGGATCGTGACAGTGCTGCTGCTGACCGGGGCGATCGCGACCGGGGTGATGGTCGTGGTGTCGGTGGCGAACGACCTCGACATCCTCGGCGAGGCAAGCCGCGTTTCGCTCGCCGCGCTGCCGCTCGCGCTGGTCCCGGTGACGGCGCTGGTCGGTTCGCTGGGAAACGCGATCCTGATGGGCACTCCGATGCGATGGTGGCTGCTCGCCTGCGGGGCCGGACTCGTGACGTCGCTGGTGAACTGGACCGGACGCTCGGCGCTGGGCCTGTCCGCACCGGTGTCGATTTTCCTCGCCACCACAGTGCTCGGCGTCCTCGCCGGTGCGGCGGCCCGGATCTTGAAGGTGCCGACCGCGGTCGTGACGATCCCCGGTTTGACCGGCGCGGTTCTGCCGGGACCGGCGATGTATCTGAGTTTGTCGCAGGTTTTCGCTCGTGTCCCTGGTGCGTGGGATGCGGTGGCGGAGGCGATCGTGTCGACGGCGGCGATCGGTGTCGGCGTGGTGCTGGGCCTGCAGCTCGCGGCGTTGCGCCGACCGGCTGCGGCGATGCTGGGCAAGCCTCGCCGCGAGCAGGCGGGTCCCGGTGCCTGGGAGAAAGGGGGCGAACGGCGGGAATTCCGTTGAGGCACTGGCCGGTGCGGCGGCCCGAGCCTTGCTGCCGACCGCGGTCGGGTCGATTCCCGGTTTGACGGGCGCGGTGGTGCCGGGGCGTGCGATGTATTTGAGTTTGTCGCAGGTTTTCGCTCGTGTCGCTGGTGGTTGGGATGCGGCGGCGGCGATCGTGGCGATTGGCGTCGGCGTGGTGCTGGACGCGAAAACCCGCTTGGCCGGTTCGGGCATCGCGTTCCTCCGAGGGTTGATCAACTACGTCCGGCAGCACAACCTGGACGTCCGTGACCAGCGAGGTGCTGTTGGGCGAACACCAGCGCGAGCAAATCGATCCCGGAGCCCGGGAGAAAGGGGGTGAACGACGGGAATTCCGCTGAGGAAAAGGAGATCCCCGCGCTGCTCAGCGCGGTGCGCGAGCGACACCGGAGGGAGAACCGGCCACCGGGGCCCATTATCTAGGGGGTGGCAGTGATCCCGTTGGTGCGTAATGTCGGACTGGTCACGCCGCACATCTAGCCCTGGGGGGGCCGTTGAGCGAGTCCGAACGCACTCTGGTCGCCGCATTGCGTACGTCGCTGAAGGAGAATCATCGGCTCAAGGACGAGAACCGGCGGCTGCTCGGAGCGGCCGCGGGAGCGGAACCGGTCGCGATCGTCGGCGCGGGATGCCGGCTGCCGGGCGGGATCGAGACGCCGGAGCAGTTGTGGCGGCTCCTCTCGGACGGCGGCGACGCGATCGGCGGGTTCCCGGACGACCGGGGTTGGGACGTCGAGCGGCTTTACGATCCCGAAGGGGTCCGGCCCGGGTCGATTTCCGTGCGGGAAGGCGGATTCCTGACCGGTGCCGGGGAGTTCGACGCCGGGCTCTTCGGGATTAGTCCCCGCGACGCCCTCCTGATGGACCCGCAGCTGCGGCTCCTGCTGGAAACCGGCTGGGAATCCCTGGAGCGGGCCGGAATCCCGCCGCGTTCGCTGGGCGGCAGCCGGACCGGCGTGTTCACCGGCGTGATGTACCACGACTACCCGGGCAGTTTCGCCGCGTCCGGAATGGTGTCCGGCCGGGTCGCCTACACGTTCGGGTTGCAGGGCCCCGCGATCACGGTGGACACAGCCTGTTCGTCGTCGCTGGTCACGGTGCATCTGGCTGCACAGGCGCTGCGTGCGGGGGAGTGCGAACTCGCGCTCGCGGGCGGGGCGACGGTGATGTCGACGCCGCGCACCTTCGTCGAGTTCAGCAAGGACGGCACGTTGTCTCGCGGCGCGCGGTGCCGGAGTTTCGCCGAGTCCGCCGACGGAACGGCGTGGTCCGAGGGCTGTGTAATGCTGGTGCTGCAACGGCTTTCCGATGCGCGCCGATCCGACCGCCCCATCTTGGCGGTGCTTCGCGGGAGCGCGGTCAATTCCGACGGGGCGTCGAACGGCATCACCGCGCCGAACGGTCCGGCGCAGCGCCGGGTTATCAAGCAGGCGCTGGCGTCGGCTCGGCTGTCGGCCGCGCAGATCGACGTCGTGGAGGCGCACGGGACCGCCACGCCGCTCGGGGATCCCATTGAGGCGCAAGCGATTCTGGCGACGTACGGTGCGGACCGGAGCGGCGGGGCTCCGCTGCGGCTCGGGTCGTTGAAGTCCAATCTCGGGCACACGCAAGCCGCGTCCGGTGTCGCTGGGCTGGTGAAGTTGGGGCTCGCGTTGCGGCACGAGCTGCTGCCCAAGACCTTGCACGTGGACGCGCCCAGCAGCCGGATCGACTGGTCCGCCGGCGAGGTCGAGCTGCTGACCGAGGCGACGCCGTGGCCGCGTGGGTCTCGGCCGCGCCGGGGTGCGGTATCGAGTTTCGGGCTGAGCGGGACGAACGCTCACGTTGTGGTGGAGGAAGCTCCCGCACCCGCCGAAACCGCTGCGGGCGATGGAGTGGCGGTGCCGGTGGCGCTCAGCGGGCGCGATCTGGCGGCCCTGCGGGCGCAGGCAGACCGGCTGGCCGAGCGGGTGCGGGAGGAGCCGGATCTCCGTCCGGCGGACGTCGCTTGGACGCTCGCGACCGGCCGCACCCACCTGGAACACCGCACGGCTGTCGTCGCGCGCGATCGGGACGAACTGCTCGCCGGACTGGAAGAACCGTCCGCCCGAGCGGCGCGTGGCGAGGGGCCGTTGGCGTTCCTGTTCTCGGGCGCCGGTTCACAGCGGACAGGCATGGGCGAGGAACTGGCCGCCGCGTATCCGGTGTTCGCCGCCGCTTATGCCGCTGCTTGCGCGGAACTCGATCGACATCTGGACCGTCCGCTGCGGGAGGCGATCGGCGGCGCGCTCGACGAGTTCCGCTACAGCCAGGCGGGGTTGTTCGCGATCGAGGTCGCGTTGTTCCGGCTGGCCGAGTCGTGGCAGCTGCAACCGGACGTCCTTTGCGGACATTCCGGGGGCGAGCTGGCGGCCGCGCATTGTGCGGGAGTGCTGACGCTCGCGGACGCGGCGGAGCTGGTCGTCGCGCGGGCGACGCTGATGCAGGCCCAGCCGCGCGGCGTGATGGCGGCGATCGAGGCGGAGCCGGAGGAACTCGCTGGGGAGGCGGTCGATGTCGCGGCGAGCAACCATCCGCGAGCGGTTGCCGTCGCTGGGGAGGCGGTCGATGTGGCCGCGGTCAATGGTCCGCGAGCGGTCGTCGTCTCCGGGGAGGAAGCGGCGGTGCTGGCCGCCGTCGCCCGGTTCTCCGCTGCGGGGCGGCGCACCAAGCGGCTGGCGGTCTCGGTGGCCTGCCATTCGCGGCTGATGGATCCGGTGCTGGAGCCGTTCCGCGCGATCGCGGCGCGAGTGACGTACGCCGAACCCGCGCTGCCGGTCGTCTCCACCGTGACTGGCGAGCCGATCGACTCCTTCGACGCGGACTACTGGGTTCGCAACATCCGCCGCACGGTCCGGTTCGGCGATGCGGTCCGCACGCTGGAGAGCCAAGGCGTCACCCGATTTCTCGAACTTGGCGCGGACGGGCCGCTCACGGCGCTGCTTCCGGACGCTCCGCTGGCCGTCGCCGCGCTGCGCCGGGGCGTGCCGGAGGACGTCGCCATCGCCGAGGCGATCGGGGCGCTGCACGCCGACGGCGTAACCCTGGACTGGGCCGCAGTTCTCGCGCCGCGCGAAGCGGGGTTCGTGGACCTGCCGACCTACGCCTTCCAGCGGGAACGCTACTGGCTGTCCGGTTCGGCCGAGGCGGGCGACCTGTCCGCGACCGGGCTCGAAGCTGCCGGGCACCCGTTGCTGGGGGCCGCGGTTCCGCTAGCCGACGGCGACGGATTCCTGTTGCACGGCCGGATTTCGGTCGCCGCGCAGCCGTGGCTGGCCGGACACGCCGTCGGCGGCTCAGTGCTGTTTCCCGGCACCGGGTTCCTGGAACTCGCCCTGCGTGCCGGTGAGGAGTCGGGAGACACGCGCGTTCGCGAGCTGACCGTGCACGCGCCGTTGGTGCTGGCGGCCGACGGGGTCCGGGTTCAAGTCCGGGTCGGTGGGGCTGATGAGGCTGGGGTGCGTCCGTTGAGCATCCACGCGCAGACGGGCGACGCACCCTGGGTGCGGCACGCCGACGGTGCGCTGGCTCCGGCTGGCCCGGCGCCTGAGACCGCTCCGGCTTGGCCGCCTGCCGGGGCCGAGGAGATCGATCTCGACGGGATGTACGAGCTACTCGCCGAGCGCGGTGTCGAGTACGGTCCGTTGTTCCAAGGGCTGAAGACCGCTTGGCGGCGCGGGGACGAGGTGTTCGCCGAAGTCGCGCTGCCGGAATCCGCGGTGCTGGATGCCGCTGAGTTCGGCCTCCACCCAGGGCTCGCCGATTCAGCTCTGCACGCTGTCGGCCTCGGCCCGGCTGCCGGCGCGGGGACGCTGCTGCCGTACTCGTGGTCCGAAGTGGACTTGTGGTCGCCCGGCAGCTCCGAGCTTCGAGTGCGGGTGAAACCGTTGGGGGAGAATACGGTCTCCCTGTCCTTGTCGGACTGCTCGGGCCATCCGGTGGCCACGATCGGTTCACTGGCGTTGCGGCCGGTCACCGGCGTGCGGCGGGCTCCCCGCTCAGGATCGTTGCTCCGTCCGGAATGGACCGAATGCACCCTGTCCGGCGGAGCGGCGGAGGACGTCCAGGCTTTGGTCGTTTCGCCGGGATCTGACGCCGCGGCGGCACAGCGCGAAGTCCATCGGATCCTCGCCGCGTTGCGCACGGCGCTCGCGGACGACCGGCGGATCGTGGTGATCACCCGGCACGCGGCCGGACTGCCCGGTGAACCGGTCGACCTGGCCGGTGCGGCGGTCGCCGGATTGATTCGCTCCGCGCAGACCGAACACCCAGGCCGGATCACGCACCTGGACACGGACGCGCCACCGTCCGACGACTTGATCGCCGCTGTGCGCGAGCCAGCCATTGTCGTGCGTGACCATCGAACCCTGACCCCGCGTTTGGTCGCCGTCGAAGCCGCCGACAGTGCGGAGTGGGGTCCGGGACCGGTGCTGATCACCGGCGGGACCGGGCAGCTCGGCCGGTTGGCGGCCGAACACCTAGTCCGTCACCACGGCGTACGGAAGCTGGTGCTGGCGAGCCGGACCGGCCGGGGCGGGGACGACGTCGCCGCCGAACTGGCCGCGCTCGGTGCGGAGGCCGACGTGGCGGTCTGCGATCTCGCCGACCGATCCGCCGTCGCCGCGCTGCTGACCGCGCACCCGGTCACCGCGATCGTGCACGCGGCGGGAGTCCTCGCCGACGGGATGCTCACGTCGTTGACCGCGGACCAGGTCGACGCGGTGTTCGAGGCCAAAGCCACCGCCGCGTGGAATCTGCACGAACTCGCCGGTGACGTGGACAAGTTCGTCCTGTTCTCGTCTGCGGCAGGCCTCCTCGGCGCGCCGGGCCAGGCGAACTACGCGGCAGCGAACGCGTTCCTCGACGCACTCGCCCAGCACCGCCGCAGCCTCGGACTGCCCGCTCAATCACTGGCCTGGGGGCTGTGGAACTCCGACGAACGCACCGGCGGTCTCACCGCTGAAGCAGGTCTGGCGCTGTTCGACGCGGCCCTCGCCGACCCGGCACCGGTACTGGCCCCGCTGCGGCTCGACGCGTGGCGTGGCGACGACGTCCCGCCGCTGCTCCGCGGCCACGTGCGGACCACCCGGCGCGCAGGCGGTTCCGCCGCCGGACGACTGCGCCGCACCCCACCTGCCGAGCGCCGGGAGCGGTTGGCGGAACTGGTCGGCGCGCAGGTCGCGGCGGTACTCGGACACAGCGCGACCCTTGAACCCAGCCGTGCGCTGCCGGATCTCGGTTTCGACTCGCTCACCGCGGTCCAGGTGCGCAACCGGCTCGCCGAACTGACCGGCCTGACTCTCGGCGCGACCCTGGTGTTCGACCATCCGACGGTCGCGGACCTGGCCGAATTCCTGAACGAGTCCTTTTCGGACACTCCGGCCGAGCCTTCCGCTCCGGTGCCGGCGGATCCGGTCGCCCGGCTGTTCGCCGAGGCAGTAGCGGCGGGTCGGGTGCCAGATGGCGTCGCCCTGCTGGGGGCCGCGGCGAATCTGCGCGAGTCGTTCAGCACGGCGATCGGGACATCTCGGCCAGTACGGCTCGCCGAGGGGCCACAGCGTCCCGCGCTGCTGTGCGTGCCCTCACCGGCCGCGATGACCGGTGCCGTCCAATATGGACGCTTGGCCGCGCCGTTCCGCGGCGACCGGCGCGTCTGCGTGCTGTCCCTGCCCGGCTTCACCGCGGACGAGCCGCTTCCGGCCGACCTCGCCACGCTCGTCACCACCCTCGCCGGCCAGGCGCGCGAAGTGGCCGACGACGAACCCTTCGCGCTGCTGGGATATTCGTCCGGCGGGTTGCTGGCCGAAGCTGTGGCGGCGGAACTGGCCCGCACCGGCCGTGCCCCGGCGGGCGTGTGCCTGCTGGACACCTACGAGATGGGCGGCCCGGCCGAGAACGCCGTTCACGCGATGGCCGGGGAAGTGCTGTCCCGCGAGGACGAAGGCGGGTTCGACCGGGCGCAGCTGACCGCCATGGGCCGCTACCTCGGCCTTCTGGCCGCCGCGGGACCGCCGGACATCCGGGTTCCCGCGGTGCTGCTGCGCTCCGCCCGCAGCTTCGGGGACGTGGCGGGGACGGCGTGGCAGACGACGTGGTCGCGAGCCGACCGCGGGGAAACCGTGCCCGGGGACCATTTCAGCATCGTCGCCGAGGACGCGGAGAGCACGGCGTCGGCTGTCGGGGCGTGGCTGGAATCCGTGGCAGAACCGATCGTGGAAACCGTTACCGGACTTGGGAGTTCGTCGTGAACACTGAAGTGTGCCCGTACCCGTTCGCACCGTCGGCGCTGGCGGTCGACGCCCGGTACGGCCAGATGCGCGAGCAGCCTGGAATGAGCCGGGTGCGGCTGCCGTACGGCGGCGAGGCCTGGCTGGCGACGCGATACGAGGACGTGCGGGCCGTGCTGGTGGACCGGCGGCTGATGCGCAGCCTGACCGTCGGCAAGGACGCGCCGCGCGGGACCGAGGCGATCGAGAGCGAGAGCTCGATCATCACGATGGACCCGCCGACGCACTCCCGGCTGCGCCGGCTCGTCGCGGCCGCGTTCACCCCGAAACGGGTGGAAACGCTGCGCCCGCGCGTCCAGGAGATCACCGACGGCCTGATCGACCGGATGATCGAGCAGGGCCCGCCGGTCGACCTGGTGTCGTCGTTCTCGATCCCGCTGCCGATCACCGCGCTGTGCGAGCTGCTCGGGGTGCCGCAGGAGGATCGCGAGAAGGTGCACACCTGGACCGACACGATGCTGATGCTCAGCGGCGACGGCTCGGACCACACCGCGATCATGACCGCGCAGCGCGAACTGTGGGGTTACATCGCCGGTCTGGTCGCGGAACGCCGGGAAACCCCCACCGACGACCTGATCGGCGCACTGGTGCGGGCCCGCGACGACGAGGGCAGGCTGACTGAGGGCGAGCTGATCGACCTGTCCGGCGGCATCCTGGCAGTCGGGCACGAGACGACCGCGAACCACATCTCCAACCTGCTCTACACCCTGCTGACGAACCCGGACCAGCTGGCCCGCCTGCGCTCGGATCCCAGCCTGATGCCGTCGGCGGTCGAGGAGTTGCTGCGGTTCGTCCCGCTCAGCGCGAGCGCCAGTTTCGCGCACATCGCCAGCGAGGACGTCGAAATCGGCGGCCAGCTGATCCGCAAGGGCGAGGCGGTGTTCGCCGACGTCGACGGCGCCAACCGCGACGCGACCGTGTTCGAGTGCCCGGAGGATCTCAACCTGGCCCGCCCGCGCAACCACCACGTCGGCTTCGGCCACGGCCCGCACCACTGCCTCGGCGCCCAGATGGCGCGGCTGGAACTGCAGGTCGCGTTGGGGACGCTGCTGGCGCGGTTCCCGGATCTGGGGTTGGCGGTGGACGCGGCCGACGTGCCGTGGCTGAGCGCGCGGCGGCAGCGGGGGCCGGAGCGGCTGGAGTTGACTTGGACCGAGGCGTTGCCCGCGCAGTGACGGGTTTGCCAAGGTTCGTGAGGGGAACCCTGACGGAATCAGAGTCATCAAGCCGCGCGACCTCGGTCCGCTGACCGTCCACAAAGGACGAAAACGGCACCGAAATGCCCGATTTGCCACTATGTGGCCGCGTCTTGAAGTCCGTGAGGGACTCCTTGAGGGAATCAGGTTCCCTCAAGGAGTCCCTCACGGACCGCAACCCGGCTTCCGCTGCGGGGCCACAGCGACGTGCGTTCACCCGGATCGAGCCAGCTGAGCTGCGGGAACGCGCCGGAAGCACGTCCGCATCACAGCCTGAAGTTCCTGGCATTGGGAATCAGGGTTCCCCTCACGGACCTCCGCGTCGCGAACCGCGGCCGGATCTCGGCGGCGTCACCAACCGCTGCGATAGAAGCTCCGCGACACGTAACTACTCGCCTCCGCAGCTCGAACCGCGCACAGTTCCTCCTTTACCGCCCGCGCCTGCTTGACCAGCGGGTCGTCCCCAGGCGCGAGCGCCAGCAGATCGATCACATGCAACGCCTCCTGCGCCCGCCCGTCCGCGCGCAGCCGCTCGGCGTGGTCGAGCACCGCCTGCTTGTCCGTGATCGCCTCGGCCCGGGCGGCGGCCGCGGCGTCTGGGCGGGACGGGTGCAGGGTCGTCGGATTTCCGTCCCACCAGCCGGTTTCCGAGCGGACGATATCGCGGACGATGTACTCCCGGTGCCCGTAGTGCTCGCGCATCCACGGCACGTCGAACAGCTCGGCCGGGTACAGGAGGTCGTGCACGATGTCGTCTGCTCGCCGGCCCCGGTTGAGCTGGTCCACGACCGCGCTCCGCAGCCACCGGAGGGCGGCGGCGGTCATGGTGAGCTGCCGGACCGGATCCTCGCGGATGACGGGGCCGAATTCCGGCACCAGGACAGCGGGGTTCAACGCGGCGAGGCGATCCAACGTGTCGGCCCAGCGGACGGTGTCGCGCATGGTGCGCATCGGCGTCCCGATGTTGGGGATGCCGTTGATCACCGCCGCGCTCCCGTACAGAACCCGCTGGGACGGCAGCCACACGGCGGTCACGTCGTCGGTTTCGGACGGGGCCCACAGCAGCCGGACGTCCGGGGCCAGGGTCATCGCTTCCCGGTAGGTCTGGTCGGGGAAGGTGACCGGTGGCGGGGCCGTCAGGTCGGCCATCGGACGGCGGAACTGCCGGGTGTTGATGTGGTTCTGCAACCCGGCGGTCTCCAGATACCGCCGGTAGCGCCGGACGACGTTCTCGTGCGCGACGACGGCCGGGCGGCGTTCGCCATGGGCAGCCGCGTAGTCGAAGAACCCGGGTACGCCGTAGTTGTAGCCGAGATGGCCGTGGCTGTAGACGATCCAGCGCACCGGTTCGCTGAGCTGGTCCAGTACCGGCGCGACGAGGTCCGGAGACGGGCCGGTGTCGACCACGACGAGACCCGAGGGAGTTTCCACTGCCAGGCTGTTGCCCTGCAGGCCGATCGAGCGGACGCCGGGCGCGACCTCGGTGATCTCACCGGTGCCGTGGAGCGGGTTTTTGGTGTCTTGGAAAGGCATCAGCTGACCACCTCGGTGCGGAGTCCGAGCCGCCGCGCGGTGCGGTCCGGGTTGACGAAGAACATCGCGAGCAGACCGCCCACAATGGACAGCAGACCGCTGATCGTGAAGGCGAGCGTGAAGCCGCCCTCGGGCGACGAAGCGGCTTGGATCAGCCGCCCGGTGAGGTACGGGGCGAGCAATCCCGCCGTGGTGACCAGCCCGACGCTGATCGACAGCACCGCGCCGCGCTGCCGGGTCGGGCTGATCTCGGCGTTCATCGTGACGCCGAGCGCGAACATGACCCCGCCGAGGCTGAACGCGACGGTCAGCAACGCGATCTGGAACCAGCCCCCGGTGTGCGGGAACAGCAGCATCGCGAGACCGGAAACGAGCACCGCGATGCCGCCGAGCACACCGCGGGCGACCCGGCTCGACACTCCGCGCCGCATCAAGCGGTCGCTGAGCGCGCCCTGGGCGAGATTGAAGACGACGGACGCGATCCACGGCAGCGCGACCAGCGTCCCGGTGGTCACCGTGCTGTAGTGCAACGCCGTCTCGAGGTAGTGCGGCACCCACGCGACCAGCACGGAAAGCGCCCAGTACGCGGCGAAACCGGCCAGGAAGCCGCCGAGCCACGTGCCGCTCAGCAGGATTCGGCGGTAGGGCACGCGGGGTTCGTCCGCTTCGGTCTTGGCCTCGTCCGCGTGCACGGACGCGGTCCCCGCGACCTTGCCCTCCCGTCCGAAGATCGCCCACAGCAACGACCACACGAGGCCGACGACAAGCAGCGCGAAGAACGCCCACCGCCAGCCGTAGCCGACGATCAGCGCCGTCAGCAGCGGCGACGCCAGCGCCACGCCGATGCCGGAACCGGCGTTCAGCAACGCGCTCGGCAAGCCGCGTTTCTCGTTGGGGAACCACTTGTACGCCGCGTGCATGGCCAGTGGATTCGCCGGTCCTTCGGCCGCGCCGAGGACGATCCGGCTGACCAGCACCGCGCCGAACCCGACGGTGCCGAGCATCGGGGCCTGGGTCAGCGCCCAGACGACGCCCAGCACCAGCAGGATCCACTTCGTCGGCACGCGGTTCGACACGAAGCCGACCACGATCGCGGAAATGCTGAACAGGAAGTAGAACCCGCTGCTGATCAGGCCGTACGCCTCGGGCGTCAGGCCGAGATCGTGCATCAGCGGCTTCGCGGCGAGCCCGAGCACGGCCTTGTCCGCGAAGTTGATCAGCATGAACACCAGCAGCAGCCCGGTGACGACCCAGCCGCGGGCGCTGGTGCCGCGGGTGCGCCGGCGGGCGGCGGTTTCGGCGGGGAGGGCGGGAGCGTTCATCGTGGGGTCCCCATTTCAACGTCGTTGTCGGACGGGGTGGTACAGAAAACTCAGAAGGCCCAGCGGGTGCGGCCCGCGGTGCGGGCGCGCAGTTGCTCGGCGCGGTCGGTGCCGTCCAGCACGGCTTGGGATTCGGCGGCGGCCCAGGCGTAGACACCCTTCGCCATCGTCGAGGTCGCCGCTTTTTCCAGTGCGGTGAAGACTTCCGCGCGGGCGGTGTGCGCGGTCTCGTCGTCCGGGGCCGCGTCCACGGCGAGCTGCGCGAAGTGCCCGGCCAGCCGGTGTTGCCCGGCCGCGAGCAGTTCCCGCGCCCGCGCGGCCAGCCGGTCGGAGCCGCCGGACAGGTCGGCGAGTTCGCGCGACAGGTCGGCGCGGCGGGCGGGTTTCAGGTTGGCCGGGTTGCCGTCGTACCAGCCGCCGTAGAGCCGCCAGACGTTGCGGACGACGAATTCCGGCTCGTCGTACGACGGTTTCAGGTATGGCTTGGCCAGCAGTTCGGCAGGTGCGGTGACGCCGTGCACCACCTCGTCGAGCGTGGCTCCGGCGTTCATCGCGTCCACGGTCTGGTCGTGCAGGGTTTCGAGGAACTCGGCGGTGTCCGACAGCGCGGTCCGGATCCGGTCCGCGCCGACGATCGGCACGCCGTGCCCGGGCAGCAGCAGTTCCGCGCCGAGCCCGGCCATCCAGCGCAGCGCCTGCGCCCACTCGGCGGCGTAGCGCTGGACCTTCTGCGGATTGCCCGGGTTGGGGGAGGACCAGATGAAAAAGTCGCCGCAGCACAGGATTTTCCGGTCGGGCAGCCACGCGATCGTCGCGTCGTCCGTCTCGCCGCGGCCGTGTTTCAGCTGGACGTCGAGGTCGCCGATCCGCAGCGTCGTGGTGTCGCGGTAGGTGAGGTCGGGGTGCCGGTACCGGTCCGGCCAGCGGAAGCCGGGCGACTGGAACTGCCGTTGGTTGATCACCGTGTTGTAGCCGCGGGTGCGCTCGTACCGCTCGAAGCGCGGCGGCGTGTTCTCGTGGGCCAGCACCGACGGGCGACGCCAGCCGCGTTCCTCGGCCTCGGTGTCGAACGGCCCGACGCCGAAGACGTGGTCGATGTGGCCGTGCGAGTAGACGGCGGTGTGCAGCGGGGCATCGGTGCGCGCGCGGGTCGCGCCGAAGAGGTCTTTGGCGGTACGGCGTTCGCCGGTGTCGAAGCAGAACAGGCCGTCGGCGGTCGGGAAGAGGAAGACGTTGCCGAACGCCGGCCACATCCAGACGCCCTCGGCCAGCTCGTGCAGACCGTCCTTGCGCAGCGCGCCGGTGTGGTAAACGCGGGTGTCGGCCTCGCCTCGCCAGACTTTGTCGGCGTAGTCGAGCAGGTCAGTCACGGGATGCCTCCTGAAGAGTCGCGGTGAACAGCGCGTCGACGGCGACCAGGTCGTCGCCGGTGACGCAGAGCGGGTTGAGGTCGGCTTCGGCGAATTCCGGATGGTCGCCGAGGATGCGGACGAGCCCGTCGATCGCGGCGGCGACGGCGGGGACCGGGGCGGCGAGGACGTCGCCCGCCCACTCCGCCAGTTCGGCCCGCTGCTCCGGGGTTGCCGGGAGCAGCAGCGCCCGACGGGGTGCGGTGGGGTCTTCGGCACGGTCGCCGCCCGCGCCGAGGACGATCGCGGTGCCGTACAACGGATCCCGCGTCGCGCCGAGGGCGAGTTCGGCGGTGTGCGGCAGCAGAGGCTGCACGACGAGGGTGCGGTCCGGGTCGGTGGAAACCTCGTCCAGGCGGGCCTGGAGCGTCTCCAGTACTGCAGGCAGCTCGGCCGCTGTGACGCCGACGCGGACGAGTCCGGCGCGGGCCCGATGCGGAACGTCGGTGGCGTCGCCCTTGACCACGTACGGCTCCGACCAGCCGTTTTGCTGAACAGCAGTAGCGAGATCGATCCCGGCGACGGTTTCCACGTGCGCGATGCCAGCGTCCTCCAACAGCGGAATGGCCCGCAGTTCTGTCCACACTGGACGGTCGTCGCCGATAGCCTGGTGCGCGGGTTCCGGGACCCGGTCCGGGATCAGCACCTGAAGCCGTCGTACGAGAGCGCCGATGCTGGGCAGCACGGTGTCCGGCCGTCCGGCGTTCGCCAGCTCGCCGGGCGGCGCACATGCCCAGATGAACCACGTCGGCGTCCGCATCGCTGCGGCAGCGGCGGCAAGCCGGTGATACGCCTCCCGGAACCGGTCGCCGAACGTCAGATAGAGCACGACGCCGTCCAGCTCCGGGTCTTCGTCGAGCGCGCCGAGGAGATCGCCGACGCGGTCGAGCCAGCGGTCGATGTTGCCGCCGAGATCGACCGGGTTCTCGTCGGCCGCCTCGACGCCGCCGACCTCGGCGAGCTTCGCGCGCGTCGCGTCCGACAAGGGCGGGATCCGGACGCCCAGCGCGGTGAGGTTGTCGGCGAGGATGCCGCCCGCGCCGCCGGACATCGTGAGCACGGCCAGCCGCGGAGCAGGCGGAAGCGTCGTGCCTTTGCGGGCGCAGAGCACGGCGTCCACGAGCTGGTCGTCGTCCGTGACCAGGTGAATGCCCTCTTGGCGGCACAGCGAGGCGAGCAGGAAGTGATCACCGGCGACGGCGGCGGTGTGCGACAACGCGGCCTGCCGACCGGCGGCGCTGCTGCCCACCGCGAGGGCCACCACGGTCTTGCCCGCCGCTCTAGCCTGGCGTCCGAGTTCACGGAGACCGTCCGCGTCGCGCACGCCTTCGAGGTAGAGCACGAGCACCTCGACGTCCGGCTGGTCGAGCAGGCAGCTGCCGAGCTCGTGGCTGGACAGGCAGGCTTCGTTCCCGACGCTCGCGTAGTACGAGTAGCCGATCCCGGCCTGTTCGAGCAGGTCAGCGAGCACGAACCCCATCGCGCCGCTCTGCGTGACGATCGCGAGCGGGCCCGGCGGGACGCGTTCGCGGTCGAGGAAGACAGTCGTGGACAGCTGCACCCCAGCGGGGTGGCTCACGACGCCGAGGCAGTTCGGGCCCAGCACCGGCAGGTCTCCGGCGGCCTCGCGCAGTTCGTCCTCCAGCGCGGGGTTGCCGCCCTCGGCGAAACCCGAGGCGAAGACGATGACCGCGCCGGAGCCGAGTTCGCGTGCCTGCCTGACCAGCCCCGGGACCGTTTCCGCCGGGGTCGCGAGGACCACGAGGTCGGGGCCGTAGCCGATCTCGGCGAGCGAGCCGACCGTCCGTACGCCGGGCAGCTCGAGCGGGCCGCGCGAGACCGCGAAGACCTCGCCGCCGTAGCCGCCGCGCAGCAACCGGTCCAGCGCGATCCGTCCCCAGGACAGCGCGGTGGTCGCGGACACGCCGACCACGGCGACCGACTTCGGGCGGAACAGCGGCTCGCAGCGCATGGGTCCGGGGCCTCCTGTGATCGCGGTCATGGACACAACCCCAACTGTCGCCCCTGGCCAATCCGGCTGGTAGCGCACATTGCCCAGGTTTTCGGCTACCGTGCTGTGACATGTCACAGCTGTCGTGGCGCAGCTTCGAGCACCGGCTGCCGAAGATGGGCGAGCGGACGATCCGCCGGTACGTCGAGACGTCCCCGCACTACCGGGGCCAGGTGCCCGCGCACCTGCACCTCCACATGGCGCACACCTGCCGCGAGTTCGGCCGGATGTTCGCGCGCGCCGTGCGGGAGCACGACGAGCTGCGCGAGGACGAACTGGAGCTGTTCCGCCGGCGCGGCCGGGAGCGGGGCGCGGAGGGGCTGCCGGTCAGCGAATTCGTGCACGCGTACCTGCTGGCGGCCGAGGAGATGTGGGCGGAGATCCAGGACCTGTCCGAGGGGTCGCCGCCCGGCGAGACGACCGCGGTGCTGCTGAAGTGCCTGCACCAGGTGCTGAACGCGGCCGTGCAGGCGCACCAGAAGGAATTCCAGACCGCGGACCACGAACAACGCGAGGCGGCACGGGCCCTGGTCCGGCGGCTGGCGGCGGGGGAGTTCGTCCCGGAACCGGCCGACGTCCGGCTCGCCTCGGCGTACGGCGTGCTGGCCCTGCGCTTCGCCGCGGACCCGGCGGATTCAGTCGGCGACGCGGTCGGCCGGCATCTGGCAGGACAGCGGAAAGCGCGGTTGCTGTTGCAGCACCTGCGTCGAGAACTGTCCGGAGACGTCCTGGCCGCCTTGGATCCGGATGGCGGGCTGCTGTTGCTTCCGGCTGCTTCGGACAGTGGAGAGGCGGCGCTGATCGAGGCTCGGCAGGCTGTTCTGCGGGCGCATCAGACGACGGGCGTGGAGATCACCGGGGCGTTCGCGCACGCGGCGGATCTGTCGGAAATCCCGGCGGCGGTGGCGGAGGCAGAACGTTTGCTGCGGTTGAATTCGGCTCCTGACACCGTTGCGGTGCTTGCGGATCATCTTTTCGAGTACCAGTTGAATCACGACAGTGCGGCGACGCCTCAGCTGCGTGCGCTGGCGGAGCGGCTGGGCGGCGAGCCTGATCTGACGACGACGCTCCGGACGTACTTCGAGACTGATTTCAACCGTCGTGAGACGGCGCGGAAGCTGCACGTCCATCCGAACACGGTGGACAATCGCCTGTCGCGGATCGCGAACCTGACCGGTGCGGATCCGCGTACTGCCAAAGGGCTGTTGCTGCTCGGCGCGTCGCTGGGCTTGGCGGGCTGATCATCCGGCGAGAGAACCGCTGCCGTTGGGTCCGGTGACCGTGACGCGAATGGTGCGAGCCGTCGGCAGCTGGACGACGGTGACCTGCCAGGTTTGCGGCGTGCCGACGTCGATGGTGCGCAAGGCTTTTCGGACCGAGCCGGGAATCTGGTCGACGGGCAGCGAGCGGAGATCGAAGCGCGGGACCTGGACTCCGGTCGGCGCGAAAACGACGGTCAGCCGGTGTTCCTGGACGACCGCGGTGAGCGTCTGCGAGACGTCAATGCTCTGGGCCAGCCCATCGACGGCACGGCGCAGCTCTCCCTCGTCCAGCAAGGACCGGTCCGGGCCGACGTCGACCGTCGCGGAGCCTGACGAGGTCACCTCGGACGACGCGGGCGGCGGCGGTGCCGGGGCGCTCGAGTCCGGAGCGAACAGTTCGACGCGGAAGAGCCCGAGGACGGCGCCCGCGCCGAGCAGCAGGCCGAGCAAGGTCAGGACACCGGCCGCGCAGCCTTCCGGCGGCGGGTGGACCAAAGCGGACTCAGCCGCGGGTTCGATGACCGCGTTCGCCGCCCGGCGCTGCCATTCCGGCGAAGGATTGGAGACGAGCCGCACCTTCCACGGCCGCTCCGGCGGGTACACGACCACCAGGACGTCGCCCGTGCGGTACTGCGGGAGATCGACCAGATTGACAGTGTGGGTCATCGCCGCGCGATGGGACGGGGCCCCGTCCGGCGCGACCGTGAGGATGAATTCGACCGGGAGATCGCCTGTTTCGGTGCCTCCGGCGCGGAGGCTTTCGATCCGCGCGAGCGCCACGACAGGTGGCACGGCCGCTTCGCGGGCGCGGCGTGGCATGCCGCCGAGGTACACGAGAATGCCGTAGCCGGCCGGAATTCCCAGGCCGGCCACGAACAACGGAACACTCTCGAGGATGACCCCGACGACGAGCGAACACAGGGTCGCTCCGATGACCAGACCGGTCAGGAAACCGAACGCGATCGTGCGGATGGCTGCCATGGAAGTGCTCCCTTGCGGCGGTCAGAGGGAAATCGGTTCCACCAGAACGGCTTTCGGATCCTGCGGGTCGTAGCGGACCTTCACCGCCGAACCCTGCGAAGGGGCTTGGAACAGCGACGTGATCATGGTCGTCACGACCTCGCGTTCGCCGGTCTCGGTGGGAAACCGCACGGTGACGGCGAATCGCGGATTCCCCATGACCCAGACGTTCGTGAAGTCCACGCGGGTGAGAAAACCCGTCACCTGACGGCCGGAGCGGAGCAGCGCCTGCTCGCGGTCGTCCGCCTCGGCCGCGCGAAGGAACGACCGCAGCAGCACGATGATCAGGACCAGCGCGATGAGCCCGGCCACCGCGGGCACCAGGAACGGCTCGTAGTAGACGACCCAGTCCACATCGGACCACGGCTCGGCCTTGCCGTCGAGGAAGGGCAGCCGTTCGCCCACGGATTCCGGCGGCGTCCACGACGGAGCCGCCACGCCGCTGCCCAGCGTCACCCCGAGCGCCGCGGCCAGCGAGCTCGCGCGGAAGCTGATGCCCATGCGGCGCAACGACATTCCGCCGCCCCACAGCATGGCGAAGCCGAGCGACGAGGCCACCGTGACCGCCAGGCTGAAGAACAGCACGAGCGACCCCGCCGGTCCCGCGTCGGCCCCCCACGCGCCGACGCGGTTCAGCGACATCAGCCGGAAGCCGTCCAGCAGCCCGAGTGCGCCCGACCAGCCGGCGACCGCCCAGGCGAGCGTCGTGGGAAGCCCGAGCAGCCACAGCCGCCTGCTCGACGCCCGGGTCTCTTCAGGATCGTCCGACAGGCCGAACGCGAATAAGCTGAACACCGCGCCCGCCTACGCGATCGGGCCGAACACGGCGACCTTGGCCGGGTCGGCGGGGTCGAGGCGGGCTTCGTGGCGGGTCCCGGGCGCGTACTGCTGGATCGTCGCCTGCGGGGTGATCAGCGGGGTGACCGTCCGGTACATCATGCCGTCGGCGCGGGTGACCTCCAGCGTCGCGGTGTACTGCGCCTGCCCGGCGACCGTCCGGCCGGTCGGCTCCAGCGCGCGGATCACCAGCGTGGCCTTCTCGCCGGTGTCGTAGAGCCGGCGCAGTTCGGTGCCGTAGGCCTGGAGTTCCTGCTGCTGGCGCAGTTGCTCCTCCATCGGCAGCGCCATAAAGGCCGCCGTCGCCGGGTCGGCGGCGACGGTGCGGAACGCCTGCGCGGCCAGCTGCGGAGTCGGCAGCTGCGGGGTGATGTCGTGCCCCTGCGCGGCGGCTGCCTGCCGGAACTGCTCGGCGTGCTGCTGGAAATCCTGTGCGCCGCGGGCCATGCCCTGCTGGGTGGCCTCGTTGATCTTGTCGCGGATCTTCTTGAACATGGGATGCCTTTCGCCGTGTCGGTGTGCTGGACACAGCTTCGGGCGGGCGGGGCGCTACCGAACCCAGGTTTTGCGGTCGTGGGGTGCGTTGATGCTGGTCAGGGCGGTGTCAGGGGTGGGCTGCTACCGCGGCCAAGTCCTGCCGTCGTCGGTGGCGTCGAGACAGGTCAGAGCTGCCCAGAAGACCGGGGAGCGGGCTGGCCCGGGCTGTTCGCGCCAGCGCGCGAGCTGGTTCCGCTGCCACGCGCAGAGCTCGGCGACCGGATCCGGCCCGGCCAGCGCGGTGTCGACGGCGATGATCAGTTCGGCCATCGGATCAGCACCGGGCACTGCGGCGGAAGTCGGCAGCGCCCACACCGTCGCGGCCACCAGCCCGGCCCCGGCCGCGACGGCGGCGAGCAGCACGCCGAACGGTTCGGGCAGGCCGAAGTCGCTCGCGCTCGCGCAGCCGATCAGCGCCGCCCGTGCGGGCATGTCCACTTCGGACAGCGCCAGGTCGGCGGCGGTGAACGGCCGGTGCGCGCCGATCGGTGCGGCGGTGCCGGGCAGGTCGGCCGAGCAGGACAGATGGAGTGCGGTCTGCGCGCCGTGGACGTCCTGGATGCGGCTGACGTGCCCCGCGAACACCAGCCGCGAACACGGTTCGGCCAGTGCCGCGGCGAGCAGCCGCCGGTCGGTGTCGGTGCGGCGGACCAGGTCGAGGCCGCGCGCGGCGGCGGGGCGGACGGGGCCCGCGGCGAGCCGGGCGTCGAGGTGGCGGATCAGCGGCGAGGTCGCGTCTTGCTTGCCGAGGACCGAACCCAGCTCGCCGAACGCGCTCTGGCCGGGGATCCGCGGATCGAGCAGGTAGACAGGCGGTCCGGCGGGGCCTGGTTCGCGGCGCGGGATTCCGGCGGGGGCGAGGAGGGAGACGTCGGCGAGGTCGAGGATCCGGAGGTCGCTGTCGAAGCAGGTGTCGACCTCGTCGGCGTCGAGCACGCGGTCCGGCCGCCGGTCCGGCAGGGCGAGCAGGCCCCACGGGACCGCGGCGAGCGCCGGTGACGGCTGGATTCGGAGCAGCGGGCGCGTGGCTTGTCGGAGTCGCGCGACGAGGTCGGCGGGCAGGAGGTTGAGCGCGAGGACGCGGGCGAGGCGTTGTTCTCCGGAGGAGAAGGCGTCGAGCGATCGTCGGACGGCGTCGGCGATCCGCTCGCCTTCCCGCGGCGTCGGGGAAGCCTCGGCGAGGAACCCGCGCGCGGTGTCGACGAGATCGGCGTCGATCGGGTGCGTGCGGACGGTGTCGAGGTCGCTGGTGGTGCGCCAGCTGAGGTAGGTGTGCCCGGCGTCGGCGTAGCGCAGGATGAACGTCTCTCGACCGGGTTCGGCGGCGGGCCAGGTCTCGACCGTCCGGGTCGCCGAGACGCACCCGTAACGCTCGTCGGCCAGTCGGGACCAGTCGTCCAGTTCCATCGGCGAAGACGGCGACCAGCGCAGACCGGGCGGCGGGGCGAGCCGGAGCGGGAGCGACGAGGTGACCGAACCCAGTGCTGCCAACGGAAGCTGATCGGTCTCGGCGGGCGGCGTCGCCAGCGCGGGGAGTTCGCCGGTCAGGTTCAGGGAACGGTCTTCCGGGTACGCGCCGACCGCGCAGGTCCGTTCGATCAGCTCCGCGATAAGGCGCGTTTCGCCGAGCTGGGTCAGCAGGACCATCAGCAGTTCCGTCGCCGGGCCCGCGACGCTGTTCGCCCACGCTGTGCGCGCCTGGGCCGACGCGAAGGCGAACCGGTACTCCTGCGCGGCGAGGGCCACAGGGAGCAGCAGGTCCAGCACCGCTCGCGGGTCTTCGCCGCGTGCGTAGCCGATCGTGGCCGACAGATAGTCGGCGCGCAGGCACTCCAGCCATTCGCCCGAATCGCGGGCCGCGGTTTGAAGATCGGCCGCGTACCTTTCCGCGGACGGCCAGTCTTCCTCGGCCGCCGCACAGCGAGCCAGCGCCGACGCGAGTCGACGCGCGCCCGGGGTGTCTCCGCTTGTCGCCCACAGCTTTCCCGCGTGTTCGAACTGGTCCCGCGCCTGCGCGACTTCGTCGGCGAGCAGCAGCAACGTGCCCAGTGCGTAGCTTGCCTCGGCGACGTCTCCGGTCACTCCGGCGGCGGCGAGTTCGTCCCTGGCCTTGATGATCGCGGCGATCGCGCCGGGGAGGTCTCCGTCGAGCGCGCGGGTTTCGGCCAGCCCGATGGCGAATTTCGCCGCTGCCGGACCATCGTGGCGGGCGGTGAGCCGCAGCAGGTCCGCGGTCGCGTCTGCTTCCTCGCCGCCTGCTTGGCGGATGCGGGCGCGTTCGGCCCGTGCCATCGCCTGCAGCGCCGCCGCCTGGACGCGGACCTCGTCGATGTCCGCGATGCGGTCGAGGTCGGTCAGAATCTCGTCGATCGCGGAGCGTGCCCCGGCCGGATCCCCGGCGGCCACCTGCACGCGTACTTCGAGGATGCGCAGTTCCAGCTCGTCGGCGCCGTGCGGGTCGAGCTGCTCGCGCGGGAACTGGCCGGGTTCGGCTGCCTTCCGGAACGCCGCGCGACGTCGCTGATCGCCGAGCAGCTCACGGGCCCGGTCGAGGTCACCCTCCTCAGTGGACAGTGAGATGAGGACGCGTTCCGCTACCTCGCGGGAACCCTCGATCATCCGCAGTTCGGCGTACTGTCCGAAGTGGACAATGGCGGCGGTGCTCACGGCGAAGACAGTGAGCACGGCTTCCGCGCACTGGCGCGCGTTGCGGAGGTCGCCCGCGGAGTAGCAGACGGTGGCCAGATCGCTGACAGCGGCGACTTCGAGACTGACCCGGTCGAGTTGCTGGGCGAGCTGACGCATCCGTGCGTAAGCCCGCTGAGCACCGGCGACATCCCGCGCCGCGGCGAGTTGCTTGGCCTCGGCTTGGACAGCGACGGCTTCGGTGAGCAGTTCGTGGTACTCGGCTTCGGTCAGCGAGCACGCGGGCAGCTCCTGGTAAGCCGCCGGATCGAGACCGAAATGCGTTGCGACGCAACGACAGTTGTACCCGTGTGAAACCGCGCCGGCGAGTTCTGGGGGCAGCGGCCGGTCCGGCGGCTCGAGCGGCGGCGGCAACCCGGCGAGCACGTCAGAACTCCTCGTCGGCGACGGCGCGTTCGGCCAAGGTCCGGGCGGCGGGCGGCAGCGCTTCGCGGGCCCGCACCAAGGAGATCACTTCGGCCCGGTCCTCCGGCGTGGTCCCGTTGACGTCCGGGTCGGCCGCGCCGACGACGAGACCGATCCGGTTGAAGGACGTCGCCGCCAGTCCGGTCCCGGCTTCGTCCAGGTCCGCGGTTCCGGCGAATCCTCCGCTGCCGAGATGCAGGGCGGCTTCGGCGAAGGGCTCGCCGTCGTGGGCCGCGACGGCAGTGAGGGACGCGTCGTCGAGCGCGCCCGTGACTTCGACCTCGAGCCGGGCGGCGGTCCTGGTCGCGACGATCCGCCAGGTCACGGTGTCGTCCGCGGCGTCCAGAACGCCCGGCGGGACCCGGGCCCAATCGACACTCGCGCGTCCCTCGGCCAGCACGCCCTCGGCGGACGCGGAGGGGCCAGCACCGGCAGCCAAGGCGTACGCACGCTGACCAGGGGCAACCCGTGCCGCCAGGTCGGCCGCGGCGTCGGCTCGTTCGAGGTCGTCGTGGCGGTCGAACCAGGCGGAGAGCTGTGTGCACAGCTGCCGGGTTTCCTCGGCCACCGATCCGGCGGCAGCGAACAAGCCATTCGCCGCGTCGAACAGCTCTCCCGGACTGGCTTCGAAGCCGTCGAGCAGGCCCTCGGCGACGTCCTCCACTGCCGTGGTCGCGACGGCCGCTTCCAAGTCCAGCAGCGCCGGGTCGAGCGACGGGATGCCGAGGGTCGGGCTGGCGGGCCACCAGCGCCGGGCCCACAGCAGAAGTGCGAGGCGGGCCAGTTCCGGCTGGGCCGGGAGGTCGACGTGCCCGTCGCTGAGTGCGGTCAAGCTGGCTTCGGTGCCGACGAGCCTGGTCAGCCACGGTTCGGCCGCGCTGGCGTCGGTGAGTTCGATCCGCATCGACGGCACGGAAGCGCTGAGCAGGTCGGCCAGCGCGAAGCGGATGAGGCCGCCGTCCGCTGCGATGACTGGAGTGTGCACTGGATGGGTCACGAGGCAGCCTCCAGTCGCGGCAGGCTGGCGACGAGGGCACGGCGCACCTTCGTCCGCAGGTCCAGCGACGTTGAACGAACGACTCCGGTGAGCAGGTCCCGGATGTCGGCCGCAGCGGCCGGAAACTCGCCGCTGACGTCGAAGCCGTGCAACCGGACCCACAGCCGGGCGAGGAACCGCTTCGCGAACTCGCGCAGTTCTCGCAGGACCTCGGCGTCCGGCTGCGCGGTGAGGGGTGTCGAACCGGCCAGCGCTCGGCGTGCGTACAGGACGTAGCCCTCCCTGGCGACCTGAGCGTTGAGCCGCTGCGCGAATTCCGGGAGGTCGCCCCGGGGCCCGTCGAGTGGCCGAAGCGCGGGTGCGAGGACGACGCCGAGCGCGAAACACGTTGCCAGCACGGGTAATTCGAGCCCGAATCCGGCGGCCGTACGGCTGAGTTCTTCGTCGACGAGACCGGCGACGGGGTTCTGGTCAGCGGCGGGCAGACGGCGCAAGGTGGCGCGGACCCGGCGTTCGATGCTGCGTTCGAGAAGCTCGCTGCCCGTTTCGTCGCGCTGGTTCAGCGGGGGCACGGCGGTGCGTTCGCCGCGCTGAAGGCCGAGATCAGGCGCGGGCAGGCCGGAAACCTTGCGGACGGCCCGGGCGAGTGCGGCGGCGCCTCCGGGCTGACGCAACGCGAGGCCGAACGCATGTCCGGCGGGGGAGTCGGCGAGCGCTTGCCAAGCCTCGTCAGTGAAGCCGTTGACGACCGCGGCGAGCAGCGCTGCGGCGTCGGCTGTCTGGTACGGGTGTGGTGTGGTGTGCCAGCGGCGGCGCAGTTCGGCGGTCAAGTCGGCCGTGGGCTGGGGGTCGGCCAAGTAGCGGCTCAACTGATCGACCCCGGCCGCACCGTCTTCGCCGTGCCATTCGCGCAGCGTCGACGCGGCCCGCTCCGGCGCGGCGGCGTCCGGCATGCCGAAGGTGGTCGCGAGTTCGTAGGCGAGCGGGAAGCACACGTCCTGGACGTTTCCCGCCGTGATGCGCAGGGCCCGGCGTTGCCGCTTCAGGTGGGTGAACCACGCCGCAGTGGCGCGCAGCCGCGCCGAATCGGCCAGCAGCAGTTCGGTCACTTCCGCCGCGGCGGGCGGATCCAGCAGCGGGCGGCCCAGGCGAGGCCTGGCCGCGGTACGGATGACGAGCGGATCGATGATCTTCTTGATCGTGCGGGTCAGCGGACCGCCGTCGCCCGCCGAAAGGACCTCGACGTCCGGGATCCGCCGCCAGGCGTGCGCGAGAACGGCCGAGCGCAACCGGGACTGCCCCTGGCCTGCCGTCATCGCGCCCCCTCGTTCCGCCCGCACTTTATCCTGCCGCGCGGTCCGGTGTCCGACGGGCATATTCCACCGCTGGCGGAAACGCCCGGGAAAGGGAGAAGGATTCGGCGCCGAACACGGAATCGAGTGCGGAATGGGACCGGCACGCGCGTTTTCCCGGGTTTTCGCTGAATTCGGCTGCCAGATGGTGCAACGGATACGGAAGCGCGGCACGGTCCGCGGTGCGGAAGACGTAATGCGAGCAAAGGCATAACCCGGTCCGGCTCAGGGTGGTTACCCGGAATGTTGTATTGAGCGGCTCGCGCGATCTGCAGTAGGCTCGCCGCAGCTTCGCCGCACTAAGGAAATCCTTATGTCTTGCGGTTCTTGGGGAGAGGGGAAGATGTCCGATGGCTGGTTCTGTCCTGCCGCCGGGATTGAGCAGACGGCGGTTTATTTCGGCAATGGGAGCCGCCGGCGGCGCGGGCGCGATGTTCGCGACGATGGGGGCGCTGGGTCTCGCGCCGACGGCCCGCGCGAGCGCGGGTTACGAGCCGCCGCGCCGGTCGGATTTCACGCTGACCGGGCGCGGAGCGGCGAAAGTGGTGATTCTCGGCGGCGGCGTCGCCGGGCTGGCGACTGCGTACGAACTGACGAAGGGCGGCTACGACTGCACCGTTCTGGAGGCGGCCGATCGTCCGGGCGGGCGGAACTTCACCGTGCGCGGCGGTACGGTGCAGACCGATGTGCGCGGAAATACGCAAACCGCCGCTTTCAGTGAAGGAATCTATCTGAACGCGGGCCCGGCGCGGATCGCGCAATGGATGGTCACACTCGATTACTGCCGTGAACTCGGGGTGCCGATCGAGGTTTTCACGAATACCAACGCGAGCGGTTTCGTCTTCAACGAAGCGGCCGGAATGCAGCAGCCGCAGCGGATCCGGACCGCCAAAGCCGACGTGTACGGATATGTCAGCGAACTGCTCGCCAAGGCGACCGACCAGGGCGCGCTGGACAGCGAACTCACCGCGACGGACAAGGAGCGGCTGCTCGATTTCCTGCGGGACTGGGGCGCGATCGGGGACAAGGCGGCGGGCCGGCGCTACGTCGGCTCGTCCCGGCGCGGCTACTCGACCGAACCGGGCGCGGGCGACCAGGCGGGCGTGCCGCTGGGCCCGGTGCCCTCGCTGGCCCAGACGCTCGCCGACGGCACCGGCCGGTACTTTTCCTTCGATTTCACCTACGAGCAGGCGATGCTGATGTTCCAGCCGGTCGGCGGCATGGACCGGATCCCGATGGCGCTGGCCCGCGTGCTCGGACCGCAGCGCCTGCGGCTGGGCACGGAGGTCACCAGGATCGTCAACGCGCCGGACAAGGTCGGCGTCACCTTCCTCGAGCCGAACGGCAAGGAGGGCCACCTCGTCGCCGATTTCTGCGTCGCCGCGCTCCCGCCGCAGGTGCTCGCCCGGATTCCGCACAACCTCGGCGCGGACGTCCAGGCCGCGCTCGGCAAGTGGCAGCTCGGCACGGCCGCGAAGATCGGCCTGGAGTACCGCAGCCGGTGGTGGGAGACCGACTACCGGATCTACGGCGGGATCACCGACACCGACCTGGACATCGAACGCCTCTGGTATCCGTCGCACGGTTTCCACGGAGCGCGCGGGCTGCTCGTGAACTACTGCTACGGCAACCACGCCCGCCAATACGGGGAGCTTGCCCCGGACCAGCGGGTGCGGCGGGCGGTGGAGCAGGGCGTGAAAATTCACGGCGCGAAGCACCGCACGGAACTGGCGAACTCGTTCTCGGTCGCCTGGCATCTCGTGCCGCACCTCGAAAGCGCGTGGGCCATGCCCCCGCTCGGCACCCCGGCCTACCAGCTGCTCGGCAAACCGGCCGGACGGGTGTACTTCGCCGGGGACTGGCTCACGCACCTCACCGCCTGGCAGGCTGGGGCCTTCGAGTCCGCGCGGCTGGTGGTCCGGCGACTGCACGAGCGCGTCCTGTCCCGCTGAACTCCCCGGCGGCGCGGCGGCAAGCGGTCCCTCCGAGGAAAGGACTCCCATGGTGCACTCCCAGTTCGACCCGGCCGTCCGCGAGGCGCTGGCCGCGAAGGCGGTGGAGGCCAAGACCCGCGAGGGCCTCACCTGGCAGCAGCTCGCCGACGCCGCCGGTCTGTCTCCGGTGTTCACGACCGCCGCGGTCCTCGGCCAGCATCCGCTGCCGAAGGAGTCCGCCGAGGCCGTGGCCTCGCTGCTCGGCCTGGACGACGACGCCGCGCTGCAGCTGCAGACGGTGCCGGTCCGCGGGTCGATCCCGGAGCGGGTGCCGACCGACCCGACCATGTACCGCTTCTACGAGATCCTGCAGGTCTACGGAACGACCTTGAAGGCGCTCATCCACGAGCAGTTCGGCGACGGGATCATCTCGGCCGTCAACTTCAAGCTCGACGTGAAGAAGGTCGACGACCCCGAGGGCGGCTCACGGGCCGTGATCACCCTGGACGGCAAGTACCTGCCGGCCAAGCCGTTCTGAGCCGGCGGCGGGCCGGAGCGCCTTCCGGCCCGCCGCTTGTCTTGCTGAACCGATTCCGGCGAAGAATTCCGGAACCGGGCAGTCTTGGCGCACACTGCTCGTCGTCGTGGCAATGCTGGTCTATCCTGCTCTCAGTGCGGTGCTGTCGCCGACCGGAATAGGAGAACGCTGTGACCAATCCGTTCGAAGACGAGAATGGGGTTTACCTCGTCCTGGTCAATGCCGAGAATCAGCATTCGCTGTGGCCCGAGTTCGCCGCCGTGCCCGCCGGATGGACGACCGTCCACGGACCGGCGTCCCGGGCGGAGTGCCTGGACTACGTCAACGAAAACTGGACTGACCTGCGCCCCGCCTCGCTGATCGCCGCGATGGCCGAGTCGCCCGCGCGCTGACGCCTCCCGGGGCGGGAAATACCGGAAACGACATCGATCGCCGGACGAGGAAATACTTTTCAGACGTGTTTAGCAGCCGTAGCTGAACCGTCAGCACGACGATTGTATTCTTCATGTACGCGGGCCTGATTGACTTCGCCTGGAGGGGGATTAAACGGCGTTTCTGTCAGATCGGTGGTATAGTGATCCGGCTTCATCTGACCCTGGAGTCATTTCAGTCCGTCCGATTTCTCGAAGGCCCCCTCCCGGTTGTCGAACTGCTCGGCGCGCTGTGCCGGCTGAGAAGGGACGCGCGTCCCGCCGGGCATTTCCCGGTCCGGCTCCGGCCGCCCCGGCCGATCCGGCCGCTGTTCGACCTGTTCTCCGCGCGCGGCGAGGTGCCGGACTTCCTCGTCTCGCGCCGCGCCGAGATCGGCTCCGCGCTGGACGACCTCGCGGCCCTGCCCGCCGACCGGGTGCGCGCCGACCTCGCGGCGACGTTCCGGCTGAAGCGGCCCGCCGGGTGGCTGCACGACCTCGCGTCCGGGAGCGACGAGGCGAGAACGGCGCTGGTCAAGGCCGTCGACGAGGGATACCGCGGCCTGGTGGAACCGCAGTGGGCCGAGATCGTGGCCACCGCGCAGGCGGACCTGGCCCAGCGGGGGCACATCATGCTGCGCCAGGGCGTGGCGAGAGCGATCGGCTCGGTGTCCGCGGGGATCGGGCAGCTCGGGAACGTGGTGGAGATCGGCAGTCCCGCCGACCGGGACCTGCCCGCGCCGCACGGGCTGGACTTCGTGCCGTCGTGCCTGGCCCCCGAGACGGTAGTGATCCCGGGCGGGTCGGGCGAACCGGTGACCGTGGTGTACCCGATCCCGGGCGTGTCCGCGCGGAGCGGCCCGGGTCGATCGAGCGGTGACGGCTTGTCGGCACTGGTGGGGGCGCGCCGGGCGGCGATTTTGCGGGCCGCGGTCGTGCCGCGCGGGACCACGGAGCTCGCGGTGCAGGCCGGGGTGAGCTTGTCGTCGGCTTCGGAGCACGCGAGCGCGTTGCGCAATGCCGGGCTGATCATGACGGTGCGGGCGGGGCGGAAGGTGCTGCATACGGCGACGGAGCTGGGCGCTTCGCTGGTGCGGGCGAGTGATGCGCGGTTGTGCGACGCGCGTTGACCCCGGCTGTGCGCTTGCGGGCTGTCTCGGGCAAGGCGGAGCTTTCGGGCTGCGCGACGTTGGGCTGATGGCGGCGGAAGTCGCCTGACCTGACGATGACCTGGCCTCATTCGGGCAGCACCGGAACCCCTTTGGCCCACTGGCGGGTGCGTTCGAATGGATAGGTCGGCAGCCACACTCGGCGGTGGCCGGGTGCGAACACTGTCGACCAGTCCGGCGTGCCGCCCGCCGTCCACAGCCTGCCGAGGTTCGCCAGCTCGGTGGACGGGGAACCGTTGGCGACGATCTCGAACTGCCGGAAGGGCCAGGCCCGGCGACCGGTGGCCAGGGTGAACGCGACGTCGGCCAGTGGCAGGTCGGGTTCGCGGTCCAGGTGGTCCCGGAGCTGGGCCGAAACAGTCGCCAAGGCCTGCGGGCTGCGGGCGGACAGGACGAGGAGGTGCTGGGAGCAAGCCGCCGGGCGAGGGAGCGGCGGGGGTTGTTCCAGGAGCACGTGCGCGTTCGTCCCGCCTAGGCCGAATGAGCTGACTCCGACTCGGCGGGGTGCGGCCAGTTCGACGGGTTCGGTGTTGACCGTGAAAGCGCCGGAGAGGGGGAGGTGCGGGTTCGGACGGCGGAAGTGCGCGGTCGGCGGGACGGTGCCGTGCCGGGCGACCAGGGCGGACTTGATCAGGCCGACGACCCCGGACGCCCCGTCCAGGTGGCCGATCGCGGGTTTCACCGAACCGAGAAGGCACCCGGGGATCCCGGCGAGCCGGAAGGCGCGGTCTAGGGCGTCGACCTCCAGTGCGTCGCCGAGAAGGGTGCCGCTGCCGTGTGCTTCTACGTAGCTGACGGCGTCGAATTCCGCGGCCCGCAACGCTTCCAGCACGACGGCGGCCTGTCCGCTGCCGCTGGGAGTGCGGTAATCGGGGCGGTCGCCGTCGTTGTTGATTGCCCAGCCTCGGATGACCGCGTGGATGGCGTCGCCGTCGTCCAGCGCGTCGGCGAGCCGTTTGAGCAGGACGGCGCCGGAGCCGCTGCCGAAGACCGAGCCGTCTGCGTCGGCGTCGAAGGTGCGGCAGCGGCCGGACAGCGAGACCAGGCCGTCGTCCGCGGCCAGGCGGGCCGGGTAGGGGATGGCTGCCGCGCCGGCGAGGGCGAGGTCGCACCGGAAGTCTGCGAGGTTCTGCGCGGCCAGGCATACCGCGACCAGCGAAGACGAGCACGCGCTTTGCACGGCGAGGCTTGGGCCGGAAAGGCCGAGTGCGTAGGACACGCGGGCGGCGGCATGGTCGGTCGCGGCGCCTACTGGATGCGCGCCGGGCCAAGCGCCGGCCAAGCGGTAGTGCTCGTACCAGCTCGGGCCGACGCTGGCGAAGACTCCGGTGTCCGGGCACGAAGCCGGGTCGTAGCCCGCGTCCTCGAAGGCTGACCACGAGGTTTCCAGCAGAAGCCGGTGTTGCGGATCGAGTTGTGCGGCCTCGTCCGCGCTGTAGCCGAAGAATTCCGCGTCGAAGTCGGCGATTCCGGTGAGGTGGCCGACTGCGCGCACCAAACCAGGGTCGCGCAGCAGTGCTTCCTCGACTCCGGCGGCGCGCAGTTCTTCGTCGGAGTAGCGGCGGATCGGGTCGATGCCTGCGAACAGGTTGCGCCACAACGCGTCCGGGCTCGCCGCGCCGGGGACGCGGCACGCCATGCCGATGATCGCGATGTCCTCGGTCACCGGGAACGCCGTCCTGCCCGGGCGGCGCGGCGGCGGGACATGCGGTCGCCGACTCGGTCCAGGGCGCCGTCGGGGCTGGCTGACAGGGAGTCGGCGAGCGCGGTGATCGTGGGGTGGTCGAAGAACCGGCCAAGGGGGATTTCTACGCCGAGTTCCTTCTCCAGCAGGCGTTTCAGCACCGGAACCTGTGCGGAGTGTCCGCCGAGCGCGAAGAAGTCCTTGTCCATAGGCGGGTTAGGCAGGCCGAGCACGGTTGACCAGGCGCGGGTGATCGCCCGGGGCACTTCGCCCAGAGGGCGGCGGGTCGGCGACGGAACGGGTAGCGCGCGGACGTCGACCTTTCCGGTGCTGGTCAGCGGGAACGTGTCGAGGACGGTGACGGAGCGCGGGACCATGTAGTGCGGCAGCTTCCGGGCGAGTGCGTCGAGCAACGGCTCCGGATCCGGGCGCGAGCCCCGTGGCACGACGTACGCGAGGATCTCGCTCTTTCCGGCGACGGCGACGGCCTGCGCGACCCCGGGCTGAGCGCACAGAGCCGCTTCGACCTCGCCTAGTTCGACTCGGTAGCCGCGGATTTTTACCTGCCGGTCGGCGCGGCCGAGGTGCAGGAGGGTTCCGTCCGGCAGCCGGCGGGCGAGGTCTCCGGTGCGGTAGGCGGGCACGCCGTCGATCGTCACGAACTTCCCGGCGGAGGCGGCCGGATCCCGCCAGTAGCCCGGCGCGACGTGCTGGCTGAGCACGGTGATTTCGCCGCGGAGGCAGGTGCGGCGGCCCGCCGGGTCGAGCAGGACGACCTCGACGCCCGGCAGCTGGCGGCCGACTGGGATCACTTCGCCGTCCACCTGCGCGTCGGGGCCCAGATGGTGCTGCGTGACGAAGCTGATCTCGGTGGCGCCGTAGCCGTTGACGAACACGCAGTCTGGCGCACCGACGCGGCGCGCCCGTTCCACGTCGTCGCGACGCACCTGCTCGCCGCCCAGGAGAACCGCGCGCAGAGCGGGCAGGCGACGGTCGCCGAGGGAATCGGTCAGGTAGCGGAACATCGTCGGCGTCGAGTGGTAGACCGTCACCTCGTGTTTCGCGAGGACCTCGCCGAGTGCGGCGACGCCGTGCGCGGCCACGTCGAAAGGCACCACCGCGGCACCGCTGAGCAGGGCGGAGAACAGGTCGGTGACGGCCATGTCGAAGCCGAAGGACGTGAGCAGGCCGAGCCGGTCGGCGGGGCTGATCCGGAAGTTGCCGACGTGGTTGCGGACCTGGAAGAGGACGTTCGCGTGCGGCTGCGCGACCGCCTTCGGCTTGCCGGTCGACCCCGAGGTGTACAGGACGTAGGCGAGGGAATCGCCGAACGCGGCGATGTCCTCCAGCCGGAGTTCCACTGTGGACAGATGGTGCACGGCCAGCGTGGGGGCGATCCGATCGCACAGGGGCTGGTGTTCCGGGTCGGTCAGGACCGTGGTGGCGCCTGCGTGGGCCAGGATCGCGGCCAGCCGGTCGGGCGGATGGTGCGGGTCTAGCGGCACGTACGGCCGTCCGGTGAGGACGGCGGCGACGATCGCGACGATGTGCGCTGGTCCGTGCGGGAGCAGCAACCCGACTGGGCCGGTGTCGGACCGCAGCAGGGCGGCGGTTCCGGCGGCGCGGGCGGCGAGTTCTTCGTAGGTGAGGGTTTCGGAGTCGGTGAGGATCGCCGGGTTGGCGGGGAACCGTTGGCAGATCTCGGCGAACCGGTGCGCGATCGAGGTCGCGTCGGCGGGGAACGGGGTGTCGCTGGAGGTCTCGAGGGTCGACGTTCGATCGCCGCGGGCGCGCGGGAGCAAGTCCGCCGTGGATCGCTCCGGGTGGTCGAGGATCTCGGTCAGCAGGGTGGGCAGATCGGCGGCGAGGTCGGCCAGCAGGGACTCCGGCAGGTGCCCGAGCCACGAGATCCGGGGGCGGTTCGCCCGCAAGGTCAGGACGATCTCCAGGTCGTACGGGGTCGAGGAACGGGCGACCGGTTTCAGGCTCAGCCCGCCTGCCTCTACGGGTTCGCCGTCCTCGCCCAGGGCGAAAGCGCTCAGGCTCGAATGGCCGAGGAATTCGTCGACCGCGACCGCTACTTCGAATCCGGCAATTGCCGTGGGCTGCGTGGTGGCGATGTCGCTGAGTGCGGTCGAAACCGGTCGATCCTCAGTGAGGTCGACGACAAGCGCCGTGCCGTCGGACAGACCGAGCGTGATCGCACCGGTCCCGGTGTAGCGCCGCAGCAGCAAGGCGATCGCGGTGAGGAAGACCGAACCGGGCTGACCGGCGAAGCGCAGGTCGAGTTCGGTGGTCAACCGGGCGCACCGGCCGGACGGGGCCAGATCGAGCCGGGAGCCGACCGGGTGGCTCGCTGCGATGGCCGGGGTGAACTCGGGTGCGGGGGAGCCGGAAAGTTCGGCGACGAGGTGTGCCAGGAACTGGCCGAACCGCAGGTGAGTGGCGTGGGGCAGCGCGACCAGCAGTAGGTGCTCGTCCTCGGCGAGAGAGCGCAGGCTTGCCCGCAGCGGAGGCGCGGAGAGGTCGTGGTCGTCCGGAAGAGCGTCCACTGTGGAGGATGGATCGTCCGGAAGCCGGGCGGCGATCCGCTTCAGGACGGCAGACAGCTCCGCCCGGTCGAGCGGGCCGGTGATGCGCAGCGCCCGCACGGTCACCGCCCCGCCGGGACGGCCAGCGCCGCGTCCACCGCCGCACTCACCTGGTCCAACCCGGTGACCGGCACGAGCGCCGCCGGTTCGATCGGCTGGTAGTCGGCGGCGGTGTACGTCCCCGACGCGTGCAGGACGATCTCGGTGCCCGCGGGGACCAACCGCCGCTCGATGGCGTTCAACACCCCGGTCATCGCCATCACCAGCGACCATTCCCGCAGCTCGGCGTGATCGTCAGGCATCGGCCGCCCGGCGGCGTTCAGCAGGTCGCGGACCGCCGCGTACCGGTTCGCGCACTCCTGCCGGGACACGACGATCCCGGTCCCGCCGAACCGCCGCACGAGCGGGTCCATCGTCTGCGAGGTGGCCGGGCGGCGGGTGTAGAACGTCGGCTCCAGCACCTCGTCCGGGTCCTCTGTGGACAGCGGGAAGTGCGGGTCGGCGTCTTGGACGTAGTGCCCGGCCGAGCGGCGGTACCGGGGCGCGTTCGCGGGGTCGTGGCCGCCGTGGAGCAGGCTCAGCACCATGTCGGGCGCGCCGAGGTGCTGGACCAGCAGGAAACCCGGATGCGTGGCCGGATCCGCCTCGTGCGCGGCTTCGAGCTGTTCCCGGCCCTGGTGGTAGCCGAGCAGGCCGAACGCGCTCGACACGGCGTGCGCGTGCCAGCGGTTGCCGCGGGCGGGGTCGACGTCGTTTTCGAGGAAGGCCCGGGCGGCGTCGGCGACCAGGTAGTTGTCGAGGTCGAGGGTGAACCACAGGCGCGGAGAACCGGGGCGGACTTCTTCGCGGGCCACGAATTCGCGGGCGAGGTCTTTGACCTGCTCCGGTCGCGGGCTGTCGAGCAGCAGCACCGGATTGCGGCGGGCCAGCTCCGGCTCCCGGGACAGTGCGCTGGAGCGGAATTTCGACTCGGAAAGGGCGGGCGCGAGCACTATCACCCGGAGCTGGTCGGGCCGCACGAGACCGGTCGCGATCGCGCGGTCCACCGCGTCGCGCAGGGCCACGCCCTTGTTCGCGGACGTCGGCGTGAAGATCACGATCGGCTCGCCGGTGCGGCGGATGTGCTCGACCGCCCTGGCGACGATCAGCAGGGAGGCGAAGGTTTTCGTCGTGTGGGTGCCGGGGTTGCCGGTGAGGTCGAGCAGCCGGATCGAGTGGCCGTCGATCTCCGCCAGCGGGCCCCACGCGGCGGTCGCGACGGAGAAGTACTCCCGGGTCGCGGGGCCGAGGTCCGGCAGCGCGGAGCCGGGAGCGAACCGGCCCGGCGAGGTGACCGGAGCGGGCACGCGGCGTTCGATTTCCGCGCGGATCCGGGCGTAGTAGTCGGTGATCAGGTTCCGGGACGCGCGGGGGACGGCCATCGCTCCTCCTCGTTCGGGACAGGGGCAGGGGAGCGCAGCCGGTCGCGCAGCTCCAGCAGGCGGTCGCAGACGGAAGCGGTGTCCTGGACCGGGAATCCGGCCGCGACGTCGGGCAGGTGCGGCAGCAGGGCCGCGCGCGCGGTTTCGCCGAATACGACGTCGGACCCCTCGATCACGACTCCGTCCCGGCGCCCGTCGCGCTGGTTTCGCCGCACCGCGACGTCTTCCTCGACGGGCAGGTCGAGAGTCAGCGAGCTGGCGCGGATCCGCACCGGGTATCCGCCGGGCAGCCCGAGCGGTCCCGGCACGTTCGTCCGGGTGTCCGCGCCGGTCAGCAGGTTTTCGACCAGCAAGGCAGCGGCGTGCCCGGTCACCGCGTTCAGCTCGCGGCGGTCGACCGCGCGGAGCTTGGCCAGCCGGGCCGTGACGTCGGTCAGCGGCGCGTCGTCCAGCCAGGCCAGCGCTTCGTCGGCGGCGTCGTCGGGTGCGTGCAGGTGGACGTGGTGGGCGAGCACGCGCAGCGTCCGGGTGTCGTCGGCGGGCAGCGTCGCGCGCAGTGCGGCGGCGAGGGTCTGCACGTTGCCGATGCCGCAGAACACCGGCAGTCCCAGGGCTTTCAGCAGGGGGTTGACCGCGTCCGGGAAGCAGCCGTTGACCAGCAGCGACTCCGGGCTGGTCGCCGCCACTGCCTGCGCGAGCGAGATCGCGGGTCCGGCTTGGAGGGGCAGAGTGAGCCCGAAACCGCCGTGTCGCAGCAGGTTCGTCCACTCCGACGGGCTTGTCATCCGCTCCCACGGCGACTGATGCGAAGCGCAGTTCAGCACGACCGTCGGCTGGGTCCGCGCCAGGACCTCTCGCAGGTCGGTCAGGGACCCCGCTTCGAAACGGACGGGCGAGCCGCTCAGCCGCGCCCGCATTCCGGCGAGATCCGCGACCTCTCGCGCCTGGCCGGGCCTGCGCGCCAGGATGTGCGCCACGGCCGGAATCCTCGCCAGGGCAAGCGAAAAACACGCACTGCGCGCCAGGGATCCGCTCCCGGCGACGACGACGCGGGGCACCCGGGCCGAATTCTCGGTCAATCTGGGTCCTTTCGCGGGAGAACGGGGCTCACGGTAACCGCGTTCGCCCGCCCGCCACCGTGGTTTCGCCTGGGTCCGAAAGCATGGACGCACGCGGGCGGCCTGGATCTACTGGCGACGAGAAGGTTGTCGGCCGACGTGTGCGATGAGTGAGGCGGTATGGCCATCGGTGACTCCGCTGACCCCGACCCGGCCGTCGAACCGGTCGCGATCGTCGGGATGGCCTGCCGGGTGCCGGGCGCGGCGGACGTCCGCCGGTTCTGGCGCAACCTGACCGCCGGGGTCGAGTCGGTGCGGCGGTTCACCCGCGCCGAGCAGCTGGCCGCCGGCGTGCCGGTCGAGGAGCTCGACGACCCCGCGTTCGTCCCGGCCGCGCCGGTGCTGGACGACATGGCGGGCTTCGACGCCGCGTTCTTCGGGATGACCCCGCGCGAGGCCGAGCTGGCCGACCCGCAGCAGCGGCTGTTCCTCGAGCTGTGCCACACCGCGCTGGAGGACGCGGGCCATCCGCCGGGCCGGGTCCGCGGCGAGGTCGGGGTCTACGGCGGCACCGGCGTGGACGACTACCTCTGGCGCAACATCCGCGGCAACCGGCGGATCTGGGAGTCGGCGGGGCGCGGCCTGACGATGGTCGGCAACTCGCCGGACTACCTCGCGACCTTCACCTCGTACAAACTCGACCTGCGCGGCCCGAGCATGACCGTGCAGACCGCGTGCTCGACGTCCCTGGTCGCGGTGCACCTTGCCTGCGAAGCCTTGCGCTCCGGCGAATGCGACCTGGCGGTGGCGGGCGGCACCAACATCGAACTCCCGCACCATCGCGGCTACCTGCCGCGCGTCGGCGGTGTCGATTCGAACGACGGACACTGCGCGCCGTTCAGCGAGCAGGCGTCGGGGACGGTCTGGGGCAGCGGCGGCGGGACCGTCGTGCTCAAGCGGTTGTCGGAGGCGATCGAGGACGGTGACCACGTCCACGCGGTGATCCTCGGCAACGCGGTCAACAACGACGGCTCGGAGAAGGTGTCCTTCACCGCTCCCGGGCCGAAGGGCCAGACCGCGGTGATCGCGCAGGCGTTGAGCGTGGCCGGGGTGACCCCGGCGGACATCGGCTACGTGGAGGCGCACGGCACCGGCACCCGGCTCGGCGACCCGATCGAAATCGCCGCGCTGACCGAGGTTTTCGGCCGCGAGCCGCGCGACGGGCAGCGGTGCGCGATCGGCTCGGCCAAGTCCAACATCGGCCACCTCAGCCAGGGGGCCGGGGTCGTGGGCCTGATCAAGGCCGCGCTGATGGTGTCCCACGGGATGCTGCCTCCTTCGCTGAACGTCACCGCGCCGCATCCGGACATCGATTTCGCGAACTCGCCGTTCACCGTCAACACAGTCGCGCGGGTTTGGGAGGCGGCCGGGCCACGCCGGGCGGGGGTGAGTTCGTTCGGCTTCGGCGGCACGAACGCGCATTTGGTGGTCGAACAGCCGCCGGTGCCGGCGGCCACTGAGGCGGGGGAAGTCGCGCTGATCCCGTTGTCCGCCAAGACCGAAAGCGCCCTGCGGACTGCGGCGACACGACTGGTCGAGCATGTTGCCGACTCTCCCGAGCTGAGTCTCACCGACATCGCCCACACGTTGCGCACCGGGCGGGACGAGCATCCGCACCGCGCCGCAGTGGTCGCGCGGACTCGTGAAGACCTTGCCCGCGCACTGGCCCGCCCCGCCGCAGCGGTCGCCGATCCCGCCACGAAGGTCGCGTTCCTGTTCTCCGGACAGGGCAGCCAGTACCCGGGCATGGGCGATGAACTGCACAACGCCGAACCGGTCTTCCGGTCCGCAATGGACGAATGTCTTGAGCTGACGCGGGCAGAACTCGGTGCTGACCTGCGAGAGCTGCTCGCCGCGCATCCGGAGGAGACCCAGTTCGCGCAGCCCGCGCTGTTCGCCGTCGGCTACGCCTTGAGCCGGTTGTGGCGGTCGTGGGGCGTCGAACCCGAGGCGATGATCGGCCATTCCGTCGGCGAGTACGTGGCGGCTGCCAAAGCCGGGGTGTTCACCGTGCCCGAGGCGGTCCGGCTGGTGTGCGCGCGAGGACGGCTGATGCAGCACGCGCCGCCGGGAGCCATGCTGGCCGTCTCGATGGACGAGGACCGGCTCCGCGAATGGCTGCCCACCGACTTGTCGCTCGCCGCGGTGAACGGCTCGGGGGCCTGCGTGGTCGCCGGGCTTGCCGAAGCGGTCGAAGACTTCGCTGCGAAGCTGTCCGCGGAGAAGATCCAAAACCGAGAGCTGCGTACCTCGCACGCCTTCCACTCGCCGTTGATGGACGGGGTTCTCCCGGACTTCCGCGCCGAGGTCGCGGCGGTGTCGTTGCGCCGCCCCAACCGGCCCTACCTCTCGACCCGCACCGGGGACTGGATCACCCCGGAACAGGCCGCCGACCCGGACCATTGGGTCCGGCAGCTGCGCGACACCGTCCGCTTCGGCGACTGCGTGCAGCGGCTGCTCGCGGACGGTTCCTGGGCGTTGGTGGAATGCGGTCCCGGACGGCAGCTCGCCGGGCTGGCGCGGATCCGGCCACGCGGCGCGGCGCGGTCGAAGGGCCCGCTCGCCCTGCCCAGCCTGCCGACGCCTGGCGATTCTCGCGGCGACGTGGAGACCTTGTATGCCGCGGCGGGTCGCTTGTGGACGGTCGGCGTCCCGGTGCGCACCGGCCGCATCGGTGCCCCCGGACGCCGCGTGCCCCTGCCTGCCTATCCGTACGAGCGCACGCATTACTTCGTCGAACCCGATCCGCCGTGCGCGCCGCAACCCGCTCCGGAACCGGTCGAGCACAGCTGGGTTTCCGTGCCGACCTGGCGGCAGACCGCGCCGCTGACGGCGACCGGCGAGCCGTCCAGCTGGCTGGTCTTCAGCGACGGTCCGCGCGGAACCGACCTGGTCACGGCGCTCCGGCGCAGTGGTGCCGACGTTGTCGTCGCAGGAGAGGAGCCGGGCAACCCTCACTGTGTCCGCGCGACCGAACCGGACGACTACGCGCGCCTCTTCGCCGACCTTGCCGCGCGCGGCGGGATGCCGCCGCGGATCGCCCACGCTTGGCTGCTCGACGCCGACGAGGCCGATCCTCTTCGCGCCCAGGATCTCGGATTGTTCAGCCTCATCGCCTGTGCGCGGGCGCTCGCTACGACCGCACAAGCTCAGTCAGGGGAGAGCGGCGCGATCGCACTGGACATCCTCACTCGTGGCGCGCGCGATGTCACCGGCGCCGACCTCGTCAATCCCGCCAGCGCGACGGTGACCGCGTTCGCTGAGGTCGCTCCGATCGAACTGCCTGTCCTGCGCGTCCGCCACCTCGACCTCGGGCCGGGCGACCGCGCCGCCGGTGCTCTCCTGGCGGAACTGTGCGCCACCCCGGGCGATCCGGTCGTGGCCCTGCGCGGGGGACGCCGGTGGGTCCCAGAGCAGCAACCCGTTCCCGAACTGTCCGAAGTGGACTCGGAAACCCTTCGGCAGCAAGGCGTCTACCTGATCACCGGCGGTACCGGAGGGATCGGGATCACCGTCGCCGAGCACCTCGCGCGGCGGGTCGCGGCAAGGCTCGTCCTCACCAGCCGCCACGGTCTCCCGCCGGAGCACGAGTGGGGTGCGCTGGGCGCGACCGATCGCATCGGCCGGGCTGTCGCGGCGATCCGCCGGATGCGGGCGGCCGGAGCGGAAGTCGAGGTCGTCGCTGCTGATGTCAGTGAAGCGGACGACCTGGCGCGTGTTCGGGAAGTCCTTATTGGACGGTTCGGCCGTCTCGACGGCATCGTGCACGCGGCGGGCGTCGCCGGCGGTCAGATGATCGAGGCGTGGGACCGTGCCGAAGCCGAACGCGTGCTCGGCCCGAAGCTTCTCGGCACCAACCTTCTCCGTGCCACGTTCGGCGATCTCTCCCCGGATTTCCTCGTGCTGTGCTCCTCGACCTCGGCGTTGATCGGGGCCCCGGGACAGCTCGACTACAGCGCGGCGAACGCTTACCTCGACGCGTGCGCGGGTGCCGCGGACGGGTGGCCGGTGCGGCGGTTGTCGGTCAACTGGGGGCGGTGGCTGGAAGTCGGCATGGCCGTCGAGACCGAGGTGCCCCGGGAATGGCAGCGCGTGCTCGACCAGCCCGGCGAGGCCTGGGACCACCCGATCCTGACCCATCGCGACGGCAACGGCGGATACCGCGGGACGGTTTCCCCGGCAACGCATTGGGTGCTTGACGAGCACCGGCACCACGGCCGCGCTCTCCTGCCGGGAGCCGCGCACGTCGAGCTGATCCGGGCGGCCTTCGAGAACCATGTACCCCGATCCTCGCCGCAGCATCAGGCCGAGCTCAGCGATCTCGTGTTCGTGCGCCCGCTGGTGCTCGCCGACGACGAGAGCGCCCGCATTCGGGTCACCGTTCGAGGCGACGCGGGGGAGTACCGGGTCGAAGTCGCCAGCGAGACTGGGGTGCACGCCGAGGCCAGGGCACGGTGGACCGCCGCTGACGCTGAGCTTGTCGATCTGCGCGCGCTTCGAGCTGGCCACGGCGGACAACGTCAGGACTACGACGGCGAACGTCTCGGAAAGGCGGGCGGCTTCGCGCTGGGCGGGAGGTGGCGCAGCCTGCGGCACACGACCGACGCCGTCGACGGCACGAGCCGCTTGGCCTGGTTCGAACTCCCCGACGCGGTGCGGACGGAGGCCGAGCGGCTGCCGCTGCACCCGGCGGTGCTCGACGAGGTCACCTCGGTGGCCAGCGACGGACAGGGCAAGTACCTGCCGCTGAGCTACGGACGGCTGGTCGTGCACCGGCCGTTCCCCGCGCGGCTGTGGGCCTGGGCGCGCTACCAGGGGGCCAGAGACGGCGAGGTCATCACCGCTGATCTGTCCGTTGTGGACGAAATCGGCGAACCGGTGCTGACGGTCACCGACTTCGTCATGCGCCGCACCGACGTCGCCGCCCTCAGCAGCAAACCCGCCGCGCCGACCGGCGAGGGCCTGCGTCCGGAAGAGGCGGTGGACCTCCTCGACCGGCTCCTCGGCGCGGACCTCGGTCCTCGCGCGATCGTCTCCGCGGTGCCGCTGGCCAGGATCCGCCAGCGCTCCGAGGCGATCATGGCTTCCGGCCCCGGCCCCGGCGCCGCGCCCGCCGACGACCTGGAGACCGCCATCGCACGCGTGTGGGCCGACGTGCTCGGGATCGCCGAGGTCGGCGCGGACGAGGATTTCGCGGAACTCGGCGGGAACTCGCTGACCGCGGTCCAGCTGATCTCGCAGGTGCGCAGCGCGGTCGGCGTCCGGGTGCCGATGCAGGTGCTGTTCGAAGCGCCGACCGTCGCGGCGATGGCGGGCGTGGTCGCCCGGATGCGGGGCGACGCCAGTGGCTGACGCGCACCTCGTCGAGCTTCCCGGCGGCGACTGGAAAGTCTGGCGCGCGGCCCTGCTCCGCACGACCGGCTTCCCCGCCGACGGACTCGCCGCCTTCACCTGCTCCGAAGCCGCGGCGATCGTCGATGCGCATCTCGACGGCACCGTTGCCCAGCACGAGGCCGAGCAGGCGTTCGCCGAAGCCGCCGCGCAGGGGAGTCGTGCGCTGTCGAAGATCGCGGCCGACCCGTTGTTCCGCGAGGCGCTCGTGTGGCAGAACGCGCGCGTTCTGCGCGTGGCCGATTCGATCGCGGCCGAGACCGAGCCCATGCAGCTGAACCGGCGGCGCCGCCGGGACGAGGGCTTGCTCGCCCGCTACTGGCAGCGCTACTGCGCCAAAACCGAGACGATCGGCTTCTTCGGGCCGGTCAGCTGGACCGAGATCACCTCCGGGCCGGATATCGTCACCTCCGGGATCGGCCCGCGCCTGGTCCGGGCCCGCGCGACCCACCTCGAGTACTGGGTGCTCGACGCGTACGCCCGGCACCTGGCCGAAGACAGCAAGACCCGGTCCTGGTTCCCGGTCCGGCTGCCCCCGCACCTCGCGCTCGACGGAACCCGGCTGCTGCATCCCACCGAACCCGCCCGCACCCTCACCCCGCAGCAAGCGCAGCTGCTCGCCTGCTGCGACGGCCGTCCCGCACGGGAAGTCCTCACCGCGCTCGACGGAACCCTCGCGGAGCGGGTCGATCTGGAGCGCATGCTCGCCGACCTGCACGACCGTTCGCTGGTGTCGTGGGGCATCGACCTGCCGCTGAACCACACCGCTCAATCCGCGCTGCAGCAGGGAATCGAGGCGATCGGCGACGAGCGGATCCGGCACGACGCGCTCGCCGGGCTCGAGCGTCTCGACCGGGCACGGGCGCGCGTGGCCGAGGCAGCGGGCGACGCCGACGCGTTGCTGACCGTCCTAGCGGAACTGGACGACGTGGTCACCGCGGTGACCGGAAGCGCACCACGGCAGCGTGCCGGCGAGATGTATGCGGGCCGGACTCCGTGCTACGAGGACACGATCCGGGATGTGGACCTCAGCTTCGGTACTGGCCTGCTGGACGGCTTCGGTCCCGCGCTCACCCGGATGGCCCACCTCGCGCGCTGGCTCACCGCGGAACTCGCTGCCGCCGTCCAAAGTGGACTTAGAAGGCTGCACGCCGACCTGGCCGAGGACAGCGGCGGCCGGGAGGTCCCGTTCGGACAGTTGTGGTACCTCGCCCGCGGCGTGCTCTTCGGCCAGGACGACGGACCGGTCGCCGCCGTGCTGGCCGAGTTCTCCCGGCGGTGGGCGGCGTTGTTCGCGCTCGACACCCAGTCCGAGGACGTCCGCCGCGCCAGCGCCAGCCTCGACGTCGAGACGCTGTTCCCCGCCGACCGGCCGGGCTGGGCCGGGGCGAGGTTGCACAGCCCGGATCTCCAGCTGTGCGCGGAGAACCTGGACGCCCTGCGCCGTGGGGACTTCTTCGCCGTCCTCGGCGAGCTGCACGTTTCCTGGCCGACGTTCGACTCCGGCGTCACCGTCCGCGTCCACCCCGATCCCGAGCAGCTGCGCGCCGATCTGCGAAACGACCTCGGTTCCGGCCGGATGCTGCCGCTGTTCCCTTCCACGTGGCCACGGGTGACCGCGCGGGTGAACCGCTGCCTGGAGAACGTCGACGACCGTCAGTTCGGCTTCGTCGACGCACCGGGTGCTGATCCCGATCGGCTGGTGCGCATCGCCGCTTTGGCCGTCACCGACCACGACGGCGAACTCCTCGTGCACGGGCCCGGCTTCCGCCGTCCAGCGCTCGATCTGTTCTCCGAGCTGCTGATGATGCGGGCGGTCGACGCGTTCCGCTCGGCCACCGCGCGACCGCACACGCCGCGGATCACCGTGGATCGGCTGGTGGTGTGCCGGGAGAGCTGGCGGACGACCGTCGGCGAGACCGGGCTGTCCGAGGTCGAGGGGCATCGCCCGCGATACCTGGCGGTCCGGCGCTGGCGGCGCGAGCTCGGCCTGCCGGAACGGGTTTTCGCCAAGTTCGCGACCGAGGGCAAACCGCTCTACGTCGACTTCACCAGCCCGGTCTACGTGGCGGGATTCTGCTCCGCGCTGCGGGCCGCCGCTCGCACCGGAGCGGACAGCGCGCTGACGCTCACCGAGCTGCTGCCGGGGCCGGAGCACGCGTGGGTGCCTGATGCCGAAGGGCGGACGTACCTGTCGGAGCTGCGTGTCCAGCTGCGGGATCCGGAGGCGGCCGAATGACCCTTCTGCCACAGCGGGTGCTGGCCCACGCTCAGCTGCGCCCTGACGCGATCGCTGTGCGCCAATGGGATCGCCGCCTGACCTACGCCGAGCTGGCCACGGCGGCCACCGGTCTCGCCGCGACCCTGCGTGCCCGCGGTGTCGGCCCGGAGACCCCGGTGGGACTGTGCCAGCGCCGGACGCCGGAGATGATCGTCGGCCTTCTCGGGATCATGCTGGCGGGCGGGGTGTACCTGCCGCTGGAGCTGTCCCACCCTCGCCACCGCCGCGACGCCATCCTCGCCGATGCCCGGCCAAAGCTGGTCGTCGTCGACGACGACGGCGAGAAAGCCCTGGCGCACCACAGTATTCCGCGTCTTCGGCAGCAAAGCGCAACAGATGCGAGCGCCGTCGAGATCGCCCCGGACAACCTCGCGTTCCTGATGTACACTTCCGGCTCCACCGGCGAGCCGAAAGGCGTCGCGCTCGGACACGGCGGCCTCATCGCGCACCTGGAAGCCGCCGCCACCTGGGTCGGGCTCGACCGGAACGCCCGCGTCCTGGCCTTCGCCTCGTGCGGTTTCGACCTCTCGCTGCACGAGATCGGGGTCGCGCTCGCGTTCGGCGCGGAGGTGGCGCTCATTGCCGAGGCCGACCGTCTGGATCCGGTCCGGCTGCACGAATTCCTGCGCGCCCACGAGGTGTCCTACGCGAACCTGCCGGTTTCCGTGCTGCCGCTGGTCGAACCGCACGGACTGCCCGCGTTGACGGTGCTCGGGACGGGTTCCGAGGCACCGGGACCGGAGCAGGTCGCGCGATGGACCGCGCCGGGCCGCCGGTTCCTCAACAGCTACGGGCCGACCGAGACCACGGTCATGGTGTCTTCCTTCGACGCCCGCGGCGAGTGGACGCGGCCGATCCCGATCGGCCGTGTGCTGGGGGAGCACGGGCTGCACGTGGTGGACGAGAAGCTGTGCTCGGTCCCCGCTGGGACCCCCGGCGAGCTGCTGATCAGCGGAGCGGGGCTCGCGCGCGGCTACCTCGGGCGGCCCGGGCGCACCGCGGAACGGTTCATCGCCGATCCGTTCGGCAGCGGCGGGCGGGCGTATCGCACCGGCGATCTCGTGCGCCGCAACGCGGACGGGGACCTGGAATTCCTCGGCAGGCTGGACCGGCAGGTCAAGATCCGCGGTCAGCGCGTGGAACTCGGCGAGATCGAGACCGCGCTGCGGGCGCACCCGGAGGTCCGGCACGCGGTCGCGGACACGGTTTCCGGCACGGTCGTGGCGTTCTGCGTTCCGGAGACAGTGGAGCCGTCGGCGTTGCGGGAGTACTGCGCCAGCCGGTTGTCCGCCGCGATGGTCCCGACGCGGGTGTTCTGCCTGCCTGAGCTGCCGCTGCTGGCCTCGCACAAGGTCGATCTGAACCGGCTCCGCGAGCTGGTCGCTCGCGAACCCGCGGCGGCCGGTGCGGCGGACGGGCCGCTGCCTGCGGTGGTGGCCCGCGTGTGGCGCGGCCTGCTCGGCGAAGGGGAGGATTTCTTCGCCAGCGGTGGACATTCGCTCACCGCGATGACCATGGCCGCGGCCTTGCGCGCCGAGCTTGGCCGTGACGTCGGAGTCGGCGACATCTACCACAGCCGCACCCTCGCCGGGCTCACCGAACGCGTCGCACAGGCTGCCCGCACCGACGAGATCGAGCTGACCACCGGACATCCGCCAGCGCTCTCGCCGGGACAGCGACGGTTGTGGTTCCTCGACCAGCTGGCCCCCGGCTCCGCCGCGTACAACACGCCGATGGCCCGCAGACTGCATGGACCAGTCGTCCTGGCGAGGCTGCAAGCTGCGTTGACCGCGGTCCTCGCCCGGCACGAAGTGCTGCGATGGCGCTTCCCGGCCGACGGCGGCACGCCCCGAGCGGTGGCCGACCCGCCGTTCGTGCTGCCGTTGCCGGTCCTCGACACGTCCGTCGAGCGGATCCAGTCGGAGCTGGACGCCGAAGCCACCGCGCCGTTCGACCTGGCGGGCGGCCCGCTGGTGCGGGCGAAGCTGCTGCGGCTCGCCCCGGACGACCACGTCCTCGCGATCACCTTCCACCACGCGGTGTTCGACGGATGGTCGCTAGAGCCGTTCTGCCGCGACCTCTCCGCCGCCTACACCGCCGAACTGCCGCCGCTGCCGGTCAGCTACGCCGACTACCCGGCCTGGCGGAGCGAACGCGACCGGCGTCGTTCCGCGGAGGACCTCCAGTGGTGGCGCGAACATCTCTCGGACGCGCCGACCGTCCTCGACCTCCCTCGCGACCACCCCCGGCCACCAGCGCAGACGCACCGGGGAGCCCTCGTCAAAGGCCAGCTCGGCCAAGACCTCTCCACCGCGGTCGAAGCGCTGGCGTCCACTGTGGACACAACGTCCTCGGTGGTGTTGTTCGCGGCGTTCGCCGAGCTGCTGCACCGCGTCACCGGCCGCGACGACCTCGTGCTCGGTACCCCGGTCGCCGACCGCGGCCACGTCGCCTTCCACGATCTGGTCGGCTTCTTCGTCGAGATCGCCCCGCTGCGGTGCCGCGCCGACGAGACGCGGAGCTTCGCCGACACGGTTCGCCGCGCGGCCGCCGAGTTCGTGGCCGCCCTCGCGCACCCCGCCGCACCGCTGGAACGCATCGTCGCCGAACTGCGCGTGCCCCGCGAATCGACCCGCGGTCCGCTCGTGCAGGTGCTCTTCAACGTCTACGGCTTCGCGCCCGGAGAGCTCGTCCTGCCCGGCGTCGCCACGGAAACCCTGCCCGCCGGACAGCCTGGCTCCGCGTTCGACCTGACCGTCTACGTGGAACGCCACGAGGACGGATTCGGCGTCGAGCTCCTCTACGACCGCGCGCTGTACGAGTCCGACCGGATCGACCGCCTGCTCGCCGCGTACCTCGAATGGATCGCCGCGCTGGTGACCACCGGCGAGAAACCCGCGCTGGACCCGTCGCTCAGCAAAGGAATCCGCGAAGCAGCGGCGTCCGATGAGCCGGCGGTCAAGGAAAGCACCTGGTCCGACACCGAACGAGAGCTCGCCCGGCTGTGGACCGAGGTCCTGGACGGACGCCCGGTCGAGGTCGCCGACAACTTCTTCGACCTCGGCGGCACCTCGTTCGCCCTGACCGTCCTGCACGGCCGGATCGAACGGCAGTGGGGCAGCCGCGCCCGGCTCGTCGACCTGTTCCGTTATCCCACCGTGCGCGCGTTCGCGGCGTTCCTGGACGGCCAGGCCGCGGACACGGCGCTCGAAGCGGCCGACCGGCGGGCCCGTGCCCGCCGGAACCGGGCCCAGACACGAGGAGGGCGGTCATGGGCCTCCCGGTAACGCTCGTCTTCCCGCCCGCGGCGGACCCTTCGCTGCCGCACGGCGCGCTGCCGCTGCTCGGCGCGGTGCTCCGGCGCGGCGGGCACGACGAGGTCGAACTCCGCGACCTCAATCTGGAGGCCTTCGACCACCTGCTGCGGCCGGAACCGCTCGCGGCGGTGTCAGACGGCGGTGCCGCCGAAGTCGTCGCGAACATCACCGAATCCCGGCGGATCCTGCGGGATCCGGTCGACTTCTACGATCCGGCGAAACTCCTCTACGCCAAGCGGATCTTCCACCTCGCCGGCGACCTGATCACCGCGGGGCAGCCGGAGTCGCGGTTCGGCAAGTACTCCTATTCGCAGGCGACCTACGACAGCTACGAGGAGGTCGCGCACGCGGTCGACACCGAGGCCGGACCGCTCGCGGGCTACTTCCGCGACGTGGCCGTTCCGTCGCTGCTGGCGCGGAAACCGCGGTTGATCGGCCTGTCGGTGCCGTATTTCTCGCAGCTGATCCCGGCGTTCCTGCTCGCCGAGGAGATCCGTCGGCAGGACCCGAGCGTGCACGTCACGGCGGGCGGGCCGGTGATCACGTGGGGCCGGGAAGTGCTCACCGCCGACGCCCGGTTCGGCCGCTGGCTCGACTCGTTCCTCGTCGGCGAGGCCGACGAAACTCTCCTGCACTTCGCGGATTCCCTCGCCGGAGAACGGGACCCGGCGTCGGTGCGCAACATCGTCCGCTATGCCGGCGGCGCGGTCCTGGAGCAACTCGACCCGACCTACCAGCTCAACCTGGACTGGCTGCCCGCCCCGGATTTCACCATGCTGCCGCTGAAGGACTACTTCGCGCCCAAACGGGTCATCTGCATGATGCCCACGCGCGGCTGCTACTTCAACCGGTGCGCGTTCTGCAACTACGCCTTCATCAAGATCGCGCCCTACCGGATGCGCTCGCCGAAACTGATCGCCGAGGACGTGGCGTCCGTGGTCGCGTCGACCGGCGAAGACGTGTTCTCCTTCGAGGCGGACGTCATGCTGCCCGCCCATCTGCGGTCGCTGTCCGAGGCGTTGCTGGAACGGCGGACCGACATCAGCTGGCACGGCGTCGCTCGCTTCGAGAAGGGCTTCACGCCGGAGGTGTTCGCGACCATGCGCGAAGCCGGGTGCGTCCGGCTCTACATGGGGCTCGAAAGCGCCAACGAACGCGTGCTCAAGGCGATGGACAAGGGCACGACCCCGCAGCGGATGGCGGATATCCTCGCGATGTGCCACACCGCCGGGATTTCCGTCGAAGCCGGGGTGTTCAGCGACTTCCCGTCGGAGACCGCCGCCGAGGCGGAGGACACCTACCGCTTCGTGCGCGACCACCGGCACGTGATCGGCCGCGCCGACGCGGGCACGTTCCGGCTGCTCAAGGGCGCGCCGATCGCCGACGAGCCCGAGGTGTACGGGATCACCGTCAAGGACGACCCGGCGCGCCGCTGGTACCACCTCGACTACGAGGAGGACACCGGCGTCTCCACCGGGCTGGCCGAGCGGATCCAGCGGCTCTACCCGGAGGTCGCGCTGATCGACGTGCCGGAGGACATCCTCTACAACGCCCGCTTCGGCCCCAACGCGTTCCGGAGGTTCTTCGACGGCGGCGGCGAAGCGGCCGATCCGCTGCCCGCCGAGGCGAAACTTTCGCTGGCCGACGGGGTCGTGCTGCACCGCGTCCTGGTCGCCAACTCCGGTGCGGTCCACTTCGACGGCTCCGAGTCCTCGCACGCGGGTTTCGAGAAGTCCCAGCTGGCGATCACGATCGCCCTCGATCGCCGCCACTCGCGCGTGCACCCGTTGGGGGACAACGAGGAGAAGGTCCTGCGCCGGTTGGCCGAGGGCGACGCGCGGGCCGGCGAACTGCATTCCACTGTGGACACTCTGGTGGCGAAGGGGCTGGTGACGGTTCAGGACGGTGCCGGTGCCTGACCCGGACACCCGGGGGCCGGGCCGCTACCTGTGGTGGCTGGTGCGGTGCCAGCCCGGCCGGGTGCTGTCCGGCGGCCTGGTGAGCGCGGCGTGGATGGGCTGCCTGATGCTGCCGCCGTACTTCCTGTCGCGCGCCGTTGACGAGGGACTGCGCGGCGGGAGCATGGCCGCGCTGCTGGGCTGGGCCGCCGCGATCGTGGGCATCGGTGCGGTCAACGCGACGCTGGAAACGGTGCGGCACCGCACCATGACCCAGGTCCGGATGGACGCTTCTTTCCGCACCGTGCGGGCCTTGACGCACCAAGCCGTCGAGGTCGGGGCGACTCTGCCGCGGAAGGTCTCGGCGGGTGAGGTCGTCAGCATCTCGGCGACGGACGTGATGCGGATCAGCTGGGCGCTGACGGTCACCGGCCCCGGTTTCGGCGGCATCGTGGCGTTCGCGGTGGTCGCGGTGCTGCTGTTCTCGGTGTCGCCGACGCTGGCGCTCGTGGTCCTGCTCGGGGTGCCGCTGCTCGTCGTGCTCACCGGACCGCTGCTGAGGCGACTGCAGCACGTGGAGACCGAATACCGGCGGCAGGAGGCGGCGCTGACGACCCGGGCCGCCGACATCGCCGGGGGACTGCGGGTGCTGTGCGGAATCGGCGGAAAAGACCGGTTCGCGGGCGGTTACCGGCGTGCCTCGCAGGCCCTGCGCGCGGAAGGCAACCGGATCGGCGCGGTGATCAGCTGGATCCAGGCGCTCGGCGTCGGCCTGCCCGCGCTGTTCCTGGGCGCGGTCACGTGGATCGCGGCCCGGATGACCGCGGCGGGGGAGATCACGATCGGCGAACTGGTCGCGGTGTACGGTTATGTGGCCGTGCTGGTGGTGCCGGTGTCGTACTTCATCGAGGGCGCGGGGGACATCAGCCTCGGTTTGGTGGCCGCGCGGCGGGTGGTGCGGATCCTGGTGCTGCGCCCGGAGGTCACCGACGGTCCTGGTGCGGTTTCGGGCCCGCCGGGGCAGGCGCCGATGGCTGACTGTGTCTCTGGGCTGGAGGTGCGTGCGGGGGAGTTCCTGGTGCTCGCGACCTCGACGACGGCCGAAGCCGCCGCGGTCCTGGAACGGCTCGCCCGGCTGACGGACTCGGACGTCCGGTGGGGCGACGTTCCCCTCAGCGCGGTCTCGCTGGCCGAGGTGCGCCGCCGGGTCGTGCTGAGCGATGTCGACGGGTACCTGTTCGGTGGTTCTCTCCGCGAAACCGTTGCCGCCCAACGGGATGACGACGCGATCACCGCCGCGCTGGAGGTCGCCGCGGCGGAAGACGTGCTGGCTGCTGGGCTTTCGTCCTCAGTGGACGCCAAGGGCTGGAGCCTGTCCGGCGGCCAGCGGCAACGGCTGCGGCTGGCGCGTGCTGTGCTGGCGGATCCAGACGTCCTGCTGCTGGTCGACCCGGCGGCGGCGGTGGACGCGCATACCGAGTCGCTCATCGCGGACCGGCTCCGAGCCGCGCGGCGAGGGCGGACCACCGTGGTGGTGAGCACGTCGCCGCTGTTGCTGGCGAAGGCTGATCGGGTCGCTTTGTTGAGCGACGGGCAGGTGGTCGCCGTGGGCTCGCATGCGGAGTTGCTAGGCCGGGAGGCTGGGTACCGATCGCTGGTGGCTCGTGGAGGTGAGGTGTGAACGGCTCGCTGCCCGTCGCGGACAACCGTGCGGTACGCCACGAGGCTCGGCGGCTCCTCCGCGCCGACCCGCGCGCCGTGACCGTGATCGTCCTCCTGAACTGCGCGGCGGCGGCGCTCGGCCTCGCCGCCCCGTGGCTCGTCGGCGAGATCGTCAACCGGGTCACCGCGGGCGCTGAAGTGTCCACTGTGGACTTTCTGGCCGTCGCGATCGTCGCCTTCGCCGTGGCGCAGCTGCTGGTCACCCGGTTCGCGCGGTACGCGGCTTTCCGGTTCGGGGAACGGTCGCTGGCCAGCCTGCGCGAGCGATTCGTGGACGACACTCTCGCCCTGCCGGTGTCCGTGGTGGAGCGCGCGGGCGTCGGCGACCTGATCACCCGAGGCTCCAGCGACGTCGCGCAGGTCGGCGGGACCCTGCGCGACGCGGTCCCGGACCTGTTCGTCTCGGTGGTGCAAGCGGTGTTCATCCTCGGCGCCGTTTTCGCGTTGCATCCGCTGCTCGGCCTGTGCGCGCTCGCGGGCATCCCGCTGATGTGGTGCGTGACGCGGTGGTATCTCAACCGTTCCCGGAGCGCCTACCTCGCCGAAGGCGAAGCGAACTCCGCGCTCGCCGACGCCATGGCCGCCACCGCCGAAGGAGCCCGGTCCGTCGAGGTGTTCGGCCTGCAGCAACAGCGAATCGACGCGGCAGAACGCGCGATCTCAGCCTCGTACGCGGCCCGGATGCGGACGTTGTCCTTGCGCACGGTGTTCATCCCCGGAACAGTCTTCGCCCACTCGATCCCCGTCGCGGTGACCCTCGTCGGCGGCGGTGCCGCACACCGGGCCGGGCTGCTCAGCCTCGGCGCGGTGATCGCGGCCGGACTGTACCTGTGGCAGCTCGTGGACCCGCTCGACCACGTCCTGTTCTGGCTGGAGCAACTGCAAAGCAGCGGTGCGTCCCTGGCCAGGATCAAAGGCGTCGCCGAAGCCGCGGCCGACGACGAGCCGGCTGCGGCCGTGCCCGTCGACGACCGGATCGAAGTCAAGGCCTTGCGCTACGCCTACCGCGGCACCGCCGACGTCCTCCACGGCCTGGACCTGACCGTGCGCCCCGGCGAACGGCTGGCGATCGTCGGCCCGTCCGGCGCGGGCAAATCCACGCTGGGCCGATTGCTCGCCGGAATGGACGCCCCGCGAACGGGCAGCGTCACTCTCGGCGGCGTAGATGTGCACCGGCTCGCTCCCGGCCGGGCGCTGCTGGTCACGCAGGAACATCACGTGTTCGTCGGAACCCTCCGGGACAACCTGGCCATGGCGGCCCCCGCTGCCTCCGACGACCGCCTCGCCTGGGCCTTGGAGACGGTCGGCTGGACGCACCCGCTGCCGGACGGCCTGGACACCGAACTCGGCGACCCAACCCGCGGCGACCCTTCGCTCGATCCCGCTCAGGCGCAGCAGATCGCGCTCGCGCGCGTCCTGCTGGCCGACCCGCGCACGGTGATCCTCGACGAGACCACCGCGATGCTCGACCCGAACGCGGCGCGCCGAGTCGAACGATCCCTGGCCGCGGTCTTGGAAGGCCGGACGGTGATCGCGATCGCGCACCGCCTGCACACTGCGTATGACGCTGACCGCGTCGCGGTGCTGGAGCACGGGAGGCTCACGGAACTCGGGAGTCATGAAGATCTTCTTGCGGCACAAGGCACTTACGCGGCGTTATGGCGGTCGTGGCACAGCTGACCCCGGAACCGAGACTCAGCAAACCGCCCCCAGCGGCAAGGTCGCCGTCAACCCGTCATGCTGACGCCCCTCAAGCCGATCCAGCCGCAGCCCCCATTCCCTGGCAAGCCGAGCCAGCACCTCGCCCGCCCGCTCGACCGCCGCCGCGTGCGGAGAAGCGACACGCACGACGGCCACCACCTCAGGCACCCCAACCAAACGGCGAGCCGTCAGCGACAGCGTCACCGCGGTCTGGGATGTCGCGCCCAGCACCGCGTGGATCAGCCGGGGAGTCGTCGCGGGCGGGAGGGCGGACCAGCCGTCCAGCCGGAACGCGGTCTGGGACACCGGGCCGCTGTGCCAAAGCCGCCACTGCTCCCGGACCCGGGTGCGGCCAGCGGTGACGTGCGCCAGCGACGCGATCGAGCCGAGAAATTCAGTTTCTCCTAACGGAGTCGTCGGCACGCCGTCGCGGCGCAGGCGACGCTGGACGCGCCGAAGCGCATTGGTCAGCGCTTGGCGCACCGCATCGTGCTCGTACCGCTCGACGGTGCGCAATGCTTGCAGCGCAAGCCAAATCCTAGGTGGTTGCTGACGGTCGACGCCCGCGTGGTAAAGCACCTGCGCGACGAAGCCGGTGCCAGGTTCGGCGGGCGGCAGCAGCGCTTCGGGGCCCGGGATCGGCGTCGGCGGAAGCGAGTTCGGGCGCAGGACGGCGGAGATCCCGTCCGTGCGGCTGAAGAGGAACACGGGATCGTCGCCGAGTTGCCCGGGATGTCCGGAACCTTCCGGCGACAGCGTGCGCAGCAGAGCCCGGCCGGTCTCGTCAGCGTCGGCCAGTTCGCGTTCCCGGTCGCGCAGCGCGTAGCCCAGGGAAAGCGACAGCCACTCGTAGCCCCAGCGACCGCGGTACCGCAGTGACGTCAGGGTCAGCAGCGCCACGGCGCCGAGCCCGATCGTGGCCGCCACCGGCCACGGTCGGCCGATCGCCAGGACAGCTGCCACCAGCACCAGTTGCCAGCAGACAACCTGCAGCGCGCCCCATCGGCGACGTCGCTCAGTCGGAAGGCGTACCGGAGTCGGGGGCGGTGTCGTCACGACCGGGCGCCACGGCTGGGCATAGGTCGCCACCGGGGAAGGAGCCGCTGCTCTCGCCGCGGTCAAGGCGGCCAGTGCCGCAGCGCGGGCCGCTGCCTGGGCATCCGCCGGTACGGGGATCTGCTGGCCCTGGCCGATCGGCCGGGCGAGCGGCGTCGGCTCCGGGACTCCTCGCGCCGGGGCGCTGGCGCGCCGCCCGGGATGTGCCTCGCCGGGATGGGTCACGGCAGCCTCCTCACGTCCCGGACAGGGTCGCGGGGAGAAGCTGAGGTTTCCGTGACAGCACGTTTAATCAGGATTTCAACGGCGTCCTCTAGCGTCCGGGCATGGGTTCCGGATGTATCCCGGCTGTAGCCGACGCCGTTACGGTCCTCCGGTGACCACAGAAACGCCGCGCGCGAGGCGCGCCGCCATGTTCCGGCTGGGGACGGTCGTCGTCGCCGCCCTGGCCGTGGTCGGCATCGCCGTCACCGGGCACGCGTCGCTGCCCACGGACCTGCAGTTCGCGGACGCCGGGCACTGGGTCTACAACACCTCGTCGCAGTCGGCGGTGCACGTCGACGGCGCGACCGGCCAGGTCGACGCCCAGGCAGCGGTCCCCGGCGCGGAGGCGGGCAGCCCGGTCGCGCAAGGCGGCCGTTCGGGCTACGTCGTCGACCGGACGCGGATCACCGAGTTCAGCAAGTCGACGCTCGGCGTCGAGAGCAGCAAAGCGCCGCCCGCCGCCGAGGAACCGGTCGTGCTGGAGGTCGCGGGCGGCCCGTACCTCGTGTACCGCAACGCCGGGCAGATCGCGCGCCTCGGCGACCCGGCGGCCACCGCGCCGACCGGCGGCCCGCTGTCCGCACCGGTGACGACGTCCGACGGCACGGTCTGGGTGCACCGCATCGACAACGGCTCGATCTGCGACCTCCCGCGCGGCGCCACGCTCCTGACCTGCCCCGCGCAGCTGCCGCAGGGACACGACGCGTCGCTCTCGATCGTCGGCGACCGTCCCGTCGTGCTCGACACGACGGCCAGCGTGCTCCGCTCGGTCGGCGCGAACGGGCTCGGCGAACCGGCTGACCTCGGCCTTTCGCTGCCCGCGACCGCGCAGGTGGCGAGCGACGACGTCGACGGGCGGCTCGCGGTCGTGGACCCGGATCACGGCCAGCTGCACCTGATCGACGCCGCCGGCCTGCTGCAGAACCGTCCGGTCGCGCGGCCGGTGTCGGTCCCGCTGGAGAAGGGCGGCCACTACGTGGGCCCGGTCGCGACCTCGCACACCGTCGCCGTGGTCGACCAGGCCCGGCACGAGGTGCGCACCTACGACAGCAAGGGCACGCTGAAGAGCAGCAAGGCGGTGCCCGACGGCGGCGGCGAAGCGCGGCTGTCGCTCGGCCAAGACCACCGGATCTACGTCGACAACCACGACGGCTCGCACATGGTCGTCGTCGACGGCGGCGACGGCGTGGCCGCGGACGTGGACGTCAGCGCGAAGACCCAACCCAAGCCCACCCCGCCTTCGCAGCCGGAGACCACGCCCAGCAGCCAGCCGCCCGCGCCGCCGGGCCCGCCCGCGCAGCGGGACAACCCGCCCCCGCCGGTCGCGAAGCCGACCCCGCCGGGTGCACCGCGCAACGTCCGCGCGACCGCGGGCACCGGTTCGGCCACGGTGATGTGGTCGTCCGCTCCCGGCAACGGTTCCCGCGTGGTCCGGTATGTCGTGTCCTGGTCCGGCGGTTCGACCACAGTGGACGGTGGGCGGTCGCGGGTCACCGTGGACGGGTTGACCAACGGCCAGTCCTATTCCTTCAGCGTGGCCGCGGAAAACTCCGCGGGCCGGGGCGCGGCGGCGAGTTCCCGCTCGGTCGTGCCGGGCGGCGCCGCCGAGGCGCCGAAGGTCACCGCGACCGTCGGGTCGAACGGCGCGGTATCGGTGAGCTGGACGACCCCGGACCTGCACGGAGCCGACCTCGACCACTACGCGGTGAGCGCGTCCGGACAGGGCGACCGGTCGGTGTCCGGCACGTCGACCAGTTTCCAAGGTTTGAGCGGCACCATCACTTTCACGGTCCGCGCGATCACCTCGTACGGCTCGGGCGGGCAGATGACCGGCAGCCCCGGTTCGGCGCGGGCGACCCTCGCGTCCGGCCCGCCGTCGGTGAAGATCACGAGCGTGCGCAGCACGAACGCGCTGATCGTGACGGTCAACGCGGACCCCAACGGCGGCGCGGCCACCTGCCAGGCCTCGTTCATGGGCGCGACTTCGCCCTCGAAGTCCTGTTCCGGAACCACTCAGCTCACGATCTCGAACGTGGCTTGGTTCGGGGCGATCACGATCAAGGCTACGATCCGGAATTCGGCGGGTTCGGCGAACGACAGCTGGACCGGCACTCCGACCACTTCATGAGAAGGGCGAACGTGAGCTTCACGCCGAAAGCGGCCTACGACCTCATTGCCGACAACGTGCAGACGGTGCTGCGCGGCCACCCGGACGTCGTCCGGATGGCGGTCGCGGCGCTGTTCGCCGAGGGGCACTTGCTGATCGAGGACGTGCCCGGTGTCGGGAAGACCACGCTCGCGCGGTGCCTCGCGGCCAGCGTCGGCGGCCGGTGGAACCGCATCCAGTTCACCCCGGACCTGCTGCCCGGCGACATCCTCGGCGTGATGGTCTACCACCAGCACGCCGAGCAGTTCCAGTTCCACCCCGGCGGGATCTTCGCGAACGTGGTGCTCGCCGACGAAATCAACCGCGGCACCCCGAAAACGCAGGCGGCGCTGCTGGAGGCGATGGCCGAGCGGCGGGTCACGGTCGACGCGGTCACCCAGCCGGTGCCGCGGCCGTTCCTGGTGGTGGCGACCCAGAACCCGATCGAGATGGAGGGCACCTACCGGCTGCCCGAGGCGCAGCTGGACCGGTTCCTGATGCGGTTGTCGGTCGGCTACCCGAGCCACGACGCGGAAGTGATGGTCGTGATGGGCGACTGCGCGGGCGTCACCGCCGACGAGCTGCGGCCGGTGCTGCGGATCGAAGACGTGCAGCAGGTCATCGCCCGCGTGCGGCAGGCGTACCTGGCGCCGGAGGTCGTGTCGTACGCGGTCCGCCTCGCCGCGGCGAGCCGCAGCCATCCGGCCGTGCGCTACGGCGTGAGCCCGCGCGGCAGCATCGCGCTGATCCGTGCCGGACAGGGCCTCGCGGCCACGCACGGCCGCGATTACGTGACCCCGGACGACGTGAAGGACGTGGCGCTTCCGGTGCTGTGCCACCGGCTGGTGCTGACCCCCGACGCCGAATTGAACCAGCGGCGGCCCGAGGACGTCGTGGCCGAACTGCTCGCCGACACCGCCGCCCCGACGGCCGCGCCCGGGCGCTGAGGCGTGCGGCTCACCCGCCGCGGAATCGCGGCGCTCGCCGGTGCTGTGCTGGGCTACGGGCTCGGCGAACTGGCCGGATATCCGCTGCTGCGCGTGCTCGCCGGGATCGTGGCCGGCGCCGTGCTCGCCGCGGTGCTCGTGACCCGGGCCCGGCCGAAGGCCGAGGTCTCGCGGTCTGTCCACCCGGAACGCATCGAACGCGGCCGTCCGGCACTGGCGACTTTGACGGTGCGCAACGAAAGCGAGCGACGGCACGGCGGGTTCTCCGCGCAGGATTGCGTCGGCGCGGACGTCCGCGAGGTGCAGGTCCGCGCGCTCGCGCCCGGCGCCGCGGCGACCTACCACTACGAGCTTCCGACCACCGTGCGCGGCAGGCTCGAGGTCGGTCCGCTGGTGCTGCACCGGTCGGATCCGTTCGGGTTCGCGCGCGCCGACCGGACGCTGGGCGCGGCCGCGTGCCTGTGGGTGTACCCGCGGCTGAACCCGATGCGCCCGGCCGCCGCGGGACATCCGCGCCACCACCACGACGGCCCGATCACCGATCCGCCGCTGCGCGGTTCCGCGGATTTGCTGGCCGTGCGCGAGTACATGCTCGGCGACGAAGTCCGGCACCTGCACTGGAAAGCCAGCGCGCGAACCGGGCGATTGATGGTGCGCGACTACGCCGATCCGGCGCAATCGCGGCTGACCGCGGTGCTGGACACCCGGTCGGCGGCGATGCGGCCGGAGGTGTTCGAGGAAGCCGTCGAAGTCGTGGCGTCGCTGCTGTACGCGTCCGCGACGGCGGGCCAGCACTGCCGGTTGCTGACGTCGTCCGGGCTCGAAACCCCAGTGGGGAGCGGGGTTCCGACGGCTCGCTTGCTGTTGGACGAACTGTGTCTGGCTACGCAAGATTCGGACGATTCGCTGCTGCTGCCCGCGGCGCGGCTGGCTGGCGCGCGGCCGGGCGGGGCGCTGGTCGTGGTCACCGGGCCGGAGGCCGATCTCGGGGCGGCGCTGCGCTGGCGGCCGGACACTGTGGTCCGGCTGGGTGTTCGCGAGCCGGGCGTGCGCGCCGGTTCGATCGACGCGGTGGATGCGGCGGACGCGGCGGCGAAGTGGAATGCCCGGGGCGAAGGGTGAACGCGCGGTTGGCGGTGACCGGACTGCTCGGCTCCACCACGGTGGCCGGGCTGTTGTTCGCGCCGGTTTTCGGGTTGTCGGCGTTGTTGTTGCCGGTGCTCGTGGTCGTGCTGCTCGGCTACGCGATTGCCGAGCTGTGCCTTCGCCTGCCGCGCCTGACGGCGTGGCGTCCGCTGCTCGTGCTAGTCGCCGGATTGCTCGGAATCGTTGAGACCACGCTGTTTTCGACCACCGTCTCCGGATTGCCCACGAGTGCCTCGCTGCGGGGATTGAGCCACGGGCTGACCGAGAGCTGGCTGCAGACCCTGCAATCGACCTGGCCCGCGCGGCCGGACGCCGGACAGCTGCTGTTCGTGCCGCTGGCGGTGCTGCTGGCCGTCGTGCTCGGGCTGGAACTGGTGCTGCGTCTGCGAATGCCGCTCGTGGCGCTGCTGCCAAGCCTGGCCGTGGCGGGTCTGGCGCAGGCGTATCAGGCCCTGAGCGGGTTCACCGCGCTGTACGCCGCCGTCGCCTATTTCGCGCCAGCTGGGCTGTTGCTGTGGGCGTCGCGGCCCGGCGGCGGTTCTCTGCGGCTGCGTCGGCCATCCGGTGCGGCTGCGTTGGCGGTGCTGCCGCTGGTGGTCGGGATCGCCGCTGGAGCAGTCGTGTTCGGCGGGCTCGACCCGGCGGGACGGGCGCCGTTCCGGCTCGCCGACGGCCATCCGGTGCCGCCCCCGCAAACCCCGGTCAGCAACCCGCTCGACGAGATCGCCGGGCAGCTGGCCGATCCGGCGCGCCCGGTGTTCAGCTACCGCAGCACCGCTCCGGTCGACCGGTGGCGGCTGGTCGTGCTGAACGGGTTCGACGGGGCGAACTGGTCGGCCGAACCGAAACTGCGCCGGCTCGGCCAGAGTCTCGACGGCGTTCCCGGCGCGCCGGAGGTCTCGGCGGAGCTGAGCGTGCCGCCGTTGTCCGGTCCGTGGCTGCCCAGCCAGCCGGGCTTGACCAGCGTGATCGGCGCCGCGCCGCTGGTGGACCCCGGCGCGGGCGTGCTGCTTTCTGCTTCGCCGGGCGGGCAGACCGACTACCGGATGACCTGGTCGGCGCCGGAGGCGGACGCTCAGTACCTCGCCACCGCATCGGTCGATGCGCAAGCGCCGGGCGGGCTCGGCGGTGTCGGCGCAGTGCCCGACGACGTCGCCAGGCTTGCCTGGACAGCGGTGCACGGTCTCCGTCCGACGTTCCAGTCCGCGTTGCAGCTGCAGCGATTTCTCCAGCAGAACTACCAGCTCGCGGTCGGCGACGATCTGCCGACCGGGGCGTCCTGGCCGCAGCTGCGGCAGTTCCTGACCGTCTCGAAACGGGGGACGAGCGAACAGTTCGCCGCCGCGTACGTCGCGCTGGCCCGGATCACCGGCATCCCCGCCCGGCTCGTGGTCGGCTACCGCGGCGCGGACACGGCCGGTGAGCACGTCGTGCACGGCGGCGACGCGCTGGCGTGGCCGGAGGTGGCGGTCGCCGGGGTGGGCTGGGTGCCGCTGGACCCGACGAAGTCTGCGGCCACGTCCGCCAAGTCGTCCGGGCTGGCGGGTGCGGCGGGACGGGCGCAGTCGCAGCTGCCGCCGCTGGAAAAACTCCAGCCGCCGGTGGCGCCGCCGGACAGCAAGCCGGAAGCCGCCTCGTTCGTCTCCGGATCCGCTGGCTGGCCGTGGTGGATCGCCGCGGCGGTCGTACCCGGGCTGATGCTGTGCGGGCTGGTCGCCGTGCCGCTGGCGAAGCTTCTCCGGACGAGACGCCGACGCCGTCGCCTGGGCAAAGACGCGATTTTCGGTGCCTGGGCGGAGGCTCGGGATCGGCTGCGCGCCCACGGAGTCGTTTATCGAGTCGGCATGACGCCCCGGGACCTGGCGGAATCGGCCGGGTCGGCGCTGGGGGAGCGGGTGCGCGATCCGGTGCTGCGGCTGTCCGGCGTGATGGATTCCGCGCTGTGGTCGCGGTTCCCGCCGTCGGAGAGTGCGGTGGGGGTGGCGTGGATGGAGATCCGGGAACTGCGGCGGGCGCTGGCCGGACGTCCCTTGCTGAGCCGGGTGCGTGCGGTTTTCGACCCGCGTTCGTTGTTCCGGCGGTCTGCTTAGGACAGTGCGGTCAGGAGGTGCAGACCGCGCCGCGGATCGGGACCGGAGGGGTTTCGTAGACGTGGCTGCCGTCCGTCGCGCGGATCTGGAAGCAGTACTTGCGCGCCGGGTCGACGGGAACCGACATCGCCCGATTGCGGTGGGCGGTGAGGACCATCGGCGCGATGCGCTCGGCCCCCACGACGACCGCGAAGTCCAGATTCCCCTCGGCAGTCCAGGAAAGCTTGATCTGAGTGCCGAGATCGGCCGGTGCGGCGAGGGCGAGATGCACATCCGGCGCCGGGACCCGCTCGGCAGGCGGCAGCTGCCCGGACGACGGCGCGGTCGCGAGCGGGAGCGCGGGCCGGGGGTCTTGTTTTGAGGTGAGCATCGGCACCGCGATCAGCGCGCCGACGGCCGCGACCAGCCCGGCGGCGAGGGCGGGCCACCAGGCGATGCCGGGCAGCTTCTTGGCGCGGCGGGGTTCTTTGGTGTCGTCGAAGGTATGCAGGAGCGTCCGGCCGGGGGCGGTTGGGCCGGAGACGTTGGTGGGGTGCTGAGGAACGCCGCCCAGGCCGTTGGGTTGTTGGGGCGCGGCGAGGCTGGGGGAGCTGGCGGGTTGCTGTGGCGCGCTGCCCGAGCCGCCGGGTTGGTGCTGGGGCACGGCTAAGTTGGGTGAGCTGGCGGGTTGGTGTGGTGCGTTGGAGAAGCTGCCGGGCTGCTGTGGCGCGCTGACCGGGCTGCCGGGTTGGTGTTGGGGTGCGGCGAAGTTGGGGGAGTCGGCGGGTTGGTGCGGTGCGCCGGAGAAGCCCGCGATCTGCTGCGGAGAGCCACCCGCGCCGCCGGGTTGGTGCTGGGATGTGGTGAAGCCGCCCGGCAGTGGGGCGGGGCCTGGCGAGTCGGCGGCTTGGTGCGGTGCGGCGATGGGACCGCCGTCTGGCTGCGGTGGCGCTTGGCCGATTCCGGGCACCTGCGGCGGGGGGCTTTGCTGGCCGCCGGGCCGCTGGTGGAGTGCGGCGAAGCTGCCTGTCTGCTCGGCAGGGACGGGCCACTCGCCGGGTTGCTGTGCTGCGCTGCCCGAACCGCCGGGCTGCTGGTGGAGTGCTGCGTCGCTGCCGGGCTGTTGAGCGGGGACGGGCCAGCCGCCGGGTCGCTGTGCCGCGCCACCCGAACTGCCGGGTTGCTGAAGAGCGGCGAAATTCCCGGCCTGCTGGCCTGAGCCGGGCCAACCTCCAGGCTGGGCCGCGGCGAAACCGCCCGCCTGAGGCGCGGCACCAGGCCATCCTCCCGGCTGCGGCACCCCGCCGAACCCGCCCGGCTGCGATGCCATCCCGCCGAAACCGACCTGCTGCCCATGCCCCGCGAAATCGTCGAATTCCACCTCGGCCGGGGCCGCGCTCGCCTGGTACAGCCGCTCCAGCGTCTCCGCCACCGCGGCGGGGTCCTGCGGCCGGTCCGCCGGGTCCTTGGCCAGCAGCCGCCCGATCAGGTCGGCCAGCGCGGGCGGGGCCCCGGGCACCCGGATCGGCGGCACGGGATCACGGAACACCTGCAGGATCCGTTCGGCCCGCTGCTGTCCGGTGTGGCGCGGGAACGGCGACGAACCAGTCAGCGCCGTGTAGAGCACCGCGCCGAGGCCGTACAGGTCGCTCGCCTCGGAGAGGGCGTCGTCCCGCAGCGTTTCCGGGGCGGCGTAGTCCACCGCGTGCAGCGGATCGCGGGGGAAGCGGCGGCGCAAGGCCAGCCCGAAATCGGCGAGGGCGAGTTCCCCCGAACGGCGCAGCAGCACGTTGTGCGGCGTCACCCCGCCGTGCACGACGCCCACCTGATGCGCCGCGGCCAGTGCGGCCGAGACGGTCCAGCCGACGGCGAGGACGTCGCGCACCGGCAGCTGTCCGTCGAGCAGGTGCGCCAGCGACCGCTGGCACAGCTCCATCCGCACGCCGAGACGGCCGCCCGACAGCTCGCCGACCTCGTCGGCGGGCAGGATCGCCCGTTCGCCGCGCACGGCGGCGAGTGCCTTGCGTTCCCGGTCGAACCGGGCCGCCGTGTCGCGGTCGAGGACGCCGTCGAACACCTTGACCGCCACGTCCTCGCCCGCCAGCCGGCCCGCGTAGACCTTGGCGACCGGTCCCTCGGCGAGCAGCCGCTCCTCGCCCACCCCGATGCTCATGGCTGCCATTCTCCCCTGTGCGGGCCCGTCCGGCGCAACGCCCGGGCAGGTTCCTGCCTCGCGTGCGCGTGTCATCGAAACCTCATCCGCCGCGACCTAGTTTCGGTCCCGTCACCACAGCTTCGGCGGCCCGGCGCCGCCTGGAACGGACAAGGAACGACCCATGGATATCTGGCACATTCTCGCCAAGCCGATCCTCACCGGCCTGATCATCTTCGGCGTCGGCTGGCTGAGCATGACGATCCGCAAGCGCCGCGTCGCCCGCACGGAAGCCGCCGCTCCGGCTCCGGTCGAGGACCGCTCGCAGGCCGTCCTCCGGCAGGCGCAGCAGTTCGACGCCGAGCGCGACGCGCTGGCCGCCCGCGGACAGGACGCGCTGGCCAAGGCGCGCGCGGCGGTGGACAGCTGGCAGGAACTCGCGCAGCTGCGGCCGGGCCGCTTCCAGTCCGAATTGCAAGCCGCTTCAGCGCGTTTCGCCGAGTTGAGCGGCTCCGCGCGCACGGCCTGAAAACCGAAGGGGGAATTCCGATGTCCGCCGCCTTGTGGACCGGCCGTCGCGCCGAACCCGCCACGGTCACCGCCGACGTCGCCGCGACCGTGCGGAAGGAACTCGGCCTCGCCGCCGCTCCGGCGGCGATGACCTTGCCGGGCAACAGCACCGGCGTCCCGGCAGGCAGTCTTCTGCCGCCGCGCGAACGCTTCAGCGGCATGCCCGCGCCGACCGACTGCTTCGTCTACCTCGACGCTCAGCAGCCCCGCCCGTTCGAACTCCGCGCCGCGGTCATGAGCGGCCGCACCGCGGTGCGTCGGGCGCTCGGCTTGGGCGCGTTGGTCTACGCGGTGCCGCTGCGCCTGCCGAGCCCGGTCCGGGTGTCGCTGAGCGCGCCCGGTGGCCGGGGACTCGCCCCGTTCGAGGGCGACCCGGCGGTCGCGGACCGGCTGAACGCCGACGCGGGCCTGCTCGAAGCCGCCAACCGCCTGTCGAGCACCCGCGCGGGCCAGACGAAAACGCTCCCGAGCGGCACTGCCCACCAGAGCTGGGACGTCGATCGCCTGCTGATGATCACCCCGGGTGCGGACGGCGCGGTACTGGTGGTGCGCACGCTGCACCGCGTGGTCTCGTCTGGCTGGCAGCTGCGCGCGGACACCGTCCTGGACTTCGCCGCCCGGCTCGAAACCGCCCTTCGCGGAGTGTGTGCCTGACGGCGACCCTTGGCCTGCCCTTGCCCCGGAAACACCGATGGGGCAAGGGTATTGCCGTGTCTGAAAGTCCTTTGTAGACATACAGTGTGCCGCCCGGGTCGGCGGCAGGTTCCTGCCTCGGCACCCCGCGGCGGCAGTTCCCGGGAGAAGGTGAGCGCATGCAGACAGCCGGCTTGATCAGAGTCACGATCGCCGCCCCGAAACGACGGATCGACATGGCGCTTCCCGAGCACGCGAGTGTCGCGGAGCTGCTGCCGGGCCTGCTCGCCCGCGCGGGCGAGGGGCTGGCCGACGACGGTGCGGCAGGCGGCGGCTGGCAGCTGCGCCGTCCCGACGGGGCGCGGTTCGACCTCGGCCGCACGCTCGCGGGGCACCGTGTGCGCGACGGCGAGGTGCTGCATCTGCTGCCGGCCAGGGCCGACTGGCCGGAGCCGGAGTACGACGACGTGGTCGACGCGATCGCGACCGGTGCGACCGGGCTCGGCCGGGCGTGGGGGCCGCGGCACACGCGTACGGCGGGACTGGCCGCGGGCGGCGCGACTGTCCTGTTAGGACTGGTCACCGTGCTGCGCGCCGGTGCGCCGTGGACCGGTCCGGCGATGTGGGCGCTCGCGGTCGCTGGACTGCTGCTGGTCGCGGGCGTCGTTCTCGCCCGGGCGGCCGGAGACGCCGGGGCGGGCGCGGTGCTCGCCGCCGTCGCCTTGCCATTCGCGTTCCTCGGCGGCGGATTGCTGCCCGCCGGGACGCACGCGTTGACCGACCTCGCGCCGGGACAGGTGATGCTCGCGGGGGTCACGCTGGCGCTGGCGGCCGTGGCGGGCTACCTCGGGGTCGCCGCGGCGCAACCGTGGTTCGCGGGTGCGGCCACCGCCGGATTCTTCGCCTTGATCGGCGGTTTCGTCGGCGCGAGCGGCGATTTCGCGGCGTACCAGGCAGCGGCCGCACTCGCCGCCGGACTGCTGGCACTGTCCATTGTGTTCGCACCGCTCGCGCTGCGACTCGGCAAGGTGCCGATGCCGGTGCTGCCGCGATCGACCGCTGACCTGGTCCGGGACGATCCGCAGCCGCCGATCGACCGCGTGCACGCTGCGGTGGCCCGCGCGGACGGCCTGCTCACCGGCATGCTGGCGGGCGCGGCCGCAGTGGTGGTCTGCTGCGAAATGCTGCTCGTGCATGAGGGCAGTGCCGCTTCGGTCACGATGGTCGCGGTGGTCTCCGCCGGATTCCTGGTGCGGGCCAGGCTGTATCCGACGCTGCGACAGCGGATCCCTTTGCTGGCAACAGGAATGGTCGGAGCCGCGGCCCTGGCGACCGGGTTGGGCTCCGGGGCGATGCCGCTGGTGTCCTCCGGGGCGATCCTGCTCGTGGTCGCGGCGGCCGTCGTCGCGGCGGGGCTCCTGTTCAGCACCCGCGCGTCGAACCCGTATCTCGGCCGGTTCGCGGAGTACTCCGAAATCCTCCTGGTGTGCTCGCTGGTGCCGATCGCGTGCTGGGTGCTCGGGCTGTACGGCTACGTGCGCGGATTGGGGGGCTGAGGGCCGTGGCGTCGAAACGCGATCAGCTCCAGGCTTACCAATTCCTTGTCCAGCGCGCGATTTCCGCGCTGGTCACCCGGGAGACCGACCCCGAACAGCCGCCCTTCCGCCGCTCCGGTGCGGCGGCGTTCGCCGGGCTCGCGCTGGCGATCGTGTCGCTGGCCTGCGTCGGCGTCTACGGGATGATCGTGCCCGGCGGCAACGATTCCTGGCGCGGCCAGGCCGCGGTGATCGTGGAGAAGGAGACCGGCACGCGCTACGTCTTCCAGAACGGCAGGCTGTACCCGGTCGCGAACTACACCTCCGCCCTGCTGGCGCTCGGGCAGCACGCGGCGACCGAGACTGTGTCCGGGAATTCGCTGGCCGGAGTGCCGCGCGGGCCGCGGATCGGGATCCCGGACGCGCCCGACGCGCTGCCCGGCCCGGATCGGCTGCGGACCGGATCGTGGTCGCTGTGCTCGACTCCCGCTCGCGACACGGCGGGGAGCGCGATCCAGGAATCCGTCCTGCTGGCCGGGGCCGAACCGGGCGGCGGAACCGGCCTGTCGGACGCCGCGCTGCCGGTGCAGCTCGTGTCGACGGGGGACCGCTACCTGCTCTGGCACGGCTACCGGCACAAGATCACCGAGTACGGCACGGTCGGCACCGGGCTCGCGCTGACCGCCGCGTCGTGGGCTCGGGCGGGCCAGGCCTGGCTGGACGTCGTGCCTGAAGGCGCGCCGATCGGGCCGCTCCCGACTGCGCAGGCGGGCCGTCCGTCCACGGCCGTGCCTGGGCGATCCGACGTCCTGACTGGCTCGCTGCTGGTCGTGCACACCGCGGGCGGCGGGCAGCAGTACTACGCCGCCGAGCCGGACGCGCTTCGCCCGATAACCGAACTGCAGTACCAAATCGAGCTGGCCGACGCTCAGTTGGCACGCGCCGCCTACTCCGGTGCACAGCCCCACGCGCTTCCGCTCGCCCCGGCCGAGGCAGCCGCAGCTCGACAGCTGGACCCGGTCCCCGCTACCGCGGACGCCGCCCCGATCGCTCGCCCGCAGCTCGCCCGGTTGTCCGATCAGGACGCCACGCTGTGCGCGGTCTACGCGCCCGGTGCGAACGCGCCGCAGCTGATCGTCAGTCCGGAACTGCCTCCGGAAACCCAGCTGCTGTCCACCGCGGGCCGGTCTGCCGCGGGCACTCCGCTGGCCGATCGCGTCTACGTGCCGCCGGGCTCGGCGGTGCTGGTCGAGGCGATGCCGTCCGCGCAGGCCGCGTCCGGCACGCTGACTCTGGTCACCGACCTGGGCCGCCGCTATCCGCTGGCAAAGCCGGACGTGGCGAAGACACTCGGCTACCCGTCCGCCGCGCCGGTGCGGCTGCCCGGCGGACTCGTGGCCCGGCTGCCGGAAGGACCCGGTCTCGACCCCGCCTCGGCGATGCGGCCCACCGTGTCCGGGTGAAAAGCCTATGCTGGCGCGGCAACGATCATGGAGCCTGGGGGGGTTGTCATGCCGGAACGTCGTGCCAGACAGCGGATTTCGCGGCTGGCGGTGCTCGGGATCGCGCTTCTCGCACTGGCGGGATGCGGGTCGGGCCCGCAGCCCGTTGACGAGGCCGGTGCCAGTTCGTCCGCGGGCGCTCGTTCGTTCATCGATCTGGTGCGAGCGGCCGGTCTGGAGAAGGGCCTGCGGTTCCGGCCCGTCCTCGCTTCGGCGGAGAACGCGGCCACCGACCCGCCGTCGAGCGAACGGGACCGGCAGAGCACCGACCCCGCCGTGCAGCAGCGGACGCTGGAGAGCTTCGACTGCGGACTGGGCCGTCCCGACCCGCTGACCGGCGAGGACGACCCTGCTCTGCCGCTGGTGACCTGCGGCCGGTCGAGCGGTACCCGCTACCTGCTCGGCCCGGCGGAGCTCGACGGCTCGGCGGTCAAGTCGGCGGGCCTGAGCGACGCGCCGGGGAACGCCGTCTTCACGGTCCGGATGACGTTCACCCCGGAAGCTTCCGCCAAGTGGGCGGAACTGACCGCGAAGAACGTCGGCAAGTCCATCGCGATCGTGGTGGGCACGCGGGTCCTGGTCGCACCCGCCATCGTGGCGGCTATCCCCGACGGCAAGGCGGAAATCACCGGGTTGACCGACCAGTCGGAGGCGGAGGACCTCGCTGACTGGTTGAACGGCCACTGACGGGGGCACTGGTTCAGCGGGTCTCTCTCGGATAGCGCTCCGCCCACTGCGCCGCGTACCGGGAATCTGCCTGCGGCGGATGCGCGGAGAAATACCAGAACGCATCACCCGCGACGGTCTCCACCAGGTCGCGCGACTCAAGCCGGTCCAGCCACTCGGCGGGCAGCCCGGGCATCCCGTACCGCGCGCCGAGTGCCGCACCGGCCAGGGCACCGGTGATCGCGCTGCGGCCGGAGTGGCGGATCGCCGACATCAGCGTCCAGCGCGGGTCGAAGAATCGGCGGAAGACAGCTGTCATGCTCCGGCCGACTGCGTCCGCGGCGGTGTGCCCGGAGCCGAGCGCGTCCAGTTCCTCGTGGTCGGCGCGAATCAGCTCGACCCGCGCCCGGGCGGCGCTCGTCAGGGCCTCGGCGACCGCGCCGGACACCGACCCGGAGGCCAGCATCTGTTCGACGTGCACATGCGGCGGCAAGACCGGGTCGGCGCGCCGGAACAGCCGGGCGAACAGTTCGGCGACCGCCGCGGCCGCGTCGGCGGCAGGCTCGTCGGCACCTGCGCCCGCGGCGAGCAGACGGCCCGCTTCCGCCGCAGTGCGTTCGTCGGTGTCCGGACCGCCTCCGCACAGCGCGGCGGCCAGGCCCGGGACGAGGAAGCTGACGTCATCCGGCTCGGCGGGCACCCGGGAACGCAATGCCTCGACCCGCGTCAGCCAGCCGTCCTCGGTTTTCGCGTCCTGCCAACGACGTTGCGCACGAGCACCGGTCTCGCGCAAGTCAGGCAGTCCCCGCAGGAGACCGTCAGTGTGGAACAGCAACTGCGTGGTAAGCGGGCCGATTCGCTCTAGTTCCCCGTCGAACTCGGCGACGGGCGACCGGTCCGCGGCCAGTCCGAGCGATTCCCCGAGCGCGAACCCGACGAACGCTCCGGCGACGCGATGCCACTGGAAGCCGACGCCGTCCGCGTCCTGCCGGAAGAACTTGCCCGAACCCGTGGCGTGCGGGCGAACGCGGCCGAGAGAGTCGTAACCGGCCGTCAGCCCGTTGGCAGCGAGGTCTTCGGGCCATTCCGGTCCCGGCGGTGCCTCGAGGTCGCCGGGACCCACGCCGTTGTGCCGCTCCCAAGCCCGGCCGGCGACGAACCGTTCACACTCCACTTCGGACAGTTCGAACCCGGCCGCGCGGGCTTTCGCCACCGCCTCGGGCAATCCGGCGAGCGGCTGCGCCAGCCCGAATCGCTCGCCGACCAGCCGGGCAGTCTCGGCCACCCGCACCGAGTGCTCCGGTGAGACCTCAACGACCCTCGGAGCCGGTCGCAACTGCGGCCACTCGCTGCGCGCCTGAGCCAATTCCGCGGCGGCGAGCCGGTCGGAGGGGAACGATCCCGGGTTGATCAGCAGGCCGGCGCCGGGGAAGTCTTCGAGGATGGACAGGACGTCGGCGCGGAGCCACTGCGCCGTGCCGACCGGCAGCCTGCGTCGGGAGCTGTACACGCGCAGGATCGTCCGTTCGTCCTCCCACTGCTGCTCCAGCGGCAGCCCGCGGTCGGGGTCGAGCGGCACGAGCACCTCGGCGTTGAGCAGCCCGGCCAGGTAACGGGACCGGTCGTAGCGGCCGGTTCCCGCGCAGCCGAGCAGGTACTCCAGCGGCGTGTCCGCGGGCGGGTACCCGAGCCGTTCCGGGCCCTGCCGGTATTCGGGGTTGATCCGGATCTCGCCGGTCGGCGCGCCGTCGACGTATTCGCGCCAGGCGAGGACGGCTTCCAGCGGCACGCCGAGGTAGGCGACGCCGCTGCGTTCGAACTCGGGCTCCAGGACTTCGCGCCAGTCGCTCTCGCCGCCCGCCGCGACCGGCGAACTCGGCAGCCGCCCCTCCGGGCTGAGGTCGGGCTGCCGGAGCGCGCCGTCCTCGCGCACCACGAGCGCGGGCTGCGGGACCAGGGACGCCAGCCAGTCGCCGGTGTCCAGGGCACGGGCCGAGTCGTAGGGGACGTACCAGCCCTCGGGCACGCGGACCACGTGCTCGCGGTCCACGCGCACGGCGTGCTCGCCGGTGGTCAGGTCGACCGGTGTGCCGGTGCGGAGCCAGTGGTCGACCTTCGCCGCGGCTTCCGAGGCTTCCAACGCTGCTCCTTCTTGTGTCATCGGTAGTCCCTCGCCAGTCCGTCGCGGCCGTTCCAGATGCGGCCGGTCCATTGTTGTCCGCCGATGCGGCCGAGTCGCTGGACTTCTTCGTGGCGGTCGCGGGCTTCGTCGGCGGCGTACTCGCTCATCCCGCTGGCGCGGAGCATCCGCACCAGCCAGCCGGGATCGATCGCCCGGATGCGGGCCAGCACCTCGGCGTCGAGCGGCCGGTTCAGCCAGGCCGCGACAAACGGCGAGTTGATTCCGATGAGATCGTCGGCGTAGTCCGGGAAATTCTGTCCGTTGTCGATCGCGACGACCTGACCGTCCTTCGACAGTGCCTTGCAGTCGGAGCTGGCCCCGACATAACCGAGGTACGCCATTTCCTGCTGTTGCGCGAGCGGGTAGGACGAGACGTCCAGCGCGGGGGAGAGGCCCTCGATCCGCCGTTGCGCGGAACCGGGGCCGCACGGGCCGTCGATGTGTGCGGTGACCGGCACGACGTTCGACCCCGCTGCTCGGGCCAGCCGGTACATCGCGTTCTCCCGGAAGCCTTGCCCGCCATGGGGGATCGGCACGGCCAGCGAGCGGGATTCGCCCGAGGCGGGCTTGTAGATGGCTTGCGAACCGTCGGCGTAGGTAAGCCAGTGGGTTTCGTTGGCGCTGGCGAGATTGTCGCCGAACTCGATGTGGCTGACTATCTCGGCTGCGGTCAGCATGGCTTCGTCCGGGTCCATAAAGGACTCCAAGCTGGCAGGCGGTGAGGGGAGGCCTCGGCGCAGGGCTTCGTCGAAGAGTTCACGCTGCCGTCGGCGCAGGACTGCCGCGACGGCCTCGTCATGCGGGGTTCTCGGCTGGGTTTCCTCGACGGCACGGGCGAAATTGCCCAGCGCACGCGCGGTCCCGGCCACCTCGTCGATCGAGGTCAGCCCGAGCCGTAGTTCGGCCGGGCGTCCGTCGGGCAGACGGAGGGAAATCCGGATCTCGCGGTGTCCGGTGGCGTCGGGAGCGGCGAATCCGTCCTCGACGCCGGTGATCCGGGCCGGTCCGTCCCGCCGCAGGACCTCCAGCGCCTGGTAGATCCAGGACACCCGGTCGAACCGGACGGAGCCGGGGCCGGCGGTCCCGCCGGTTTCGGAGGCCAGCCACTGGGCGAGATCGGCGACGGGCGGCCTTGCCGGCACGGGATCGCTCGCGTTCGCGCGGATCTGGTCGAGCGTCTGGGCCTGGGCCGGAGTCGGTTCGAGCGGCCGGGGCGGCGCGGCGAGAGCGTCCTCGCGCAGGATCGCCTCCGGACCGCGGGCCTCGACCTCCGCCACCGCCTCGGCGAGAATGACGTTCTCCACCGGTTCCGGGGTGGCCTCGACCTGGGTGTTCTTGGTGACCACGACATCCAGCTTCGCGAACTCGTCGTCCACTCGGATGCCCTGTGCCGCCCGCCATTCCCGCAGGCCGGACTTGGCACCGTGGAAGAGCGGCTTGACGTCGGTGTAGAACTCGACCCCGCGCCGGTCCGACGGCAGCGGTCCGTTCCACGCCTGTACCGCCGGATTGCTGCCGTGCCGGGGCGTCCTGCCCCAGACCTCGTTCGACTCCTCGATCAGCTTCGCCGTTTCCGGGGACTGGCTGCGGCTTTCCAGCCGGTGGTACGGGCCGTAGCGCGCCGGTTTCGCCGCGTCCGACGGGGGTCCGGCGGGATGCGGTGCCTGGCGCATCGGCGGCCGGAGCGCGCGGCGCGGCCCGGGAGTCGAGAATTTGACGCCGCGTCCTTCGTCCACACCGGAATCGGGGCCCTGATGCCTCGGTGTCCACATGGGACCGGGCGCGGACGGTTCCTGGTACGGACGCCGCAGGTCGACGCCCGGGCTCGGTGCCGGAGTGTCCGGCACATACAGCTTGCCCGCCGCGGGCTGGTACTCCGGCGGCGCGTCCGGCCAAGGCAGGAAGGCGTCGGTGAACGGCAGCAGGGCCAGCCGGGCCGGATATTCGGGCAGGCGCAGCAGTTTGCCTTCCAACCGGTCGAAGAACGCGATGCCGTAGCGGCCGTGGGCGACCCAGCCGAGCTGGTGGTATTCGTTGTCATAGCGGTCTGTCGTGACGATGTGCAGCAAAGCCCTGGCTTCGAGCGGCCGTTCGGCCATCGCGATGATCACGCTGTCGTAGGAATCGTGGCTGTGGAACCAGAACCCGCCGAACCAGTACGCCAGATAGCCCTGGTCCACCCGCCCGTCGGGATGCCACGCGGCGCCGTAGGCGTTCGGGTCCGGCCGGTCGTAGCCGGGCTGTGCCTCCCGCACGAAGCGGGCCGCCTGCGACTTCGACACGGTGCCGGCGTCGATCGCGGGGAGGGAGTGCGTCCGGGTCGCCCTCGCGAGCGGCGAGCGCCGCCAGAGCTGGAACACCGGGTGCGTCAGGAGATGAACCGGCGGGCTCTGCTGTTCGGCGGGCAGCGGCGGGAGGTTCTTCCCCGCGAACTGCGGTGATTGCCGCAGCACGTCGTAAACCGCGCGCAGCCGTTTCCCGTGGTAGCCCTCGGTCCGCTCTTCCGGCCGGACCCGGTCGAGCCCGGCGGGCGGCAGTGCGACCGGCTCCGTCGACCGCAGCGCGGCGAGATCGACCGGGAGCAGATGGATCTCCAGCGGCCGGGCGGGCAGCTTCGTGGCGGATCCGGTCATCGGGTCGGCGAAGACCGGCACGCCGGTCCGCTCGCTGACGATCACCGCGCTCACGTGCCGGGCGATCGTGCCGTCGTCGCCGAGCGAACGGACGGCGACCGCGGCCACGAGCCCCTTGCGCCCGGTGATCGCGGCGATGAGCCGGTCGTACTCGCTGCCGTGCGCTTCCCACGTCCCGCCGAGCCGCTGCCAGAGCGCGGCCAGCGTTTCCGGCTCCGGCCCGGCGGGCACGGCGGTGGTGTCCCAGCCCGCCATCCGGTGGAAGAGCGCGCTCGTGGCGGAGACGCAGTTCGACCGGTACCGGTAGCGGTCGAGCCGGGCCGCGCGGTAGTTCGGGTTGACTTCCCGCAGCAGCGGGACTTCTTCGCGCAGCAACGCTTCGAGCACGGCGGCGGGCGCGGTGTCGGCGGTGACCGCGGGCAGCGTGTAGCTTCCGTTTTTCTTCCCGGACCAAATCGCCAGTTCCACCGCCTTCCTGGCCTCGGCGAGCTGTTCGGCGCTCCAGGTCCGGGCCCGCGTCGCCCAGCCTTCGGGCACGACGTCGGCGAGGAAGCGCAGTCCCAGCACCGTTCGGACTGGGTCCGGCCGGTTCGCGAGATCGTCGGCGAGCAGTTGGCCCGGGCTTCGGTAATCCGGTTCGGGCAGCTCGGCGGCCGGGGGTTCGAGGCGGGTGAAGCGCATCGGGTCGCTGGCGGCCTGGTACTCGTCGAGGAGTTCGTTGAGATCCCGGATCGCGGCCACGGCGAGCCGGGCGGCTCGCGTGCGTTCGTGCTCGAACGGGAGCAGGAGCCGGCGCAGTTCGCCGGGGAGCCGCTCCGGCTGGCGCAGCAGGTCGCGGACTTGCCGGGCGAGCTGGCCGTCGCCGCTGGTGCCGTGCCAGTGCACGAGGAGGTTGACGTGTGCGGCGATTTCCTCGTCCCGGGGGCGCGAGTCCAGCAGTTCCGCCACCCGGTCGGCCAGTTGGCCGCGGCCGTGTTCCCGGACCAGCTCTCCCAGCCGCGCGGCGAGGTTTCCTTCGTGCCGCCGCACAACGGAAATCAGCCCGCGGAGCAGGTCCGCGTCGGCGGTTTCGTGCTGCCGCAGAACCTCCTTGACGTGCGTGGCGAAGTCTCCCTCGCCGGTGCGCAAGTACTCCCGCAGCGTCGCGTCCAGATGGTTGGCGAGGAACCCGTGCTCGCTGCCTTCGTACTTGGCCAGCTGCGCCCGTGCCCTCGCGGAAAGGCGGGGCAGTTCGTCGCGCAGCAAGGCTTGGCGGCGCTCCAGCGTCGGGCGGAAACCCCAGTGCCCCAGTTCGTTCTCGACAGCCCGGTCGAGGGCGTCCAGCCTCTCCCGGAGTTCCGCTGCCCATGCGCCGGACCGCAGGCTTTCGTCGGTGAAAGTCAGCGGCTCGAATTCGGAAAGCGGCGTCACGGCGGGGAGCACCGGCTGTTCGCCTTGCTCCCGGCCAGCGGTCTCGAGCAGGAGCCGGAGCACGTGCCCGTTGGCCACCGCGTCGCGATCGCTCTGCTGCTCGACCGGGGTGCCCGCGCGGTCGTCGGTGAGGATCTCGCGGATACGGTAGTACGGCTTGCCGACGACCGCGAGCAACCCGGCGACCGCGGCCGCGACGGCACCCCACACCGACGTGACAGGCACTCCGGCCAGCACGCTCAAGCCGACGGTGAATCCGCCCACCGTGAACGATTTCGCGCTGATGACCGCCGCGTACCGCAGCCGGGAAACAGCGGCCTTGCGGGACACCGGTTTCGGCAGCAGCGGCGGTTTCGAACGAATTTCCGCGAGTGCTCGTTCCACTGTGGACGAACTCGCGCCCGGCCGCGCGGTCCCTACTGCGGCGAGCGCCTCGCCCACCAGGTCCCGCAGCAGCAGGTCCCGGTCCCGGATCTTCACCGGCAGCTGGGTTTCCCGTTCGGCGCGCATCCGCATCGCGATCCGGGTGAGCTTGTTGTTGACCTCGCCCACCGCGAGGTGGTTGTCCGCCAGAGCGGAGATCCAGCCCGCGACGCCGAGTTTCGCGAGATCCACGGCCGCCAGGATTTCCAGCGGGGTGAAGTGCTCGAGGAGGGCCTTGAGCGGCTGCAGAGTCGGGTGGGTGATCTTGTACAGGTCGGGCAGATAAGGGAGGAAGCTCGCGACGGCGTCCATCAGCTTCGAACCCGTGACCTGCTCGGCGAAATCCACCGCGGCGCGTTCGGCCGGCGCCGGGGACAGCTGGGCCAGCGCGGCGCCGGGGATCACGCCGTCGGCCAGCAGGCCTTCGATCGCGGCGCGGGCGTGCACCAGCTGCCGGTACAGCTCTTTCGCGTCTTCGAGGTCGTACTCGTGCAGTTCGCGCCGAATCGCGTCGTGCGCCGCCAGTTCGGCGCCCTTGCGCCGCCGTCGGGTGTAGCCCTCGGCAAGCGGCCGGAACACCGCCGTGCCCACCCCGGTCGCCACGAGCGCGAAGAACGAGCCGGTCGCGATGTCCAGCGGGAACCCGACGGCGGCTGCGGTGCCCAGCGCGACCAGCGGCGGAGTGCTGAACCGGACGATCCGCGTGCGCAGCGGCAGGGCGATGTCCGGCGCGTCGCTTTCGAGCTGCGCCGGGGTCGGGACGCCGGTGCTCAGCAGCGGGGTGCCGAAGTTCGCTTCGTGCCAGCTGTTGACCAGTTCGTGCTGGTCCCGGCCGCGGTCGGCATTCGCGCGGATCTCGTCGTACTTTTTCTTCAGTGCGGCCTGTTTGTCGCTGGCGATGTCGTAGCGACGGGTCATCGCCGCGCCCAGCACCGCGGACGCCGCGCCGTACACGAGGTAGCCGATGCCGTTTCCCGGGTGCCCGCTTGCGAAACCGGATATCGAAAGTGCGACGGTCATGGCCACGGTGGCGGGCTGTTCGAACATGACTGTGGTCGCGATGGTGAACGCCGTGGTCGGGTAAGCGGTGTCCTTCCGCTCCACGGCGAAGGTGTCCACGACGGCGCGCGCGTGGGCACCGAGCGCGGCGACGCGGTAGGAATAGTCCGGCAGTTGCTTTTCCAACCCGGCGTGTTCGAGCAGGCTGCGCAACTGAGAAATCAACTGCTGCCGATGTCGCGGACGCCAGGCCGGAGTCGTGGTGATCCGGTCGCCCAGCACCTCGAGCCGGGCTTCCAGCGCGCGGTCTGCTGGGCCTTCGGGCAGCCGGTCCGTGTCGGTGTCCGGGCGGAGCGTTCCCGGGTCGCAGGTGGCGGTGCGGAAGTAGCGCGTGCCGAACGCGAGCGCCGCGCGGACGATCTCCTCGACGTCCTGCGGCCGGAGCCGGGCCGGGAGGTAACCCGACAGCGTCCGGGTGCCCGGGTGGACGGAAACGCCGGTCGATTCGAGCGTCGTGCGCGGCAGCACGTGGAAGGCCGCGGTAAAGAGGTGGCGGCCGTCGTGGAACACGTCGTAGCGGAGGTCGGGGCCGGCGGGCACCAGCAGGATTCCGGTCCGTTCGGCGGCCTTGCCGACCTGCGCGCGGATCGCGGCTTCGACCGCTGCGGGATGGTCGAAGCGGCGCGCCGGGGTGTCCACCGGGAGTCGATGGCCGATCTCGACGGCGGGGTCTGCGACGGGCCAGTGGGTGACGCGGTAGCCCTCGACCGCCTTGGCCGGACGGTATCGGTCAGCCACGGTCAGCGCGCGGTCGATGCCTGCTGTGCTTGCGCTGTGTGCGGCCAGCGCGGAGAGGCGGGTGGCGGCGTGGGGATCGTCTGCGGCCATGCCGAGGTAGGACAGCAGGCGCGAGAGGTGTTCGCGCATCCGGCCTCGGTCGCGCCGCCGGGTTCCGTCCCGGTCGAGTTCCGCGCCGAGCGCGGCGACCTGAGCGACGTAGCCGAGGTCGGTCGGCGTCGGCTTCGGGGCGGTGCCGGGGAATCGGTCGTGCCAGAAGTGCTGTTCCGGCAGGGAAACCGGGTCGCCGCGCCGGTGGGCCGTGAGCAGTGCCGCTCCGGCGGCCATGGCGTGGGCCATCGGGAGGACGGCCAGGTCCGGGGCCAGCCAGTCGGGAAGCCGGAGGACGACCAGCGGCAGCGGCTGCCCCGGCGTGGGCTCGCGGAAGACCTGGAAGGTGATGGGGTTCCGCGGGGAGTATCCGAGGTTCGGGGTCGGGATGACTTGGAAGGCGAACACCGTCCCGGACTGGTCGAGGAACACGGTGTCGTCCGACGGGCGGGGGAACGGGCCGTTCTCCGCGACGCGCACACCGGCCGCTGCGGCCGCGGCGGGCAGCATCCGGCGGGCAATGTCCTCGGCGGCCAGCCGCTGCCGGGCGGCGGGGATCGTGCTGAGCGGGGTGTGGATCTCGATGGTTCCGGTGAGGGGTGGTGCTGCCGCGGCTTCCGCTGCGGGCCGGACGGCGCTGGGCTGGACGGCGCTGGGTTGGCGGGCATGGGGTTGGCGGGCATGGGGCTGGACGGCGTTGGGCGGCTGGGGCACGGCGGGGGAGCGCTCGGCCGCTTCCACCGCGCGCTGCGCCTGTTCGGCGAGACGGACGTGTTCTTGGTGCCTGGCCGCCGCCTTGCCGGACAGCCATTCGGCGAGTCCCGGGGCGATCGTGGGCCGGGGCGGGCCGACGGCGTGCGCGGTCAGGCTGGTGAGGAGGTTCGTCCGCGCGGCGAGGACGTCGAACGCCGAGCCGGGGCGGTGGACCGCGACCGCGTCGAAGCCCTCGGCGAGCAACTGCTGGGACAGTTCACGCAGCGCTTCGGGGTCCGCCGCCGTCATCTCGCCGGTGAGCACGACGAACTGGGGGTGCGCGCCGTTCGTGGCCAGATTCCGCCGCAACCGGGCGAAGATCGTCTCGCGCTCGTCGAAGCTGTCCGCCCGCGCGACGACCACGTGATAGTCCGGACCGGTCGAAGTCGCGTCCCGCACGGGGAAATCCGGGAAGGCCGCCGGGTCGCCGTCCGGCCGGGCCGGTGCTTCGAAGACTCCGGGCTGCCACAGATCGCCCAGCCCGTGCCGGTGAAGGGCCAGTTCGGCCAGCACCGCCGCGGCGGCGACCTCCTCGTCCGGGCTCGCGTGCAGCGGCCCGAAATCCGGTGCGAACTGCCGAATGTCCTTAATGGACACTCCGGCGCTCAGCGCGGCGAACAGCGCGGACGCGGTCCACAGTCCTTGCGCGTCCTCGTAGGCCTGCTTCCAGGGCGGTCGTCCGTCGATCCATTCCCCGAGCCACTGCAACTTGTCGCGCAGCGCCTGACGCTGATCCTCCGGCACCCTCGCCAGTTCTCGTCCGAGTGCGGCGAAATGCGTATCCCTCGTCGCGGGCGTGCTGTCGGGCCGGAGCAGCAACGACAGGACGTCGACAGCGTCCTTCGCGGGCAGCTGGGCGATCTGCCGCAAGCCCGGCTGCCCGTGGGGCCCGGCGGCCTTCCACAGTTCCGAGAAAACTTTGCCCAGCCAGGGTTTGTCCGAACGCGCCGGTGCCGCGATCGATTCGGCGCGTACTGCGTCGTCGAGATGCAGCGCAGTGACCCGGGATTCCTCGGCAGGCCGGGTCGGGTCGCTGTACAGGACGGCCGCGAAGCCCATTTTCCGCAAGCCGTCCGTGAGCTCCGCGAGATCTGCTTCGCCGACGTTGCGCCATTCCCGGCTGAGGACGAGGTAAGGCTTCTTCTCGCCGGATCGCTGATTCCGCAGATAACGCCGCGCGTTCTTGACCAGCCGTTCGCGGTCGGCGGAGCCGGGGCCGCGCAACCGGGCGACGACGACGTTCCGCCGTCCGCCGTCGGCGTGGGAGAACGAGAACTCGGCCAGCCCGATGGTTTCGCCGTGGTCGTGGACCTGCCCACGCGGCTGGAAATCCGTCGCGCCGCCGAACCCGAGCGCGGCTCGCTCCGCGTCGTCGGAAAGGCTCAGCGCGTGGATGAAACCCAGGTCCGGGCCGACCAGGTCCAGGTATTCCTGGGCCAGTTCCAACGCCAGTTCGTACGCTCGTTCGGCGAGTTTCGGGCTGTCGGCCGCCGCGGACTTCGCGAGCGCCAGCTGCGCCTCGATGCGGTCGAGGAGGTCTCGTCGCTTGGCGAACTCGGCGTAGGCGAAGGACAACGTGGTGAGGACGCCGTAACGGAGGAAGATGCCCGCCGCGCCGTCGCCGCGGGTTTCTTCCTCTTCGACGACCTGGACGCGCGCCTGCGGCCTGCCGGTGAGTTCCGCGAGCCGGTCGCCGACGAGCAGCCGGTCCGTTTCCCGTTCGGTGGCGAGAAACCGGAGCTTGTCCGCGAGACTCGTGTCTTGATGCGGCAGCCCGCGGCCCGGTTTGCGGATGCGGTCGTAGAGGACCTTGTCGACGATCCAGCGAAGGATGTCGCCGGGGCGGGCGCCGGTCGCGCGGACGAGCGCCCACAGGTCGGCGAGTTCCTGTTCGGTGAGCTGTTCGCGGACCTCGCGCGGGAGGTCGAAACGCTCGTCTGTGTCCTCGTCCGGCACCGGCGGCGGGGGCTTCGTCTCGCCGGGATAGTCGTGGCGCAGCGGTACGACCCCGGTGTGCTCGCGGACCGGCCGCGCGACGGTTTTGTCGGTGGGGTAGGGGAAAGTGGCGGGTACTACGGGCGGGACCTCCGGTACGGCGGGTTGCGGGTAGCGCACGTCCGGGACGGGTTTCGGCTGGTTGTCGCGGCCGGGGAAGTCCGGCGGGAGTCGCGGAAGCGGGGCGACGTCGCCTGTGCGGAACGGGTCGCCGACGCGCACTGGCACCGGGTCGCCGGGGACCGGTGTTCCCGGACGGGGATCGCCGACGCGGACCGGTGCCGGATCGCCCACCCGAGGCGGGCGCGGATCGCCGACGCCCGGGAACGGTTCCGTCCGCACCGGAGTCCGGGCGGGGAAGCCGATTGACGGCCGCACCGGATCTGTCACGGTCGTCGGCGCCGGGCTGACGACCGGGCCGAGCAGGCTTTCGGCGAAGCTCACCGACTGCCCCAGCCGCGCCCGGGGAAGCGTCGGCTCGTCCCGGACGGATTCCGGCCTGGCGGACGGGGAGCGGGGGTGGGTCTGGACGGGTTTCGGCCTGGCGGATGGCGAGTGGGGGTTGGCCTGAACGGGTTCGGGCCCTGCGGACGGCGACTGCGGTTCGTCCCGGACGGATTCCGGCCTGGCGGACGGGGAGTGGGGGTGGGTCTGGACCGGTTGTGGCCTGGCGGGTGACGTGTGGGGGTTGGCCTGAACCGGTTCGGGCGCAGCGGAAGGCGACTGCGGTTCGGCGTGGACCGGGTGCGGCTCAGCGGACGGCGAATGCGGGCCGGTGCCCAGGTGGTCCAGCTGATCGAAGGCAGCGCGGAACTGTGTGCGCAGCCCACGTCCTTCCGGCGTCGGCGTCTCGGTCAGCCAGTCGTGCAACGCCAGCCGGAAGTCGTGGCGTCCGGCGGCGTCGAGGTTTCCGGTTTGGGCGTCGTTCAGGAGCGTCAAGTGCGCGGACAGACCGCCGAAACGAGCCTGTGCGTGGTAGTTGTTCCAGAGATCGGGGAGCGCTCGGGCCCGGTCCGGAGAGATCGGGGTATCGCCGCCCGGCAAATGCGCTCCGACGGTCTCCGGCGCACGCGCCCCGGCAGGTCGATTCCCGCCGGCCAGCGCTTCGCTCGCCCCGGTGATGACGGGCACCGAACGCAACGCCGCTCGCGTGCCCGGCTCCCCGTCCGAGACACCCTCGCCGTGAAGCACCGTGAAGGCGACCGGATCCGGTTGTGGTTCGGGCGTCCGGGCTATTGCTTCATGGGCTTTGGCTTCCAGCCCTTTGGCCTCGGCGAGCAGGTCGCCCGTCCTCGACAGCACCTCGTCGAACGCCGTGCGGGCGGGATGTCCTTCGGCGGAGGACAGATTGGTCCGCGCCACGAGCGCCTGTTTTAATTCCGACTCGCTCAGTTCCCGGTGCACCATCCGGTCGACGAGCGCGAGATGCCGGGACGCGACGCCCTGCTCCGCGAGGTCCGGCAGCGAGTAGCCGAGTCCACGCAGGCGTCCGAGGACGTCGGCGAGTTCGGCCTCGTTGCGGCGGGTCTCGAGGGTGAACCACCGATCGCCCGGCCTCGGCCCGGCGGGGTGACCGCCGAGCGAACCGAGCAGCTGGTCGCCCAGCCAGCCGACGCCGCGATCGCGCGCGTAGGCGGCGCGCTCGGAGAGTTCCGCCAGCTTCGCCTCGGGCTCGGACACGAGAACCCTCTTGACCCGCCCGGCGAACGTCTCCTTCGGCCGGAAATTCTTGAGCTCAGCGGGCAATTTCGCCGATGCGGACTCCTCGCTGCCCGCGGTCTCCGATCGCTGCGGCGCGGACTCGCTGCGGGGCGTAGCGGCGTCGGCCGAGCGGGTGGTTCGGAGCGGTGCGGGTTCGTTGTGGGGTGCGGCGGTGTCGGCCGAGCGGGTGGTTCGGAGCGGCGTGGGTTCGTTGTGGGTTGCGGTGGTTCGGGTCGGTCGGGCACCGGTGTCGGGCGATCCGGCCGGACGTTGCGGCGCGGTTTCGCCGCGGGTGGCGGTGGCGGTTTTTGTCGGCTGAGCGCCGGTGTCTGCAGATCGGGTGGTTCGGAGCGGTGTGGGTTCGTTGTGGGTTGCGGTGGTTCGGATCGGCCGCACGCTGGTGTCCGGCGATCCGGGCGAGCGTTGCGGCGTCGGCTCGCTGTCGGGTGCGGTGGTCCGCGTCGGCCGGGCGCCGGTGTCGGGCGATCCGGTGGTTCGGAGCGGTGTGGGTTCGCCGTGGGGTGCCGTAGCGGAGGCCCCCGTCGGCCGGGTGTCCGGCGAGCCGGTAGCTCGCGGCGCGTCCTTCTGACTCGTGGCGGGCCCGGACGGTCCAGCCGACTCATCCGGCTGCGGAACTGGCGGCTCGTCCGGCGGGGTGTCCGCCTCAGGAGCCCTCTTCTCCCCAGCCGCTTCGACCGGCTTGCCTTCCGCGGCGGAGTCGGGATTCCGCCGCGAGTCCAGGTCGATTACCTTCCCTGCCTTGGACTCTCCGGCCACCTCAGCAGACGAGTGTCCCTCTTCCGCGGCACCGGAAGCACCGTCATCAGCGCGCGTCGGTGCAGTCTTCTCCGGCGCGGCGGCGCTGTCCTTGCCCGAAGACGAACCTTTGGTACCACCGCCTGACCCAGCGTCCCTGGTCGGTGCCGAGGCGGGCGCATCGCCAGACCGCGCCGGAGGAGTTCCGTGCGCGGGCGAGTGCGGCGCGAGGGTAGCGGTCCGCGCAGGCAGCTGTGCCGGTGCCGAGGACGGCGGCCGGGCCAGGTTCGTCACTTCCGCGCCAGAAGAACCGGCGTCGACTCTCGGGGCCAGTCCCGCACCGGAATGGGTGCCGTCTGTACCGGTGGCCCGTTCGGCGAGACGTACTTCGGCGTGCTGGGCCGAGGCCTGCTGTTCGGCGGAGTTGTGCACTCCGGGGTGCTGAGACGTGCCAGCCTGGTCGGCCGAGCCGCGCGCTTCTCCGCCGGACGGGGCGGGGGAGCCGTGGTCGGGAGGCGGCATCGGGGTGTTCGGGGGACCGCCGTCGGGCGGGGTCGGCAGGTGGGACCGGATCAGGTCGCGGATGGTCGGGTGCTGCTCCCCGGTGATCCGCTCATAGGTGTTCTTCATGCCGTTCGCCCCGAGCGCGTGCATTCCGCCCCGCGCGGCGCCGGCGATCGCACCCTGGCCCATGGGGTGGTCGAGGATGTAGTTCGTGCCGGCGCCGGTGATGGCTCCGGACACGCTCGCGCCGGCGACCGAGCCGAGCTGTTTCGCGGCGTCCTCGGACAGTTTCGGCAGTTTTCCCAGGCCCTTGGCCGCGGTGTCGGAAACCACCTTGCCCACCGTGCGGTTCGCCGCGTGCCCGAGCGCGCCGCCGATGGCGCCCGCCTTGATGGCGTTCGTGACCTTGTCCTTGTCGACGTCCCCGTAACCGCGCCACGAGCTGAACTCCTGGCCAAGCAGGTTGCCGACCCCGCCGCCGGCGGCTCCGCGCCCGGCGTTCCAAGCCGCCTCGACGGTGAACTTGCCCAGGCCCACAGCCAGCCGCGCTGCCCGGCTGGAAGCGGCGATCTTCTCGACGAACGCGGCGACCCTGGCCGCGATCTGAGCGCCGAGCCTTGCTGCGAAGAGGGCCTCGCCCGCGGGTCCGGCGATCAACGTGGACAGCGCGAACAGCGCGACGTTGATCAGGATGTCCGCGACGATCTCGCCCTTGATGTCCGCGAGGTCCTTCGCGTACTTCCGGCAGGCTTCGGCCAGTTCGTGGCAGTGCCCGGCGAGCTGGGACAGTCCCTCGCCGCCGGACGAACCGTCGAGGAAGCGGTGCAAGGCGTTGTACGCGGAAACGCCCGCGAGGTCGGTCCAGGTCTCGTGCAGGCTCTCGACGTGCGGACCGGCCTGGTCGTGCAGCGTGTTCAGCGCGTCCCGCAGATGGTCCCAGGCGTCGCCCAGCTTCCGCGCGTCGGATTCGCTGTCCAGCGGCCAGATCGCGTCGAGCCATCCGGCGTGCCGCGAGAGCCAGTCGGACTTGACGCGGATCCACAGCTCTTCGGTCGGTTCCTGGACGTCGCCGGGGGCCATCCGGCTACTGCCCGGTCTGGGACGAGCGCAGCTCGGCGGCGTTCTTCGCGTCCGCGGTGCGGTATTCGGCGATCTGCCCGACGGCCTGGTCGGTCATCTGCGCGAGGCCGAGCGAGGCCAGCTGCGCGTTCCGGTCGAGGCTTTTCGCCCAGTCGCGGTAGGAATCCATGAAAGCCTTGCCGGTCGCTCCGTTGCCGACCTGGTACTCCTGCTGCAAGTCGTCGCGGATGCCGCCCAACGTGGTGTGGTAGGTCTGCTGCAGTTGCGCCAGCGCGCGGAACACCTGCTCGGTCGCGTCGGGGTACATCCCGGCGTACCCGCCGGGGTCGGTGCGGTCGACGAGGTGTTCGCCGGGGGCGGGTTTCTCCGGCGGGGCCATCAGCGGCCCTCCCCGGTGAGCTGACGGTCGAGTTCGTGCAGCATCGGATCGGCGCGCAGGTCCGCGGTCTCCGGAGTGGCGTCGGGAGGCAGGTATCCGGACAGGATCGAGAAAGTCTCCTGACGGGCAAGCTCCGCGGCCCGGTGCACGACGTCGGTGATGTCGGCGGCCAGCTGGGCCGAATCGGGCGCACGGTAGATCCGGGAGTCCAGGCGCAGTTCGACGAGTTCGCCGGAACTGCCGACGACCGCGGTGATGAGGTCGTCGTCGGAGGAGGCCTCGGCGCGGACTTCGGCCATCCGGGACTGCGCGGCCCGGATGTCGGCGGCCAGCTGCCGGTATTCCTCGTACATGTTCAGGTGCGGTGGCGTGTCCATGCCGGTCCTCCTCGCTTCCGGACGCCAGTCTGGGACCGCGAGCGCGGTCGTGGCGGGCGGTGACCGGTAGCGGCCACGGAGCCGGGAACGGGCGCGAAGTGCCGCAGTATCGCGAGGGTGACCCGACACCGTAAGGCTTCTGTCGCCACCGTGCTGACGGTGACGTCGCTCCAATTCGTCCTCGGCGGCGGCACAGCGCGGGCGGCGCCTCCTGCTGGGGCCTGTGCCAACGCGCAACCCGCGCACCCCGAGATCGCCGCGCAGCCTTGGGCGCAGCAGACGCTCGCCCCCGATTCGGCGTGGCGGTACACGCGCGGCGGCGGGGTAGTGGTGGCGGTCGTGGATTCCGGAGTGGACGCCGACCACCCGCAGCTGCGCCGTCCCGGAAAGGTGTTGCCGGGGCGCGATTTCGTGGCGAACCAGGATCTTCCCGGCTCCTTCGACTGCGATTCGCACGGCACCGCGGTGGCGAGCATCGTCGCGGCGGACGCGCTGCCCGGCGTCGGCTTCCGCGGCGTCGCGCCGGACTCGACGGTGCTGCCGGTCCGGGTCAGCGACCAGGACCTCACCGACCAGGGCCAGATCCAGCGGATCAACCCGCAGACCGTCGCGAACGGCATCGTCTACGCGGTCGGGCAAGGCGCTCGCGTGCTGAACCTGTCCATGTCCGGGACCGCCGACTTCCCGCCGATCCGCGATGCGGTCGCCTACGCGGTGGCCAGCGACGTCGTGGTGGTCGCCGCGGCGGGCAACGCACAGCAGGACGCGTCGGCGAAACTTCCGTCGTATCCCGCGGCTTATCCCGGTGTGCTCGGCGTAGGCGCGGTGGACATCGACGGGGCGCGGGCGTCCAGTTCGCAGATCGGCCCGTACGTCGGGCTCGTCGCGCCGGGAGCGAAGGTGCTCGCCGCGACCAGAGTGGACGGTCATGCCTACGACGACGGAACCAGCTTCGCCACCCCGTTCGTCGCGGGTACCGCGGCTCTCGTGCGCGCGGCCTGGCCGAACCTGTCGGCGCCGGAGGTCATCCGGCGGCTGGAGGCGACCGCGAGCCCGGCAAGGGGCGGGCAATCCAGCGACGTGTACGGCGCCGGTCTGGTCAACCCGTACCGCGCGGTCACGGACGGGATGAACCTCGCGCCGGCAGCGGGAATCCCGGCGTATCACCCGGCTCCCGAGGACCGGGCCGCGGTCGCGCACGCGGAGTGGGTCCGCGGCACGACCTCGACCGCGACCTGGCTCGCCTTCGGAGGCGCCGGGGTTTTGCTGGTGGCGGTGCTGATCGTGGTCGTCGTGCGACGGGGCGGCCGTCGCGGGTGGCGAGCGGGCCGGGCCGCGGCCTTGCCCGCCGATCCGGTGGCGGAGGAGCTGCCGGACCAGGTCTCGCTCCTCGGACAGTCCTAAGCGGACACAAGAAAGCGCGCCCCGTCCGAGAACGGGGCGCGCTTCACCGTGTCAGGATCACACTTGCCACGTGGCGGCGCAGCTCTGCACGCAGTGCTGCGACCGGTCCACCGAGTTCGAGGTGGCGCGGCCCATCGCGTGGGCCTTGTCGTTGTATTCGTTGTCCAGCTTGAACTTCTGGCCCATCGCCGCGTCCATCTCGTGGCCGTTGCCGTCGGTCAGGACGCTCGAGAACGCGTCCTTCGCGCGCTGGTACACGTCGCCGAACGACGTCGAGTCCTGGCCGGTGGCCTTGAAGATCTCCTGGGCCTGGCTCTGGACCTGGTCGAAATACATCAGGATCTGGTCGGTCACTGTGGTCTCCCTTCTCCGGTGCGGCGGCTCAGACGGCGCCGAACGCGGAACCGAACGAACCGGTGTTGATCTGGAAATCGCCGGTCACGCTGAGCGCGCGGCCGTTTTCCGCGTCGTTCTCGAAATACTTGTTCGCCGACGTGGTCAGGGTGTCGGCCAGTCCGTGGCCGCTCGTCGTCAGCCGCTGGTTCTGGGCGAACCGGTCCGGCTCGATCCCCTGGAACATCCGCCCGCCCGCGCCCTTCCAGACGCCTTCCAGCCCGGTGTTCCCGGTGTTGAGGCTGGTGTTGCGGTTCGCGACCTCCTCGTAGAGGCCACGCCAGTTGTCGGCGATCCCGCGCATCTGCGTGGGATCGCCGTTCATGAAATTGAACCCGGTCACAAGACCCTCCATTCGCGCTCACGGGAACGCGCCCCGGATTCCCCGGCCGCCTCCCTGCGTTGTCCGAAGCTAGTTCCTCCGGCGCGCAATACCGGCCCGGCGGCACGTTCCTGCCACGGCCGTCCGGAACGCCCGTCGAACGCGGAAGATCGGTGCCATGGCGACAGTCCTGGTCAAGCGGCCCGCGCGGAAACCGGCCCCGGAGATGCCGGCCGGCGAGCTGATGCTGCAACCGCCCCCGGCGATCCCGGCCCCGCCGGGACGGCAGTGGGCGCAGGTGTTCACGGTGCTGCCGATGCTCGCCATGATGGCGTCGACGCTGCTGCTGTACTCGGGCAACCTCGGCGGTTCCCTCCGGTTCGTGGTCTACGGGCTGATGGGCGTCGGGATGCTGGGCATGATCCTGACCGGGCTGCTGCAGGGCGGCGGCCCGAGCAAGCGGGAAATGGGGCAGGCCCGGCGGAAGTACCTGCGGCACCTGGCGCAGCACCGGGTGCGGCTGCGCCGGGCGGTGCGCCGGCAGCGCACGGCCATGGACTATCTCCACCCGGAGCCGGCCGCGCTGTGGTCGCTCGCGGCGAGCTACCGGCTGTGGGAGCGGCGCAAGGACGACGAGGACTTCGCCGTGGCCCGGATCGGGCGCGGTCCGCAGGGCCCGGCGCTCGCGCTCGTCGCGCCGGACACGCTGCCGCTCGAAGAGCTCGAACCGCTGTCGGCGCTGGCGTTGCGGCGGTTTCTCGCGACTCACCGCACGGTCGACGGGCTGCCGCTGGCGATCGCGGTCAACGGCTTCAGCCGGATCCACCTGCGCGGGGACCGCACGGCGGCACTCGGCATGCTGCGGGCAGTGCTGGCCCAGCTCGCCGCGCTGCAGTCGCCGGATGATCTGCGGATCGCGGTGTGCGCGAGCGAGGACCGCCGCGCGGACTGGGAATGGCTGAAGTGGCTCCCGCATTCGCTGCACCCGGCGCGTTCGGACGCGCTCGGCCCGCTGCGGCTGGTGGTTCCGGCGGTGTCGGCGCTGGAAGCGATGCTGGAGGAGGAACTGGGCGCCCGCCCGCGGTTCGATCCCGACCAACAGGTCAGCGTCCCCGGGCCGTACCTGGTCGTGGTCCTGGACGGCGGCGAGGTCGCCGGGTCGGACCACCTGATGACCGGCGGCGGCGTGGAGGGCGTCACGGTGTTCGACCTGACGACTCCGCCGCCGCGAGTGCCTGCCCGGACTTCCGTGCTGCTGTCGGTCGGGGCCGACGGCGCGCTTTCCAGCCGGACCGCGGAGGGCGAAGCGCAGCTCGGCGAGGCCGATTTCCTCGACGGCGCGGCGGCCGAAGGACTGGCGAGGCAGCTCGCGCCGCTTCGGCTCAGCTCGGGAATCCGCGACGCGCCGATGAGTTCCGAGCTCGGTCTCGCCGAGCTGCTGGGGCTGGGCGATCCCTACGACCTCTCGCCGGAGGACACCTGGGCGCCGCGGCCGAACCGCGACCGGCTGCGGATCCGGTTCGGCATCCAGGAGGACGGCGCCCCGATCGACCTCGACCTGAAGGAATCGGCGCAGGAGGGCATGGGCCCGCACGGCCTCCTGATCGGGGCGACCGGCTCCGGCAAGTCCGAACTGCTGCGGACGCTCGTGCTGGCGCTGGCGATCACGCATCCGCCCGGCTCGCTGAACTTCGCGCTGATCGACTTCAAGGGCGGCGCGACCTTCACCCGGCTCGACAAACTGCCGCACACCAGCGCGGTGATCACCAACCTCGCCGAGGAACTGCACCTGGTCGACCGGATGACCGACGCGATCAACGGCGAGCTGATCCGCCGCCAGGAGCTGCTGCGCGCGGCCGGGAACTTCTCCTCGCTGCGCGACTACGAGAAAGCGCGCCAGGCGGGCGCCCCGCTGCCGGAGGTGCCCACGCTCCTGGTCATCTGCGACGAGTTCTCCGAACTTCTTTCCGCCAAGCCGGATTTCATCGACATGTTCGTCCAAATAGGACGGCTGGGCCGATCGCTCGGCGTGCACCTGCTGCTCGCGTCCCAGCGGCTCGACGAGGGACGGCTGCGCGGGCTGGAAGGCCACCTGTCCTACCGGATCGGCCTGCGGACGTTTTCGGAGATGGAGAGCAGGGCGGTGCTCGGCGTACCGGACGCGTTCAAGCTGCCGCGCGCGCCGGGGAACGGTTTCCTCAAGGTGGGCACCGAGTCGATGGTGCGGTTCCGCTCGGCCTACGTGTCCGGCGTGCACCGGCGGGCCAGCCAGTCCGGCGGACCGGCCGGCCCGCCGGAGGACCTGGTGCTGCACGAATACACGACCGCCTACCACGCGCCCGCGATCGACGCCGGGGACACCGCCGAGCCCGAGCCGGAACCCGACGCCGCGGTCGGCGAGACGCTGCTGGACATCATGGTCGACCGGCTGGTCGGCCGGGGCACGCCCGCGCACCAGGTGTGGCTGCCGCCGCTGGACGAATCGCCGTCCCTGGACGAACTGCTGCCGGACCTGGTCGCGCACCGCGAACGCGGGCTGACCGCCAACTCGACCGAACTCGCCGGAGCGCTGCGCCCGGTGCTCGGCCTGGTGGACCGGCCGTACGAGCAGCGACGCGATCCGCTGAGCCTGGACCTGTCGGGCGCCGCCGGACACGTCGTGGTCATCGGGGGTCCGCGCAGCGGCAAGAGCACGGCCTTGCGCACCTTGATCCTCAGCCTCGCGCTCACGCACACGCCGCGCGAAACGCAGTTCTACTGCCTCGACTTCGGCGGCGGAACGCTCGCCGCGCTGGACGGGCTGCCGCATCTGGCCGGGGTGGCCGGACGCCTGGACAGCGGCGCGGTCCGCCGCACGGTGTCCGAGGTCGCCACGCTGCTCGCCCAGCGGGAGCGGCTGTTCGCCGAGCACAAGATCGACAGCGTCGCGACGTTCCGGAAGCGCAAAGCCGCGGGCGAGTTCCCGGACGATCCGCACGGCGACGTGTTCCTCGTGATCGACGGCTGGCTGACCCTGCGCAACGACTTCGACCAGCAGGAGGAGATCGTCAGCGACATCGCCTCGCGCGGTCTCGCCTACGGGATCCACGTGGTCGCCGCGTGCTCCCGCTCGTTCGACCTGCGGATGAACGTGCGCGACCTGTTCGCCAGCAGGCTGGAGCTGAAGATCAGCGACCCGATCGATTCGATCGTCGACCGGCGCGCGGCGATGGGCGTGCCCGCCGACCGGCCCGGCCGGGGACTGTCGGCGAGCAAGCACCAGATGCTGATCGCGTTGCCGCGCATCGACGGCGGGCACAGCGTCGGCGATCTGCCCGAGGGACTCGCGGGCCTGGTCACCGCGATCGCGGACGCGTGGCCCGGCGCGGCGGCGCCGCCGGTCCGGCTGCTGCCCGGCGTGCTGGCGTATGACGAGCTTCCGGCCGCCGACGCACTGTCCGGACCGGACGCCGGGCTCGCGATCGGCGTCCACGAGCACGACCTGTCGCCGCTGCGGCTGGACTTCGCGAACGATCCGCACTTCTTCGTGCTGGCCGACACCCAGTCCGGCAAGACCTCGTTCCTGCGCACGGTGGCCCGCCGCATCTGCGCCGCGTACACGCCGGAGCAGGCGCGGATCGTGCTGATCGACCACCGGCGCGGGCTGCTCGGCGAGATCCCCGACGAGTACCTGCTCGGCACCGGCACCAACGACGCGCACAGCATCGCGCTGCTGAACGAGGTGGTCACCCGGCTGTCGCGGCGGCTGCCCGGCCCAGACGTCACGCCCGAGCAGCTGCGGGCGAAGAACTGGTGGCAGGGCGCGGAAATCTTCGTGCTCGTCGACGACTACGACATGGTGGCCACGCACCAGAACCACCCGCTCATGCCGTTGCTCCCGCTCGCCGCCCAAGCCGGTGACATCGGGCTGCGCATCGTGCTCGCCCGCCGCACCGGCGGCGCCGGCAAGGGCCTGTACGAACCGGTCCTCAACCGCATGCGCGAGGTCGGCGCGGCCGGCGTGCTGATGTCCGGCGACCGGGACGAGGGCCCGCTGCTCGGCGGGATGCGCGCGCAGGTGCTGCCGCCCGGCCGGGGCTGGCTGGTCGACCGGCGCGGGAACAAGGGGCTGGTGCAGCTGGCCTGGTCGCCGCCCCGGGCCTGACCGAACAGACCACTGTGGACAGACGAGCGGAAGCAGGAGAGCGCGATGACACCACCGGACAGAATGGCGGGAATCCCGGCTTTGATGGAGCGGTTCGCCGAGAACGCGGGAACCCTGGCCCGGGTGTCGGTCCCGGACCTGGTGGCCGGACGGGGCAGCGGCGGCTGCGGCAGCATGCTGAACGGTCACGAGTCCGTGCTGGACGCCGACAGCGGGACCACCGACCGGCTCTACCGGTTCATCACCCAGTTCAAGGAGACGGTCAACGCACTGGGCACTTTCGCGCACAACGCGGCGCAGAACTACCACTTCACCGACCAAGCCGCCAAGGACGACCTCGCGAAGGCCGCCTTCGACGACTACACCCGCACGGCGTTCGGCAAGATGACCGGCGACGGCCTGCCCGCGGTGCTGCCCTCGCTCACGTCCGGGCAGCAGCGGTAGGGCGACCGGCATGATCGACTACCGCAGCAAGGAACTCGGCGAACTCCGCGACATGATCGTGGCGGAGTGCGTCCAGCACGTGCCCTTGCTCAGCGCGGCTTCGGCGATGTGGACCCAGGTCCGGCCCTGGCTGGCGGACCGGGCGGCCGATCTGGACCGGACGCGGCTCGATCTCGCCGACGGCTGGAAGGACTTCGCGGGCACCGTCTTCGACGCCGAGGCGCTCAAAGTGGTGCGGGTCGCGCAGTCCTGGACCGACGACATGGCCGGAGGACCCGAATCGGGCGGCCCGCTGACGACCAGCACGACCACCAAGCAGATCAGCGACGCGATCACCGCGCTGATCAACGCGATCCACGACGCGCGGGGCTTCGCGGACGCGAAGATCGCGAACCTGCCGTCGAACGCGTCGCAAGCGGACGTGGACCAGGCGCGCAACGACGTCGCCGACCGGCTGAACACCCTGACGCCGCTGTATCAGGAGGTGACGTCGAAGCTGTTCGCCGCTCCCGGCAGGCAGCTGTCGGGGGATCCGAAGGTCGGGTTGACGTCGACCTCGGACCAGCCGGGGCCGGGTCCGGCCGTGCCGAACAACGGCGGCGGGGATCCCGCGTCGGCGAATCCGCAGGAAACCCCGTCCCCGCAGGAGGTTCCTGACACCAAGGAACCCGCCAAAGACCCCGCCGACAGCTCGCCCGAATCGCCGCTGGTGACCGCCAAGAACGCGGCGGACGTGGCGAGCAAGCTGCTCGACCTGGCCAAGAACGCGGGCGGCACCGGGGGAAACGCCGCGCAGGTGCCGAATCCGGTCAGCACCGCGTTCAACCCCGCCGACCTGTATCAGCCCGCGGACTTTTCTCCGGTCCCGCAACCGGATTCCGGATTGCCCGGGCTCGCTGGCTCGGTCGGCGGCGGGGCTGGTGCCGGAATCGGTGGTGGTGGTGTCGGCGGCGGCCCGGCCGGGGCGGGAACAAGCGCGAGCGGGGCTGTTTCGCCGAACGCCGCGCAGGCTGGGCTTTCCGCCGGAGCCGCACCCGTCGCCGGGACGGCGACGTCAGCTGGGACCGCTGGCAGCAGCGGCATGCCGCCGATGTATCCGCCGCAATCCGGTGCCGGGCGGGGAGGTTCCGGATCCGGCGGGATCCGGCCCGGGGCGGCGGAACGGGTCAACGCCGTGCGGTCGCGCAAGACCGACGGCAAGACCGGGGTCGTGCTGGCCGGACGGGAAACCGAAGGCAAGCGCAAGAAACCGGCTCCGGCTCCGGCGAAGGCCCCGAAGAAACCGCCGCCGCCGGTCGAGCAGGCGCCCGTCGAGGTGCTCGACGAAGAGTTGTGGCAGGTCGGCAGCGCCGGCCCGGAACGCAGTTACCGAACCTGAGGAGGGGAAAGATGTCCGACGCATCCTTCATCAAGGGGGACCCCGAGGCGATGGCGGTGTTCTCCGCGCAGACCAAGGCCCCGGCGCCGCCCGCGTCGCTGGCCAGGCTGGGGGAGCCGGTCAGCCCGCTGGGCACCGTCGAGGGAATCCTGATGGCCGTGCTGGACAAGGCCGCGACCGGCGTGGTCGGCGCGTACATCGGCAACACCAGCGAGGACATGACGACCATTTCGGCGAAGGTGAAGGCCGCCGCCGCGCAGTACAAGGCGACCGATCTGATCAACAGCATCGACCTGGCGACGTCCACGCTGAAGGTGGCCGACAAGGGAATCGGGGTGCTGAAGCAGTTCTCGGGCGCCGGGAAGACGCCGAGCACCGGGACCGGCACTGGCACCGACACGGGGACTGGCACCGGTGGCGCCTCGCCCGAACATCCGTCCGCCCCGAAGTCTGTCTGAAGAGGAGTTGACCGGTGATTCCCTACAACGTGCTGCTTCCCGATTTCCACAAGGCGATGATCAACGCCGAGCAGGCGCACATCCCGACGCTGCGCTCCGCCGCGACGATGTGGTCGGAGGTGCATGCCTGGAGCCAGACCGCCGCCGCCGAACTGCGTCGCAACGCGGGCACCGTGACCCTGGCCGGCTGGCAGGACAAGGCCGCGGATTCGTTCGAGGCCAAGGTCGGCCGGTCGATCGCCGACCTGACGACGTGGAGCGACCGGATCGCCGCGTCGCAGGTCTCGACCCAGCTGAACGCGCTGGCCGACACGCTGCCGGTGACGCAAGGTCTGGTCGAAGGCTTCTTCGCCGAATACGCGGCCACCCGGATGAACCCGCTGACGTGGGAATTGGCTTTGCAGGCCTGGCAAAGCTCCGCGACGGTGATGAACGAACTGGGCGCCCAGTACGACGGCGCGATGCTGGCTGTGTGCGGGGCCGCGGGCGTGACGAACCCGGCGGACCTGATCCCGAACTTCCCCATCTCCTCGGCGGACGCGGTGAAAACGGCGGACGCGGCGGTGAATCTGCTGACCGAAGTGCAAAGCCTCGCCCAGACAGCGGGAATCGGCAGCGGGTCGGGGACCTCGCCGGACCTGTCGAAGCTCACCAGCGGCCTGCCCGGAGCCATCGGCGGCAACGGTCACGGCCTGAGCCTGGACCCGAAGGATTGGACGTCGGGCCAAGGCATTTCGCTCGCCGGGCTGGGTCCGGGCTCGCTGTCGCCGGGCGACCTGGGCGGTGCGCTCGGCGGGATGCCTTCTCCCGCCGGTTCCGCGCCGGTGGCCTCGGGATTGCCCTTCGGTGCGCTCGGCGCCGCTGGCGCTGGACTCGGTGCGATGCCCGCCATGCGTTCCACGGCGGCGAAACGAAGCAGCGTGGAACCCGAGGGGACAGCGAACGGTTCGGCCCGCGGCGGTGCGGGCGGAATGGTGCCGCCGATGACGCCGCACGGCATGGGGGCCGGAACCGCCGGAACCCTGCGTCCGGGCAGTGCGGAGAACACGGACGGCCAATCCGCCAACGGACGCCGCCGCTCCACCGCGAACGACGGCGTGACGGTCGCCCTTCGGGGCCGGGCCAACGGTGCCCAGGACGGATTCGTGGCGCGGCCGAACCGGTTCGGTGAGTCGGGGAGCGGCACAGTGGAACTGATCAACACCGCGGACTAGCGCCGAGTCGTGACGGCCGAACTTCTGGCTCGGCCGTCACGCTGCTCTGTGGATACGGAGTTCAAGGCCGCGCAGCTGTGGGCATCTGCCACTAATCGGGGGAACGATGAGCCGTGGCACCCGGATCCGGCCTCTCGGTTCGGCCGTGACGCTGCCTTCGGAAAGCACAGCTCGAAGACCGCCCCGCCCTCGTCCGCGTTGTACACCGTCAACACCCCGTCGTGCGCCACCCGCCCGACGATTGCTGCGTCGCGGCGGCCGGAGCGAACCGCTGGACCTCGTCGTCGTGCGGCCTGAAGGAAGCGGAGTTCGAAGGCATCGCCGACGTCAGCGTTGCAGATCGACAGCACGCCGCCGTGAGTTCGCGCGGTCCTGCCGACGATCGCTGGGTCGTCATGCCGCCTGCGGGAAGCGGAGCTCGAAAATCGCCCCGCCCTCGTCCGCGTTGTACACCGACAACACCCCGCCATGAGCCTGCGCCACCCACCGCACAATCGACAGCCCCAGCCCCGACGACCCGCCCGTGCTGCTGAACCGGTCAAAGGCGTCCGCGGCCGTGGACGGGTCGATGCCGGGCCCGTGGTCGGCCACCGTGACCGTCCCGCCGTAAACCGTGATGTGCACGATCGCTTCCGCGCCCGGCTGCCTTCCGTAGCGAACCGCGTTGTCCAGCAGGTTGCCGACCGCGCGGCGGATCAGCGTCGGGTCCGCGTTCACCTTCGTCGGGGCCGCGGTCACGGTCACCTGCGCGCCTCCGGTGTGCGCGCTCTCGGCGATGTCGGTGACCAGCTGATCGAGCCACACCGGTTGCAGGTGCAGCTGTTCGACGCCCGCCGCGAGCCGGGCGCGGACCAGCAGGCTGTCGATGATGCTGCCCATGTCGGACGCCAGCTGCACGGTCCGCGGCAGCAGCGCGGCGCGCTGATCCGGGTTCGCCTGGGCGGTTTCGGCCAGCGCGCGCAGGGCGGCGACCGGGCTGCGGAGGTCGTGCGCGGTCTCGGCGAGCAGCACTTCCTGTTCCTGCAACGCCGCCGCCGCGGGCCGGATCGACCGGCCGGACAGCAGGTGCCCGGCGAAACCGAGCACGGCGATCAGCAGCACGCAGCCACCCACCACCAGCAGCACGAACCGCGTGTGCGCGGACTCCGTGTCGGTGAGGTCGGCGGACGCGACGACGGCCCCGAGGTACTTCCCCGACGGGTTCAGCAGCGGCTGCGCGCGCACCAAGACCGACCGGCCGTCGGTGCTCTGCTGGTAGCCCTGGACGAGACCGCCGGTGTGGATCGCGTCCGCGGCGAGCCCGTTGAGCACGCCGGTGTCCATCGGCACGCAGGTGCGGCCGGAGAGGTGCGGCCGGAAGGTCTGGGCGCCGCCGGGCAGGATCGCGAACTGCGGGCAGGCGTTGTTCAGCTCGTCGCTGTTGACGAGCGCGAAGCTGACCACGCCGCCGTCGTAGCCGACCTGCCTGCTGACGGCAGACGTGACGCGGTCGAGGCTCGAAGTGACCTCGGCGGTCCCGCGATCGGCGTCCTCGTTGACGACGATCCAGGCGAGCACGATCAGCCCGATCGCGTTCATCGTGGTGAACAGCGCGGTCAGGACCCAGCGCAGCCGGCGCAACCGGTCGGCGGCGGAGCCGTTCACTGAGCGCCGAACCGGTAGCCGAGACCGCGCACGGCGTGGATCAGCTCCGGTTCCCGCAGCTTCCGCCGCAGCCGCTTGACCACCGCGTCGACCGGGTTGGACTTGTCGCCCATTTCCTCGGGAGCCGCGGCCCAGCAGTGTTCGAGCAGTTCCGCCCGGCTCACCGCCTGCCCGGACCGGACGAGGAGGTATTCGAGCACGGCGAACTCCTTGTTCGACAGGGTGAGCAGCACGTCGGCCCGGCGGACCTCGCGCCGCGCGCAGTCCATCACGAGGTCGTCGTGGCGCAGCACCGAGGGCCGGTCCGACCCGCTGCGCCCGCACAGGTTCAGCACCCGCTGGGTCAGCTCGGCCATCGCGAACGGTTTGACCAGGTAGTCGTCCGCGCCGTGCTCGAACCCGGCGACGCGGTCGGCCGGCGAATCGCGGGCGGTGAGGAACAGCACGGGCGTGTGCCAGCCCTGGCGGCGGAGCGCGTCGACGTAGCCGAGGGAATCGCCGTCGGGCAGCATCCGGTCGAACACCGCGCAGTCGTAGGCGTGCGAGCCGAGCGCTCTCCCGGCGGCGGCGAGGTCTCCGCAGACGTGCACGCCGAGTCCGGCCGCGCCCAGCTGCGCGGCGACCGCGACCCGCATGTTCTCGTCGTCTTCGACGACCATCACCGTTGTCATCCAAACCTCAGGTGTCCCGATGGAAAGTTAGCGCATGGAGTTTCAACTACTCGGTCCGCTCGAGGCGCGCCCGTCGAGCGGCACCCGCATCGAGCTGAGGGCGACGAAGCCGGGCGCGCTCCTGGCGTTGTTGCTCCTGCACGCTAACGCCTGGGTCCGCGTTGATCAGCTGATCGCCGGAATCTGGCATGAACAGGCCGTGCCCGCCTCCGCGCTGCGCAACCTGCGCAGCTACGTGTGGCAGCTGCGGCAAAGCGTGGGGGAGCGGCTGGAAAGCCGGCCGGGCGGCTACCGGATCAAGGTGCTGCCAGGCGAACTGGACACCGAGCTGGTCGAAACGCTGGCGGAATCCGGCCGGGCGGCGCTGGCCGAGGCGGCGTACGAGACCGCGGCCGAGCAGCTTTCCGCCGCGCTGGGGCACTGGCGGGGCGAGCCGTTCGAAGGTCTCGAGTTCGACGGCGCGCGGGCCGCGGCGGCGAACTGGGAGGAACGGCGCGCCGAGCTCCGGTGCCTGCTCGCCGAGGCGTACCTCGCGTCGGACCGCGCGACGGACGCGATCACGCTGCTGCGCGAGGTCGTCGACCGCGACCCGCTCCGCGAAAGCGCGTGGGCTCGGCTCGTGCTGGCCCTGCAGCAAGCCGCGCGCCCGGCCGAGGCGCTGGCCGCGTTCGAGCACGCACGGAAGCTGCTGGCCCGCGAGCTCGGCTGGGAGCCGGGGCCGGAACTCGTTGCCGCGCAGCGGAAGGTGTTGCAAGAACGGCAGCCGGGCACGGGCGCGAAGCTCAGCCTGGTCGCGGGCGGCGGTTCCGCGCCGCGACCGGCCGGGATCGACGGGCTGCTCGCATCCGCCACGAGCGAGGTGCTGATCATGTGCGCCACCGTCGGGCCGGGACCGGCGGACGTCGTGCGCCGGCTGGGCCAGGCGACGCTGCGGCCCGGCGTGCGCTACCGCGTGCTGTGCCCCGATTCGGCCCGGCTGTCCGGTGCGCTCGGCGGCTTAGCGCTCGCCGGCGTGGACGTGCGGACTGTGGCCGACGTGCCGATGGACGCGCTGGTCGTCGACCGTGCGGCGGCGGTGCTGCCGGACGACCGGGCCGGGAGTTCGTCCGCGGCGGTGTTCCGGCTGCCCGGCGTCGTCGCGGCGACGGCCGGGTTGTTCGACCGGATCTGGCCCGAGGCCGTGCCGCTGATCCCGACCGGTCTCGACGACCGCGAGGGCGCCGCGGGGCTCACCCGCCGCGAGCGCGATCTGCTGACCCTGCTGTGTTCCGGCAGCACCGACGAATCCGCCGCGGCGCGGCTGGACATCTCCGTGCGCACGGTGCGCCGGATGGTCGCCGACATCATGAACCGGCTCGGCGCGCGCAGCCGGTTCCAGGCCGGGGCGAAGGCGGCCGGGCGGGGCTGGCTGATGGCCGAGGCGGGCTGATGACGAACGCACGACGCCTTCTGGTCGCCGACCGGCCTGGCGCGTACCCGACGATCGGCGACGCGCTCTCCGCAGCTCCGGACCACGCCGTGATCACCGTCGCCGAGGGCCGGTACCGCGAGGTGCTCGCCCTGTCCGGCCTGCACGTGACGCTGACCGCGGAGGCCGGGGCGCGGGTGATCGTCGACGGCGCCGGAGCGGAGCATCCGGTGCTGCACGCGGTCGGCGGATCCCTGACGCTGCAAGGGATCGAGTTGCACGCGGGTGAGTCGGCCGCGTTGGCCGCGGAGAACGTTGAGCTGGTCGTACGGCGCTGCCTGATCACCGGCGGGCGCGGGCCCGCGGTGCGGATCGAGGGGACGGCGGGGTTTGAGCTGACCGGCTGCTCGATCGAGGCCGTCGAACAGGGCGTGGTGATCGAAGGCAGTCCGGGACGACTGGTGGACACCGTCATCGAGGAGGTGACCGGGGACGGCGTCGTGATCGGCATGGGCGCCGCACCGGTGTTGCGCGGCTGCACCGTGACCGGGTGCGGGCTGCGCGGGGTGTACGTCTACCAATACAGCCGCCCGGTGTTGGAAAACTGCGCCATTTCGCGGACCGGCTCGGACGGGATCGCCGTGGCCCAGCACAGCTCGCCGCTGCTGCGGCAGTGCACCGTCCGGGACGCGCGCGGTTTCGGCATCGCGTTCGCGGCCGGATGCGGCGGCAGTATCGAGGAGTGCCGGGCGGAAAACACCGCAGAGCCGGGCATTTCCCTCGCCGACGGCGCGAACCCGACTGTCGTGGAGGCGACCGGACCGGCCGGTTCCGGCAACGGGGCGCCGGACGAGCTGCTGACCGAACTCGACACGATGGTCGGCCTCCCTCGCGTCAAGGCCGAGGTGCGTTCGCTGGTGGACGAACTGCAGGTCAACGAATGGCGGCGGAACGCGGGACTGCCGGTCGGCGGCGCGAGCCACCACCTGATCTTCGCCGGCGCGCCCGGCACCGGGAAGACGACCGTGGCCCGGCTGTACGGGCGGCTGCTGCAAGCACTGGGGGTGCTGCCGCACGGCCAGTTCCGGGAGGTGTCGCGGCGCGATCTCGTGGGCCAGTACATCGGCCACACGGCGGAGAAGACCGCGCTGATCTTCGAGGAGGCCAAGGGCGGGGTGCTGTTCATCGACGAGGCCTACACGCTGTCGCGCGCGGGTTCGGCGGGCGGCGACTTCGGGCAGGAGGCGATCGACACCCTGGTGAAGATGATGGAGGACCACCGGGACGAGGTCGCCGTGATCGTGGCCGGGTACACGAAGGAGATGGCCGGGTTCCTGTCCGCCAACCCCGGGCTCGCGTCGCGGTTCGGCAAGACGATCGAGTTCGAGAACTACACCCCCGGCGAACTGCTCGGCATCATCGAACGGATGGTCTCCAGCCAGGATTACGAGCTGGACGCGGCCGCGGAACCGGTGCTCGTCGACCACTTCGCGCGGATCTCCGGCGACGAGAACTTCGGCAACGCCCGCGACGCGCGGCGGCTGTTCGAGGGCGTGCGGAAGTCGCAGTCCCAGCGGTTGCGGCTGCTCGGCCGGGTGCCGACGCTCGAGGAACTGCGGAGCCTGAGCATCGCCGACATCGAGGCGGCGGTGGCCCGCTAACCTGGGCTTCGTGCGGGTGCTGGTGGTCGAAGACGACGACAATTTGCGGATAGCTCTCGACGTTTCGTTGCGCAGTGCCGGATTTGCCGTGGACGCGGTGGGCGATCTGCCGGTCGCCGACGAAGCGCTCTTCGTCAACGCCTACGACTGCGTGGTCTTCGACCGGATGCTGCCGTCGGGCGACTCGCTCGGCTACGTGCAGCACCGGCGCCGGTCCGGCTGGCTGGTGCCGGTGCTGTTCCTGACCGCTCGCGACAGCACCGCCGACCGCGTCGCGGGCCTGCAGCTCGGCGGCGACTACCTCGTCAAACCGTTCGAGATGGCCGAGCTGGTCGCGCGCGTCCGCAGCCTGTGCCGGCTGAGCCCCGCGCCGCGAACCCGCCCGGCCGTCCTGCGCCGCGGCGACGTGGAACTCGACGCGGGCACGCGCGAGGTGCGCCGCGCGGGCGTACTGCTCACCCTGGCCCCGAAGGAATTTCTGGTCCTCGAACGCTTGATGGCCGCGGCGGGCGCGCCGGTGCCGCGCAAGGAGCTGATCGAGCACGCGTGGGACCGGATGGCCGACCCGGACTCGAACGTCCTGGAGGTCGTGGTCCGGCAGCTCCGGCGCAAACTGCGGGAACAGACCCTGATCGAGACGGTCCGCGGCGTCGGCTACCGGTTCGCCGGGTAACGGCCTGCTCGCCGCGGCAGGAACACGGCGAGCCCGAGGAACCAGGCCATGCCGAGGTAGCGGCCGATCGGCAGGAAGGGGGAGAACCCCTTGGCCAGCAGCGAAAGCATGGACAGCACGGAAAGCGCGGCGACCCCGAGGCCGAACCAGGCGAGCCACTTCGGAAGGCCGCGCGCGCCGGTCGAGACCGCGGCGGTGAGGAGCCCGGTGGCGGCGATCTGGACGGCCGCGCCCGTGCTGAAGCTGAGGTCCGTGACGGCGCGGTAGACGGCGAGGTTGTCGGTGATTCCGGGCAGGGAAAGGATCCATTGAATGCTGGCCGAAAGCAGGAGGAATACCGCTGCCGCGGTCCCGGCGGACCGGGCGAGCGCGGCATGGGCGTCGCGGCCGAGGCGATGCAGGTAGGCGGCTGACCAGCCTGCGAAGACCAGCAGTGCGAGACCGCTGACGGCTTGGCAGAAGGCGGCGATCGGGAGGCCGCTGTGGCTGGTTGCGGCGAGGTAGGCCGCTACCTCGGAGTTCGTCGGGTACGGCGTGACTATGGACGCGCCTCGGTTCTGCCCGAGCAGGCCCGGGAGGACGAGGGACGCCAGGAAGAAGACCACATAGGACACTGCGGCCAGTACGCCGGTGCGGACGCGGAATTCGGTAGTGGTGGTGGGCATGCCAGGGATCATGCGGCGGTCCGCGGCCGGTGCGCGTCGCTTCGGAGGCGTATCCCGGCCTGCTCCCGGGGGAGTACGTCCGGGAGCGTAGCGGCGAATGCGCTTCCGGACGGACGCGCCAGCACCGCGAGACGCGGACGATGGCGTGGTGACATCTGGTCGGGCCGCCGCAGCATCCCGCCGTCTGCCGGGCGGCGGGAATGCGTTGCTGGCCTTGGCTTTCGCCGTGGCTGCCGCTGTGGTTGCCGTCGTCGCCCACAGCGCATCGTGGACGGGGTGGGTGACTGCCGCCGTAGCCGGTGCGGCCGTGGCGTGGTGGCGGACCCGCCCGACGCTCGCGTTGCTGGCCGGATTCGCCATGTACGCCGCGGATCTGCTCTTGGGCACGGTGCCCGCGCCGGTATTCCTGCCGCTGGTCCTCTTGTTCGCCGCCACGGTGGTACTCGGCCGCCGCCCGGTCGGCTACGCGGTGCTGGCTGCCGGGTACGCGCTGGCCGTCAGCGTCCCGGTGCCCGGCTGGGATGCGCCCACCCTGGCGTCGGCGGTCGGGTTGGCAGCGTGGTTTCTCGTGCTGGCCGTGGCCGCGGAACTCGTCCGGGTCCGGCGGCAGGCGCGTCAAGCCCGCGAGGCCGGGCTGGCCGGTGAAGCGCGAACCCGGCGGGAACAAGCCTTGCGCCGAGCCGGGGACGAACGGCTCCGGATCGCGCGCGACCTGCACGACGTGCTCGCTCACCAGCTGGCGTTGATCACCGTCCAGGCCAACGCCGGGCTCGCCCTGCTGCCGCGCGATCCGCAAGCCGTCGAACAGGCGCTGACCGCGATCAAGGACGCGGGAAACTCCGCGCTCGGCGAGGTGCGCGCGGTGCTGGACGCGCTGCGTGCGCCCGAATCCGGCGACGTCCCGTACCGCCCGAGCCCCCGGCTTTCCCAACCCGGCGACCTGGCCGAACTGCTCGACGGAGCGCGCGCGGCGGGGCTGCGCGTCGCGACCGAGATCGAGGACGCGCTGCCGTCGTTGCCCGTCCCGGTGGACCAGGCTGCGTACCGGATCGCCCAGGAAGCGGTCACGAACGCGATCCGGCACGCCGGTGCGGGCGCGACCGTCGGACTTCGCCTGTCCTGCGCCGACGACCGGCTCGAGCTGACCGTGACGGACGACGGCGGAGGCCGTCCTCGCGGCGGAGCGTCGGGAGGCGGCAACGGGCTGCCGGGAATGCGGGAACGCGCGATGGCGTTCGGCGGCGCGCTCACCACGGGCCCGGTTCCCGGCGGCGGGTACCGGGTCGCCGCGGTCTTGCCGGTCGGCGGCGCCTGGTGACCGGCCCGATCCGGGTCGTTCTCGCCGACGATCAAGCGCTCGTGCGCGCCGGCATCCGGGTGCTGCTGGAGACCAGCCCGGACCTCGTGGTGGCAGGCGAGGCCGCCGACGGCGAGACCGCGCTGAACCTCGTGCGGGAACTGCGGCCCGACGTCGTCCTGATGGACATCCGCATGCCCGGCCTCGACGGACTCGCCGCGACCGGCCGGATCGCCGCGGACCTGCGGTGCGGCGGGACCCGCGTGGTCATGCTCACCACCTTCGACCTGGACGAGTACGTCTTCGAGGCGCTGCGCCGGGGCGCGGCCGGATTCCTGGTGAAGAACAGCGAACCGGGCGAACTCGTGCGCGGCGTCCGGGCCGCCGCGGCCGGGGACGCGCTCCTCGCCCCGGGCGTCACGCGCAGGCTGATCACGGAATACGCCGCCCGAACGAAGCCGGTCCCGTCCGCCGCGGCGGCGCTCTCCGCGTTGACCGGGCGGGAGCGGCAGGTACTGGCACTGGCCGGGACAGGACTGTCCAATGCGGACATCGCGGCCCGGCTGCGGGTCAGTCCGCTGACCGCGAAGACCCACGTGTCGCGCATCATGGGCAAGCTGTCGGTGCGGGACCGGGCGGGGCTGGTCGTGCTCGCCTACGAAACCGGCCTGGTCCGTCCCGGCTGGGCGGCCGAGTGACCTCCGATACCCCGCGCCGCCGCCAACTCCGCCTCGATCAGATCAGCAGCCCGCGCGGTCCCGCCCTCCGCCATCAGCTCCTGACGAACCTCGGCCAACCGAGCTGCGACCTCCGGCGACCCGACCAGCTCCAGCAAGCTCTCCCGCAGCACTCCGGCAGTCACGCGGCCAGGATCGATCCTGCGCCCGACCCCGAGCCGAACCAGGACGTCGGCGTTGTCCGGCTGATCGGTGTGCGGGTCCTGGGGCACCGCGATCATCGGCACGCCATGAAACAGCCCCTCCACGCACCCGCCCATCCCGGCATGGGTCACGAACGCGGAGGCCTTCTCCAACACCGCCAGCTGCGGCACCCAATCCCGCACCTCGACCGTCCCCGGCAACTCCCCGAGCGCGGCCGGATCGACATGCTTGCCGATCTGGAGCACCACGTGCCACCCGGGCAGGTCGCCGAACGCCGCGACGCAGTCCCGGTAAAAGCCGGGCTTGCTGGTGAACGTCGACCCCAGCGACACGAGCAGCACCCGTTCCACCCCGGCGGGAGGCTGCCACGCTTCCGATCGTGCACCGAAGCAAGGGCCGACGAAGGTGGTCCGCCGCGAGTCCACCCGGCCGGGGTTCGGCTGCAGCACCCGGGGGATCAGGGCCAGTTCCCGCGCCGGACGGCCGAGGTAGCCAGACGGGATTCCGTTGGCGCGCAACCACTCCGCCCACCGTCCGTAGTGGACGGAGAAGCGCGGATCACGTCGCCGCTCCTCGAATTCGCGCAGGAGCTCGTCGTCGCCGCGGTCCGGGACGGAGTTCGGCGAGAACATCACGTGCGGCACCCGCCACTCTTCGGCCAGCACTCGGACCGCGCCCACGCCCTGGTCGTAAAGAACCAGATCTGGGCGGTCGTGCTGGAACGCCGCCCGCAGCTGCGGAGTCATCGCGATCGCGTCGTCGAGGAACAGGTCCCGGTGCGCGATCTCGTCGGACGGCCATTCCGCACGGCCGTCCAAATAGGACAACAGTGTCGACCGGTACGGGACGAAATCCGCCCCGGCAGCGGTGATCACGTCGGCGAAAGCGGGATCGTTGGCATAGCTCACCCGATGCCCGCGCGCGACGAGTTCCCGGATCACCTCCAGGCTCGGCAGCACGTGACCGTACGACGGCAGATTCGCCATGCAGAGATGCGTCACGACGACTCCAGCCGGGAAAGCGGCGCGTCGGGCGCGTCGACGGCCGCGGCGAGCAGCGTCCGCAGCTTGTCGAGCAGTCCGGCGGCGGTGGCGCGGTCGAACAGGTCGCCGGAGTAGTGCAGGTAGGCGTCCAGTTCGTTCGTCCGCGCCTCCTGGAACTCCAGGTACAGGTCGTGGTCGTGCGAGTCGGTGCCGATGGCGACCGGACGCTCGTCGCCCCGGTTCGCGCCGACCGGCAGGTCCTGCAGAGCTAGCTGCACTTGGAACAACGGATGCCGGTCCGGCGTCCGCGCGCCCAGTTCCGCCACCAGCCGGTCGAAGGGCACGTCCTGGTTGGCGTACGCGGTCAGGTCCACCTCGCGCACCCGCGCCACCAACTCCCGGAACGACGGGTCTCCGGCGGTGTCCGTGCGCAGCACCAGGCAGTCGGCGAAACAGCCGACGAGATCGTCCAGCTCCGGACGCGGACGGCCGGCGACCGGCGTGCCCAGCGGCAGGTCGGTGGCACCGCTGAGACCGGTGAGGAGAGCGGCCAGCCCGGCGTGCAACACCATGAACAGGCTCGCCCCGCATTCCCGGGCCACCGCGGTCAGGCCGTCGCGGAGCCCGGCGTCGAACCGGCCGAGCACCGTCCCGCCTCGCCCGGTCCGGATGGCCGGGCGAGGCCGGTCGGTGGGCAGCGGGATTTCCGCGGGCAGCCCGGCGAGCGTGGATCGCCAGTGGGCGAGCTGTTCCTCGACGCGCAGATCACGGTGCCACACCGCGTAATCCGCGTAACGGACCGGAAGCGGCGACCACGTGGGCTGAGCACCGGCGCGTCGAGCGGAGTAGGCCTGGCGGAAGTCGCGGGACAGCACGTCCAGCGACCAGCCGTCCGCGGCGACATGCGGGAGCACCAGAAGCAGAATCGGCTCCGCACCGGTGACCAGGTAGACGTGCAGCGGCGGCTCACGCGTGAGGTCGAACGGTTCGGCCGCTGCCGCCGACAGCACCCGATCCAAGTCACCGGCGGTCAGCCGCCGCACCTCAGGCGGTGCTGGAGTCAGGATGCGTTGGTACGGCTGGCCTTCATGCACGTCGTAGACCGTCCGCAGGGATTCGTGGCGGGTGACGAGATCGGCCAGCGCGGCGGTCAGCGCGGGCTCGTCCAGCTCCGGCAGCCGCAGGGCGAGCGGGAGCACGGTCGTGGCCGTCGGCCCGTGCAGCTGATCCCGTGCCCAGAACCGGAACTGACTGTGCGACAACGGGATCCGGTCAGGAAGAGGCTGCCGCTCCAGCGGTGCCGCCACAGCGGGCCGGGCCTGCTCCACCCGCGCGGCGAGCCCGGCCGCGGTCGGGTGGTCGAACAGCTCGCGCACGGCGAGTTCAACCCCGAGCAGGTCCCGGATCCGGGAGACCGCCCGCATCGCCAGCAGCGAATGTCCGCCCAGCGCGAGGAAATCCTCGTCGACGCCGACCGGCGAACGGTCGAGTGTGTCGGCGAAGACCTCGCAGAGCATCCGCTCGTGCGGGGTGCGCGGAGCCCGGCTCGCGACCGGGAGCGCCTGCTGGGGCGCGCTCGGCCCAGGCAGCGCCGCGCGGTCGATTTTTCCATGGGCAGTACGCGGAATCTGCCCCATCACCAGCAGCGCGGACGGCACGAGGTGGACCGGCAGCCGCGCCGCGAGCCCGGTCCGCACCGCGGCGGGATCGACCGCGGCGCCGGGCGCGGGCACGAGATAGCCGATCAGCCGCCCGTCGTCCGGCACGACCACGGCCTGCCCGACGTCCGGGTGATCCGTCAAAGCGGCCTCGACCTCGCCCGGTTCGATCCGGATACCGTTGACCTTGACCTGGTCGTCGACGCGCCCTTCGTAGTGCAGGAGACCGTCCGCGTCCCAGCGGCCCAGGTCGCCGGTCCGGTACATCCGCGCGCCGGGCGGGCCGAACGGGCACGCGGTGAACCGCTCCGCGGTCAGCCCCGGCCGTCCCAGATAGCCCCGGGTGAGACCGGGACCGGCGACGTAGATCTCGCCGACCGCGCCCGGGGCCACCGGCGCGAGCCGCGAGTCCAGCACGAACACCTCGGTGTCCCGGATCGGGCGGCCGATCGGCGCGACGGCGCGGCCGGAACCGGGGGAACAGCGCCACAACGTCACGGTGTCCGCGGCCTCCGCCGGGCCGTAGGTGTTCACCATCCGGCGGCCGCGCGCCCACGTCTCGATCAGCGGGCCCGGACAAGCTTCGCCCCCGACCACGAGGGTGCGCACCTGAGGCAGGCTCTCCGCCGGAACGGTCGCCAGCACCGCCGGAGCGAGCTGCACGTGCGTGACCTTGTGTTCAGTGATCCACTCGGCCAGCGATGGCCCTTCCAGGATGACGTCCGGGCCCGGCAGCACCAGGTGCGCGCCGGACAGCAAGGCCGAGCACAGTTCGGAAATCGCCGCGTCGAAGCTCGGCGACGACAGCTGGGAGACGGTCGAGTCCGCGTCGACAGCGAATCCGTCGATCTGCGCGGCTGCCATGCTCGCGACCGCCGCGTGCGGGACGGACACTGCCTTCGGCGTCCCGGTCGAACCCGAGGTGTAGAGCACGAACGCGGGGTTGAGCGGCCGGAGTTCGACCTTCGGCGCCGTGTCCGGTTGCCTGGCAAGGACGGTCCGGGGATCGGCGAGATTGAGGTGCGGCGTGTCCAGCTCCTCGTGCGCCAGCGTCAGCACCGGCTGAGCGTCGGCGAGCATGAACCGGATCCGCTCGGCCGGGTAAGCCGTGTCCACCGGCAGCACCGCCGCCCCGGACTTGAGGACCGCCACGATCGCCAGCGCGTGATCGGCTCCGCGCGGCACCGCGACGGCGACGACGCGCTCCGGCCCCGCGCCGTGGGCGATCAGCAGGTGCGCGAGCCGGTTGGCCGCCGCGTCGAATTCCGCGTAGGTGTAGGAAATCCGTGCATCGGAGACCGCGGGTTGATCCGCGTAGCGCGCGGCGATCCGGCCGAACCACTCCGCGACAGTGGTCGTAGGCCGCAGGATCCGATCGGGTTCGTCCGCGACCGTCAGCAGGATCTGGCGGAAGCGCTCGGCCAGCTCGGTCGCCGTCGCCGGGCCGATGACATCAGGCCGGTAAGCCAGCCGGATGCCGAGCTCCGCGCCGGGGCGCACGGTCAGGTCGAGCGGGTAGTGCGTCGACTCCCGCCCGCTGACCCCGTTGAAGAGCGCGTCGCCGCCTGGGAGTTCCTTGGCACCGGCGTAGTTCTCCACGACGGTCGCGGTGTCGAACAGCTCGCCGTGCCCGGCGAGGCGCTGGATCTCCGCGAGGTCGAGGTACTGGTGCTCGAACAGCTCGGCCTGTTCCCCCTGGAGCCGCCGCACGAACTCGGCGAGCGGCTCGTCGGCGGCCAGCCGGACGCGCACCGGGAGCGTGTTGATCAGCAGGCCGATCAACTCGCTCGCTGCGGGCAGGTCCGGCGGACGCCCAGACACGGTGGTGCCGAACACGACGTCCGCGCGACCGGTGTGCTCGCTGAGCAGAATCGCCCAAGCGGCCTGGACAGCCGTGTTGAGCGTGACGCCGAGCTGCCGCAGCCGCGCCGACAACCTGGTGTAGTCCTCAGTGGACAGTGCGGTGGTGAGCTCGACCGGATCAGCGGTCGCGCGGCGGTCGGCGATCAGCGTCGGGCTGGTGAGGCCGTCCAGGGAAGACCGCCACGCCTGAACGGCCGCCTCGCGGTCGCGCTCGCCGAGCCAGTCGAAGTAATCGCGCAGTTCCACCACCGACGCTCGGTGGCTCCCGGCGTACCCGCGGCGGATCTCGTCCAGCAGCAGCGGAATCGACCATCCGTCCACCAGGACGTGGTGATAGGTGAGCACCAGCCGGTTCTGTCCGCCGGGCAACCGCACCAGCAGCGCCCGCAGCAGCGGCGGCCTGGTGAGGTCGAACGGCCGGATAGCCTCCGCCTCCACCGCGCCACTGTCACGCAGATCGCTCCACTCCAGCTCCGGCTTCGCCGGAATCACGGCGACCGGTTCGCCGGAACTGACCGTCGGGAACGCCGCGCGCAGGTGCGGATGCCGCTCCAGCACCGAGACCACTGCCGCCCGCAACCGTGAAGCATCCACGTCGCCGGTGAGATCGAGGCTGAGCTGCATGCGATAGCGGTCAGCGTCGGCCCCGTCGAGGTTGGCGTGGAACACGAAGCCGCGTTGCAAGGGCGTGAGCGGAAGGACGTCGGCGAAGCCGGGGTACTCCGCCGCGATTCTGTCCACATCGGACTGGCGCAGCGGCGTCAGCGGGAAGTCGGACGGCGTGTGCCCGCCAGCGCCGGGAATCCGGGCGTGGTCGGCCAACGCGGTCACTGCCCAGGTCCAGCTCTCCGCGAGATCCCGGACGTCCTCTTCGGACAGCAGCGCCGGGGCGCAGGTCCAGGTGGCGCCGAGGACGGGGCCGTCCGGGCTTTCGGTGACGTGGGCGTCGACGAGCAGGGGATGCCCCAGCGGCTGCCGGTTGCCGGAACCGCCGGTGATCACCTCGGCGGTCAGCGCGCCGTAGTCGGTCACCGGAGCCCAGTCGGCTTCGGCGGACGGGGCGAACCGGCCGAGGTAGTTGAACGCGATCTGGGCGGCGGGGGCGGCGGCAAGGCCGGCCGCAGTGTCGGGGTTGAGGTAGCGCAGGAGGCCGTAGCCGAGGCCGTGACCTGGTGCGGAGCGGACTTGCTCCTTGACCCGCCGCAGGGACGCGCCGACGTCGGCGCCGCCGGACCAGACGTCGTCCCACCGGAGCGGGCCGGGGTCGAGGCGCACCGGACGCATGCTGGTGAACCAGCCGACGGTGCGGGTGAGGTCGATCGCCTCGTCGAGGTCCGCGCGGCCGTGTCCCTCGACGTCGACCCGGAATGCGGTGCGCGGCAAGCCGTTGCGCTCCCGCCAATCGGCGACCGCGATTGCCAGCGCGGTGAGCAGGACGTCCTCCGCCGAGGCGTGGAAGGCCGCGCACACCGGACCGAGCACGGCGCGGGTGGTGTCCACGGGCAGCGAGACGGTGTGGTGGGTCGCGGTGCCGAAGGTGTCTCGTTCGCGGTTCAGGCTTCCCGTGGTGATCGCGGGGCCGGTGTTCGCCACGACCGAGTTCCAGTACGGCAGTTCTGCCAGCCGCCGCGTGGACCGGGCTTCCTCGTGGAGTCGGGTGGCCCAGGCGCGGAAGGACGTGGGTACCGGCGGCAATGGCGTGTCCGGAGCCTCGCAGGCGGCGGCGAGATCCGACAGGAGGATCGGCCAGGACACTATGTCGACGGCCAGGTGGTGCACGATCAGGAGCAGGCTGCCCCGGCGGTCAGGCCCGGCGTCGAACCAGACCGCGCGGACGATCACGCCCTGCTCCGGCGCGAGTGAAGCGCCTGCTGCCGCGGCCTCTGCCTGGATGAGCGCGTCGGTGTCCGGGCCGGTGGCGTCAACGCGCCGAAGGCACCTCCCCACGCTGGCCTGGATCTCGATCGCCCCTCGCGTCCACCGCATCCGCAGCATGTCGTGCCGCGCGAGGACCTGGTCCAGTGCACCCGCCAGCCGAGCCTCGGTCAGCCCGGCGGGGGTGTGCACGAACGCCGACTGGCTGAACCGGTCGATGTCCCCGCCGGTCTCGGTCAGCCAATGCATCACCGGTGTCAGCGGCACCTTCCCGCCGAGCTCGACTTCGGCCCGGACCCGCGCCACCGCGGCGAGCCCGGCGGGACTGCCGTGCCGGAACACCTCCCGCAGCGTGAACCCGAGACCGGCGGCCTGCGCCCGCGTCACCAGCTGGATCGCGGAAATGCTGTCCCCGCCCAGGTCGAGGAACCCGTCGTCCGCGCCGACCTCGGTCGTGCCCAGCACCGAACCGAAGATCCGGCACAGCGTCTCCTCCCGCGCGGTGGCCGGGCGACGGGATTCGGGGCGGTCCGGACGGGGGAGCGCGGCACGGTCGACCTTGCCGTTGGCCAGCCGAGGCAACTCGGCGAGCCCGACGACCGCACCCGGCACCACAGCTTGCGGCAGCACCCGGCTGAGATGCTCCCGAACGTCCGCCGCGTTGATTTCCGGGACCACGTAAGCGATCAGGCGCTTCTCGACGGTGACCACGACGGCCTGCTCGACGTCCGGATGCGTCAGAAAGGCCGCTTCGATCTCGCCCGGCTCCACCCGGACGCCGTTGATCTTCAGCTGCCCGTCGGTGCGGCCGTCGTAGTGCAGCGTGCCCTCGGAATCCCAGTGCGCGAGGTCGCCGGTCCGGTACATGCGCGCGCCCGGCGGACCGTACGGACAGGCGGTAAAGCGTTCGGCGGTCAGTGCGGGCCGGTCGCCGTAACTGCGGGCGAGACAGTCTCCGGCCAGGTACAGCTCGCCGGTGATCCCCGGCGGGAGCGGGCGCAGCGCCGAGTCCAGCACCAGCACGCGCACTCCCGGCATCGGCTGACCGATCGCGGCGACGGCCGTGCCGGAACCGGGCTCGCAGTCCCACAGGGTCGCCCAGATCGTGGCCTCGGTCGGACCGTAGGCGTTGACCACCGTGCGGCCTTCACCCCATCGCTGCGCCAGTTCGCCGGGACACGCCTCGCCGCCGACGATCACGGTGGTCAGCCCGACGGCGGATTCGGGCGGGATCGTGCCCAGCACCGTCGGCACCAGCTGCGCGTGGGTGACTTCCGCCTCGCGCAGCCAATCGCCGAGTCCGGCCCCGGCGCGCGGCACGCTGGGATCCGGGATCACCACGGTCGCACCCGCCGCGAGCGGCGCGAACAGTTCCGCCACCGAGATGTCGAACGCCGCCGACGTAGTGTGCGCCATCAGGGCGTCCTCGCCGAGGCGGTAGCCGGTTACGAAGGCAGCGACAGCGTTCGCAACCGCGGCACGCGTGGTGACGACCGCCTTCGGTGTCCCGGTCGAGCCCGACGTGTAGAAGAGGAACGCCGGATGCTGCGGCATCGCGCGCTCGGCCGGTCGCGTGTCGGGCTGGTCGATCGTGCTCGGCAGGACGAGGTGCGGGCCAGGCAGACCGTCGAGCGTCGCCGCGGTTCCGAGCGTCAGCAGCGGGCGGGAGTCTTCCACCATGAACCGTCGTCGGCGCGGGGGATGGTTCAGATCGAGCGGCAACGCGGCCGCGCCTGCGCGAGTGATCGCGAGCAGCGCGATCAGATACGAGGCGGACGGCGGGATCGCCACCGCCACTGTCCTTTCCGGACCCGCGCCGTGCTCGATCAGCAAGTGCGCCAACCGGTTCGCCGCCGCGTCGAGTTCGCGATAGGTGAGCTGAACCTCCGCGTCACGCACCGCGACCCGGTCCGTGCCAGCCGAGATCGGATCGAATGGCCGTGCTCCCGAAGCAGCACCGAGGCCCGTGGCGAGCAATGCCTTCGCACGGTCGTCGGTCAGCAGCCGGATCGCGCCCGTCGGTCGCGCGGGTTGATCGACGATCGCCGTCAGCAGACTGAGGAAGCTCTCGGCGACCTCCGTCGCACTGTCCGCGCTGAGCACGTCCGGTCGGTAAGCGAGTTCGATCGTCAGCTCGCGGCCGGGAATCACGTAGAGGTAGAGCGAGTAATGCGTCGACTCCTGCCTGCCGAACCCGGTGACGGCCAGTTCGCCGGTGCGGCCGAGCCCGCCCATGTCCGGGTAGCTCTCGACCACGGTCGCGGTGTCGAACAGCACCCCGTGCCCGGCCGCGCGCTGGATGTCGGCGAGACCGAGGTACTGGTGCTCCAGCAGATCCGCCTGCTGGTCCTGGACCTGCCGCAGCAGCCCGGCGAGCGGCCCGTGCGGCGAACACCGCACCCGGACCGGGATCGTGTTGATCAGCAACCCCACCATCCGGTCCGCGTGCTCCAGCTCCGCCGGACGCCCGGACACGGTGGTCCCGAACACGACGTCTGCCTTGCCGGTGAGCCTGCCGAGCAGAACCGCCCACGCGGACTGCACGGCGGCGTTGAGCGTCAGGTCCAGCCCGCGCAGGCGCTCCCGGAGCGCAGCGAAGACGTCCGCCCGCAGCCGGGCGCTGACCAGCTCCGGCCGGACAGCGCGCGAGCGCAGCGGGGCCACCAGTGTCGGCCCGTCGAGATCCCGCAACGTCTGCGCCCACGCCTTGGCCGCGACCGTGTGCTCCTGTTCCGCAAGCCAGCGCAGGTAATCGCGGTGGTCGGCGGCGGGAGGCAACTCCGCACCGGCGGCCAGCGCGAGCAGTTCGCGGATGACGATGGGCGTCGACCAGCCGTCCAGCAGCACGTGGTGCAGGGTCAGCAGCAGCCGTGACCGGCCTTCCCCGAGCATCAGCAGCGCGGCCCGCAGCAGCGGTGGATCGGCAAGGTCGAACGGTGCCTGCAGTTCCTCGGCGGAGATCCGCCCGGCCTCGTGCTCTGCCGAGGAAACCTCGCGCCAGTGCGGCGGACGGTGCGCCGGGATCACCTGCACGAGGCGACCGTCGCGGGTGGCCGGGAACGCCGCGCCGAGGTTCGGGTAGCGACGGACCAGTGTGTCGACTGCGGCGTGCAGGCGGTCCGGATCGAGGTCGCCGTCCACGTCGAGCGCCAGTTGCACCCGGTAGTTCTCGTCGTTGTCGTAACTGCCGTGGAACACCAGACCTTGCTGCAGCGGCGTCAGCGGCACGACGTCGACCAGTCCGGGGTAGTCGCGGAGCAGATCGTCGACCTCGGCCTGGTTCAGCTGCGCCAGCGGGAAGTCGGCGGGCGTGCGGCGGTCGCCGGCCAGCCGCGCGAGCCGGGCCGGGGTGCGGCGCAGGAACAGCTCGTGCGGTGTGAAGCGGATCCCCTTCGCCTGCGCGCGGCCCACCAGCGTGATCGCCAGCAGGCTGTCCCCGCCGAGCGCAAAGAAGCTGTCGTCGACGCCGACCTCGGCAAGCCCGAGCACCTCGGCGAACACCTGGCAGAGCAGCTGCTCCGCAGAAGTCGTCGCGCGGGCGGTGCTCGTCGCGGACCGGACCGGGGCTGGTAACGCGGCAAGGTCAGTCTTACCGTTGCGGGTGGTCGGGATCTCTTCCAGGACAACGAGGTCAGCGGGGACGAACGCGCCGGGCAGGGTCGCGGCGAGTCCGGTCAGCACGCCCTCGACGTCCACTGTGGACGCCGGTGCGGGCACGACGTAGCCGACGAGGCGTCGCCTGCCCGGCTCGTCCTCCCGCACCACGACCGCCGCACGATCGATCGCCGGAACGGCGCGCAGGGCCGCTTCGACCTCAGCGGGCTCGATCCGCACGCCGTGGATCTTGACCTGCTCGTCAGCGCGCCCGCAGAAGTGCAGGATGCCGTCGGCGTCCTCGCGGACCAGGTCGCCGGTCCGGTACATCCGCGCGCCCGGCGGACCGAACGGACAGGCCACGAACCGCTCCGCCGATAACCCCGGCCGGTCGGTGTAGCCACGGGCGAGCCCCGTCCCGGTCAGGTACAGCTCGCCGGGTTCGCCAGGCTCCACCGGGCGCAGCCGTGCGTCGAGCACGTGCGCGGCGACACCTGGCAGGGGACGGCCGATCGGAGCGGACGCCGTCGTCGCGCGACCAGGCCGGTGCCGCCACAGCGTCGCGACCACCGTGGTTTCCGTGGGCCCGTAGGTATTCCAGATCTCCCGGTCCGGCCCAGCGAGACGGTCGAGCAGATCCGCCGGGCACGGCTCGCCGCCGAAAATCAGCAGCCGCACCGACTCCAGGTCCTGCGCTGTCCACGCCGCGGCAAGTGCGGGCACCGTCGAGACCACGCTGATCCCGCGCTCTCGCAGCCAAGGCCCCTCGACCGTCTCCCGGGCCGCCGGGACCAGGCACGCACCGCCGCGCCACGCCAGCCAGATCTCCTCGCAGGACCCGTCGAAGGCGACGGAAAGCCCGGCGAGAACCCGATCGCCCGGCCCGAGCGGCTGACCAGCGCGGAACAACCGCGCCTCGCTGTCCACAAAGGACACTGCAGCGGAATGCGGGACGGCCACGCCCTTCGGCCGCCCGGTGGAGCCCGACGTGAAGATCACCCAAGCCTCGCCGTCAGCCCGGCCCCCGGCCGCGGAGCGCTCCTCGACCCGGCCGCCTTGCCGCACCACCGCCCGAACCGCGGCCTCAGCGAAGACCCGTTCGACGCGCTCGTCCGGGTCGTCGGCATCCACCGGGACATAGGCTGCCCCGGCGAGGAGCACGCCGAGGATCGCGACGTACAGCTCAGCCGTGCCGGAGGGAACCCGCACGCCGACCCGATCGCCCGCGCCGACCCCGTGCCCGCGCAGGCGCTCGGCCAGCGCACCAGCCTGTTCAGACAGTGCGGAGTAGCTCAGCACCGTGGTTCCGTCGTCGAGCGCCGCAGCCGCCGGATGCCGCCGCACGGTCTCGGCGAAGACATCGGACAGCGTCCGTTCTGCGACGCGGGAGTTAGTGCGCGACAGCACTTCCCGCGGCTTCTCGGACATGGCGGCGGCGATCCGCGCGGGGGTCCGCCGCCGGAACACGTCCCGAGGCGAGAACGCCAGACCCGCCTTGCGCGCGCGGTTCACCAGCCGGATCGAGGACATGCTGTCGCCGCCCAGCGCGAAGAAGCTGTCCTCCGGCCCAGCCTCGGCCAGCCCGAGCACCTCGGCGAACAACCGGCAGATCACCCCGACCGTGCCGGACACCTCTCCGCGCGGAGCGGCAGGCACCGCGGGCGCGGGCAAGGCGCTCCGGTCGAGCTTGCCGTTGCGAGTGAACGGAATCGACTCCAGCGCTACCAACGCACCAGGCACCAACCCGCTGGGCAAGCGTCCTGCGAGGTCTGCCAGTGCCGCGTCGGTGTCCACAGTGGACCCGGTCACGTATCCGACGAGCCGTCCTTCGCGGAGCACGACGACGGCGTGCTCGACGTCCGGCCGCGCCAGCAGGGCGGCCTCGATCTCGCCCGGCTCGACCCGGATCCCGTTCACCTTGACCTGGTCGTCGGCGCGGCCCCGGAACTCCAGCAGCCCGTCGTGGCCCCACCTCGCGAGGTCGCCGCTGCGGTACATCCGCGCACCCGGCGGCCCGAACGGACACGCCACGAACCGCTCCGCCGATCGGCCCGGCCGGCCCAGATAACCCCGGGCGACACCGGATCCCGCGAGGTACAGCTCCCCGGTCACGCCCGGCGGCACCGGTTTGAGTGCCGCGTCCAGCACGTACGCCTGAGCGCCCCGATGCGGGCGGCCGATCGGCACGGTCGGTGTCTCGGCGCCGGGCTCGAAGTCCCAGAGCGTCGCGCTGACCGTCGCCTCAGTCGGGCCGTAGGCGTTGACCACTCGGCGTCCGTCCCCGTGCCACCTCGCGGCGAGGTCCGTCGGGCACGCTTCGCTGCCGACGAACACCGTCTGGACGCTGCGGAGCGAGCCTTCCGGAAGGCTGGCGAGGACCGTCGGAGTGAGCAGCAGTTCGGTGACCGCCTGATCGTCGAGCCACTTCGCCAGGTCCTCGCCAGCGGTTGGAGCCTCGGGGATCACCAGCGTCGCGCCGGCGGCCACCGCGGCGCCGATCTCGGCGACGGAGGCGTCGAAGGCCGCCGAGGCGAGCTGCGCGACCCGCGACTCGCCGGTCAGCCCCAGCCGCTTCGCCCACGTGGCCGCCAGTCGCGCCCACGACCCGCGCGTGACCACCACGCCCTTCGGCTCGCCGGTCGAACCCGAGGTGTGCAGCAGGTAGGCGGCGTTGTCCGGAAGCGCCGGACGCGTCACAGCCGCGGTGGGCAGATCGTCCAGCGCGTCCAACACAACGGGGTCGCTGCCCGGCGGCAGCAGGTCCACTGTGGACGAAGTGGCCAAGGTCGCCGTGGTATTCGCCAGCAGCTTTGCGACTCGTGCTGGCGGGGTGGCGGCGTCGATCGGGGCGAACGCGGCTCCAGCGCGGAGCACCGCCAGCACGGCAGTCAGGTAGGCGGCCGAACGCGGCGCGACGATCGCCACGACGTGCTCCGGACCGATCCCGCGCGCGGCCAGCACCTCGGCCAGGTGCTCGACGCGTTCGCGCAGTTCGGCGTAGGTCAACGTGGCGTCGGCAGCTTCCACCGCCGGGCGTTGCGGCGCGTTCTCGGCGTGGCGGGCGAGCAGATCGGGCAGCTGTTGCGGCGCAGCCGACGGTTCTCCCGTGCTCCAGGCCAGCACCTCCGCCAGTTCGCCGTCGATGTGCACGGGCAGGTCGCGCAGCCGCGTATCGGGCGCGTCCAGGGCCGCGGTCAGCAAGCCGAGATACCGCCGGGGCAACGCCTCGGCACTGCGCCGCTGGAACAGATCCGTCCGGTACAACAGCCATCCGTCCACAGCGGACAATTCAAGCGCCAGATCGGCGCGGGCCCACCCGTTGTGGATCGACTCGTGCCCCGACGACGGAACGTAGTTGAACGCGACCCGGGACAGCTGCCCGAACCGGTCCGCGGTGCCGGCGCTGAACTCCTCGGCGATCTCCTGGAACGAGATTCCCTTGTGCCGCAACCCGTCGAAGAGCGCGTCCCGGACCCGCGAGACCGCTTCGGCGAAGGTCAGCCCGGCAGGCAGCGCGACCCGCACGATCACCGTGTCGATGAACATCCCGATCACCGACCGCGTCTGCCGGTCCCGGCTGGAGGTCGGCACCGCGATGGCCACGTCGGCGCTGCCCGACATCCGCGCCAGCAGCACGTGATGCGCGGCCAGCAGCACCATGAACGCCGTCGCGCGGAGGCCGCGCCCGACTGCGGTCACGCGGTCGACGAACCCCTCCGGCAGGCGAAACGGCACCGCTGCGGCCTCGTGTCCTGGCACGGCGGGCCGGGGCAGATCCGTGGGCACCAAGTCCGGCAGTTCGGCGAGCTGATCGCGCCAGTACGCCAGCCGCCGCTCCTGATCGCTGCGAGCGGAGCGCTGCCGCACCGAGTAGTCGGCGTATTGCGTCGCGAGTTCGGGCAACTCCGGCGGCCGCCCAGCCGCCCACGCCGCGCACAGTTCGTCCAGCTCGGCCTGCAACAGCACGCTCGACGCAGCATCGAACACCGCATGGTGGACCACGAACAGCAGCCAGTAGTCCACGTCGGACAGGCGCACGCACACCGCACGCCACAGCGGCGCGCGATACAGGGGGAGCGGTCGAAGGCTCAGCTCCCGCAGCAGGCCGCGAGCCTCCGCCTCGGCCTCGTCGTGCCCGCGCAGGTCGACGTGTTCGACGTCCAGGACAACCTCGTCGTGGATGGTCTGGTGCGGCACGCCGTGCTCGTCGGCGGCCAGCGACGTGCGCAGGGCTTCGTGCCGGGAGGCCACGGTCGCGAGCAATTCTTCGATTTTTTCCGGCGGCAATGCGACCGGCGGCACCGTCATTGCCGCCGAGATGTGGTAAGCCGGGGAATTCGGCTCGAATTGGCTGGCGAACCAGATCCGTTCCTGTTCGCACGAGGCGGGACAGATCCGTTCGGCCATGAGCAACTCCCGAAGCCAGCGAGCCCGAGCGGGGCCGAGATGTGCCCGCATTGTTTCGGCGCCCGCCAGGTCCGGTCAAGTTCTGACCAGCTGCGACGCGGTATCCGGGGTTCGCTTCGGCTCTGTCCGAAATGCTGGCTGCCGCGCCGGCGGGTGTGCTGCACTGCGCGTATCAGCTCTCCGCCGAGAGTGAAATGGTGAGGGGTGGATATGGAGCCGATCGCCGTGGTCGGGATGGCGGTCCGGTTTCCGGGTTCGAATGACCTCGGCGAATTCTGGCGGAATCTCCTCGACGGCCGTGATTGCGTCACCGCGCTTTCCGACGACCAGATCCTGCGCGCCGGGGAGGACCCGAAACGCCTGGCCATGCCCGGCTACGTGCGCCGCCGTCCCCGGATCGACGCGCCCTACGACTTCGACGCCGCGTTCTTCGGTCTCACCCCGCGAGAAGCCGAGATCCGCGACCCCCAGTTCCGGGTGTTCCTCGAGGTCGGCCACGCCGCGCTGGAGCACGCCGGGCAGGTCCCCGCCGATTTCCCCGGCCGGATCGGCGTTTTCGCCGGCGCGGGCAGCAACCGGTACGCCAGCGAGCACGTCGAGCCCGACGCCCGCCTCCTGCGCTCGGTCGGCCAGCTCGCCGTGGACTTCAACAACGACCCCGATTACTTCGCCGCCAGCGTCGCGCAACGCCTCGGGCTGACCGGCCCGAGCCTGACCGTCCGCACCGCCTGCTCCACCTCGCTGGTCGCCCTGCACCTGGCCCGCCAAGCGCTGCTCGCGGGCGACTGCGAGCTCGCGCTCGTCGGCGGTTCGATGATCGACCCGCAGAGCGAACGCGGCTTCGTGCACGTGCCCGGCGGGGTCAACTCCGCCGACGGCTCGTGCCGCCCCTTCGCCAGCGCGGCCACCGGGACGAACTTCGGCGACGGCGTCGGCGCGATCGTGCTCAAACGGCTCTCCGCCGCGCTGTCCGACGGCGACACCGTCCACGCGGTGGTCCGCGGTTCGATGGTCAACAACGACGGCGGGCGCGGCACCGGCTTCACCGCCCCGAGCGTCGACGGCCAGGCCGACTGCATCACCGGCGCGTTCGCCGCGGCGGGGATCGACCCGCGCACCATCTCGTACTTCGAAGCGCACGGCACCGGAACGGCGATCGGCGACCGCACCGAGGTCGCCGCGATGACCCAGGCGTTCCGCACGCTCGCCGGGCAGCTGCTGCCGCCGGGTTCCTGCCTGCTCGGCTCGGTGAAGTCCAACGTCGGCCACCTCGGCACCGCGGCCGGAGTGGCGGGCGTGATCAAGACCGTCCTCGCGCTGCGGCACGAGCGACTGCCCGCGAGCATCAACGTGGACGGGGTGAATCCCGGACTCGGCCTCGCCGATTCGCCGTTCGAGGTGCTCACCGAATCTCGCCCGTGGCCCCGCCAGCCGGGTTCGGTCCGCCGCGCGTGCGTGAACTCCTTCGGCATCGGCGGCACGAACGCCCACGTGATCCTGGAAGAGGCCCCGTCAGCCGAACTTCCGCCTTCGTCCGGGGAGCAGATCGTCGTCTGGTCCGCCGACGACCGGACTGCTGAGTCCCAGCTTCGCGACCGCCTCCGCAGCTACTTCGCCGACCTCGACCCGGCCCTGTTCGCCGCCGCGGCGAACACGCTGCAGGTCGGCCGGACCGCGCGCTCCGTGCGTTCGGCGGTGGTGGCGCGGAACCGGGACGATTTCCTCGCGCAGCTGGGTGCTGGCGTTCTCAGCTCGGAGGAGCGTCCGCGCAGCGTGGGCCTGCACTTCCCGGACGAGTCGGTGTGGCAGCCCGGCTTGGCGAGCGGTCTTTACGCCACCGAGCCCGACTTCCGCGACGCGTACGATGCCGCATTCGCGGTCCTCGAACCCCTTGCCGGACCGGGTGGCGCACCCGACCTCGCCCGCCCGACATTGTTCGTCCTCCAGTACGCGATGGCCACCTGCCTGACCCGCTGGGGAGTGCGACCGGAGAGCGTGACCGGCGACGGTGTCGGCGCACTGGCCGCGCAGGCCTTCCGCGAGGGCGAAATCTCGCACGATCTCGCGGAACGCGTGCTGAGCGGCGCCGACAGTCCACAAAGGACCGAGCCGCGAGCGGACCTGACGGTGCTGATCGGCCCCGGCACCGCATCCGCCCGCGTCCTGCCGGTCCTCTCCGGCAACGGCCTCAACGACGCCCTGGCCAGGTTGTGGGTCCACGGCCAGGACATCGACTGGCGCAGCCGGGCCCCGCGCACGTCACGCCGGATCCCCGTGCCGGACTATCCCTACCAGCGAAGGCGACACTGGGTCGAGTATCACGGCCCCACTTCCGATGACCAGCCGAAACCCGCCGGGTGGACGTTGCTGCACGAGCGCTGGCAACCCGGCAGCGACGCACCGGCGACCATCGTGCGAGGCGCGCGAGCGCTGGTACTCCGACCCGAGAACGCCCAGTGGGTAACGGATTCCGTAGCCGCGGCCGGGTACGGCACCACCGACCTGCCCACCGTCGAAGCCCTGCGCGAGACCGCGATACCCGACCTGATCGTCCACGCTCTCGGGGTCGCCGACGAGGACGGCACCGACCTGGAAACCGGCCTCTACAGCGTCCTGGCCTGCGTCCAAACCCTGGCGAAGCAACTTCGGTCCGCCCCGGCGACCCTAGCGATCCTGCTCCGGAACGCCGTCGACCTGACCGGCGCCGAACCGCTCAACCCTGCCCGCGCGATGCTGAACGCCTTCGCCCGCACCGTCGAACGCGAGATCCCCAGTCTCCGCTGCGTGCTGATCGACGTCGGCCCCGTCGCGGTGCCCTCCGTGCTGGCCGCTGAACTCGCCACCCTGACCGCGCCCCACGTGGCCCTGCGCGGCCGGACCCGCTGGCTGCCCGAAATCGTCCCGCTTGACGACACCCCGGCCGAGCCACGCCCGTTGCGAGAGAACGGAATCTACCTGATCACCGGCGGCCTCGGGGGAGTAGGCCTCGTCATCGCGCAGGCACTCGCCGAGACCGGGATCCGCCCGCGGCTGGCCCTGCTCGGCCGCTCCGCCACCCGCACCCCGGCGATCGCGCAGCTCGAAGCGACGGGCGCGACCGTCGCGGTGCTCAAAGCCGACGTGACCGACCCCGAATCCCTGCGCGGTGCCTTCACCGAAATCGAGCGCACGTTCGGCCGAGGCCCGCACGGAGTCGTCCACGCCGCCGGAATCGCAGGCGGCGGCCTGATCGAACGCCGCTCACGGTCCGATGTGGACAGTGTCCTGCGACCGAAGGTCCACGGCACTCGCGCACTCGAACACGCCCTGTCTGGAACAGACCTCGACTTCCTCGTCTACTTCTCCAGTCACGCCGGGGTGTCGGGCCTCCGCGGCAGCGCCGACTACGCCGCCGCCAACGCCTTCCTCAACGCCCACGCCGCCCGCCACCGGCTGCGCCAGCCCCGGACCCTCTCGATCGCCTGGCCCGGCTGGGAACGAACCGGCATGACCGACACTCCGGGCCACCGCTTCGTCATCGCCCCAGGTCAGAGCTGGCAGCTCGACGAGCACCAGTTCGGCGGCGTCCCGGTCCTGCCCGCCACGGCGATGCTGGAGTTCGCCGTCACCGCCGCGAGAGCCGTCCTGCCGGACACCTCCCCGGTCGGCCTGCGCGACACGCTGATCCTGCGCTCCCTGCCCGTCACCGAGCCCCACTTCGTCGAGGTCGCCGTCTCCGCCGCCCCCGGCGGTCATCGCTTCCGCCTGCGATCGAAACCCGTGCAGGGACAAGGGGAGTGGACCGACCACGCCGAGGGAATGATCGAAGTCCCCGGCACCGAACCCGAACTCGCCAGCCAGTCACTCCCCAGCACCGCCCCGCACGTGCCCGCGACGGCGGCAGGCCCCGGCTTCGGATTCGGCCCGCGCTGGGAAAGCGAAGTCCGCCGCTGGCGCGACGAGCACGAAGCGGTCGCCGAACTCGAGCTGCCCGAAAAGTTCCACACCGACCTGCACGAACACCTCCTGCACCCGGCCCTCCTCGACGTCGCGGCCGCCACCCTGATCGACACCACCGCCGACGCGGTGTTCGTCCCGTTCCGCTACCGCTCGGTCGCCGTCTTCGCCCGGCTCACCAGCCGGATCACCGCCCGCTCCCGGATGCGCGAGCAGACCAGCACCACCCGAGTAGTCGACGTGGACCTCCACGACACCGAGACCGGCAACCACCTCGTCGCGATCCGCTCGCTGACCTTCCGCGCCGTGCCCCGCACCGACTTCAGCCGCCCCGCCGCACCGGCACCGACCTCGCGCGATCCGCGGCTCACCCCAGCGGAAGGCGCGCAGATCTTCCTCGACGTCCTCAACCGCGACCTGCCCGCCACGGTGATCGTCGACCACCTAGGCACTCCGGCAGCATCGGAACCCGCCGCCGAGCCGACCCCGCCGCCCGCCCCGGCCGGGCAGCCAGTCGTCGAGGTCGTCCGTCAACTGTGGACAGACCTGCTCGGCAACCCCGACATCGGCCTCGACGACGACTTCTTCGACGTGGGCGGCAGTTCGCTCGCCGCCGTGCACATCGTGGACCAGATCGAACAGCGCTACGGCATCGCGCTGAGCTCGGGCGCGCTGTTCGAATCCGCGACCGTGCGCACCGTCTCGGCCACCCTGACCGACCGAGGAGCACGATGAGCGACGAGATCGCGATCGTCGGCATGGCCTGCCGTTTCCCCGGCGCGAACGAGGTCACCCGCTTCTGGGAGAACCTCCGCACCGGCATCGCCTCGATCACCGACCGCACCGAGGACGAACTCCGCGAAGCAGGAGTCCCGCCGACGAGGATTGCCGACCCCGACTACGTGCGGGCCGCCGCGCTGGTAGCCGACCTGGCCGGATTTGACGCCGACCTGTTCGGCTACCGCCCGGAGCTGGCCAGGGCCACCGACCCGCAGCACCGGCTGTTCCTCGAATGCGCGCACGCCGCGCTCCAGAACGCCGGTTACGACACCGGCCGCGTTCCGGGGCGAGCCGGAGTCTTCGGCTCCGCCGCCCCGAACCTCTACGGTGCGCTGCACGTCAGCCGCGACCCGGCCGCCCGCGCGGCGCTCGCGTCGCTGGAGTGGAGTGTCGGCAACGAAAACGACTACCTGGCCACGAACGTCTCGCACCGTCTCGGCCTCGACGGCCCCAGTCTCGCGGTCGCCACCGCGTGCTCGTCGGCCCTCGTCGCGGTGCACCTGGCCGCCCAATCCCTGCGGCAGGGCGACTGCGACCTCGCCCTCGCCGGTGCTGCCGACGTCCAGCTGCCCTACGGCCACGGCTACCTCTGGCACGAGGGCGCGATCGTGTCCCGCACCGGTCGCTGCCGGCCCTTCGACGCCGCGGCAGACGGAACCGTCTTCGGATCCGGCGCGGGCGTCGTCGCGCTGAAACGCCTCGCCGACGCCGTCGCCGACCGCGACCACATCTACGCGGTGATCGGCGGCTCCGCAGTGAACAACGACGGATCCCGCCGGTTCACCTTCACCTCGCCCGGCATCGTCGGCCAGGTCGAACTCGTCCACACCGCGCTCGCCCGCGCCGGGCTGGCCGCCGCCGACCTCGGCTACGTCGAATGCCACGGCACCGGCACCACCGTCGGCGACCCGATCGAGGTCGAGGCGCTCACTACCGTGCTGGCGGGCGGCGGCAGCGTCCCGATCGGCTCGGTCAAGGGCAACATCGGCCACCTCGGCTCCGCCGCCGGGATCGCGGGCCTGCTCAAAACGGCACTGGCGATCCACAATGGACAGATCCCCGCGAGCGCCGGTTTCGCCGAACCCAACCCGGACATCGGCTTCGACTCCAGCCCCTGCTTCGTCAACACCGAACTCCGCGACTGGACGCAGCGTCGCCGGGTCGCGGGCGTCAGCTCCTTCGGCATCGGCGGCACCAACGCCCACGTCGTGCTCACCCAAGCCCCGGCCGTCACCACCGAAGCCAGCGCGCGGCCCCGGCAGCTGATCACCGTCTCCGGCCGGACCGAAGCCGCCGCCAACGCCGCCGTCCGCGCGCTCGCGGAGACCGTGCGCACGAACCCGGACCTCGACGTCGCCGACCTGGCCCACACCCTCCACCGCGGCCGCGCCGCCCACGCGCACCGCCGCACCCTGGTAGCCGCACCCGGCGAGAATCTGGCTCAACGCCTGGACGAACTGGCCGCCGACGGCCGCCCACCGGCCCCGCGACGTCCGCCAGCGGTCGCGTTCCTGTTCCCCGGACAGGGCGAGCAGTACGCGGGAATGGGCCGTGAACTCTACGCAGACGAACCGGTGTTCCGCCGCGAACTCGACCGCTGCGCCGACCTCCTCGGCATCGACCTCGACCAGGAAACCCTGCGCACCACAGACCTCGCCCAACCCGCACTGTTCGCCGTCGAATACGCCCTCGCCCGGCTCTGGACGCACTGGGGCGTGCGGCCCCGAGCCCTCGCCGGACACAGCATCGGCGAGTACGCCGCGGCCTGCGTCGCGGGTTGCTTCAGTCTGGAAGACGCCGCCAAATTGGTTGTCCTGCGCGGCGAACTCATGGCGAGCACCGCTCCGGGCGCGATGCTCGCGGTCCCGCTTCCCGAGGACGACCTCCGCGCCGAACTCCCGGACGGCGTGTCGATCGCCGCCGTCAACAGCGCCCGCAACACCGTCGCGTCCGGGCCCGCGCAGCTCGTGGACCAGCTCCGAAACCAGTTGACCGACAAGGGAATCCGCTGCGTCCCGCTTCCGGTCGACCACGCCTTCCATTCCGCGCTGATGGACCCGATCCTCCCGAAATTCCGCGACGCGCTCGCGGACATCGAGCTGCACGCCCCGGAAATCCCCGTCGTCTCGAGCGTCACCGGCGACTGGCTGACCGCCGACCAGGCCCGCGACTCGGAATACTGGGTCCGGCAACTGAGCCAGCCAGTGCGGTTCGCCGACGCCTTGAACACGTTGTGGGGCAACGGAGAACACGTCCTGCTCGAAGTCGGCCCCGGCGGCGCGCTGTCCACCCTCGCACGCCTGCACTGGCGGGAAACCCGAACCGGGCCCGCACCGGCCATTGTCTCCTCCATGCGTCACCGCGCCGACAAACGCACCGACGCCGACCTGCTGTTCCGCGCGCTCGGCACCCTCTGGTCCGCCGGAGTCGAACCGGACTGGGACACGTTCTGGGCGGGGGAGAACCGCCGCCGCCTGCCGCTGCCCGGCTACCCGTACCAACGCGTCCGCGCGTGGGTCGACCCGGATCCCGGCCGTCCGCCGCTGGCCGGGATGTACGGCGTCCCGCTGACCGCCGCCGCGCCATCGGTCGAAAAGACGCCGCTCGAACTGCCGACCTGGGCCGAACAACCCCTCGACCAGACCAGCGTCGGCGTCACCCCCGGCGAACCGTGGCTCGTCTTCACCGCAGGCTCGCCGGTCGCAGACCTCGTTCTCGACGACCTCCGCCGCGCCGGCGCCACCGTGGTCCGAGCCGAACCCGGCACCGAGTTCGCCCGCCGCGCCCCCGGCCGGTACACGCTCCGCCCCTCCGACCCCGCCGGCTACGACGCACTCCTGACCGACCTTGCCGCCGCCGGACTCGCACCCCGCCGCATCGTGCACGCCTGGCTGCTCGACGAGGACAGCCTCGAACACGGCCTGTTCAGCCTGCTCGCACTCGGCCGGACCCTGGCCCGCAAGCAAATCTCGGTCCCGATCACCCTGACGGTCCTCACCACCGGCCTGCACGAGGTCACCGGCACCGACCCGGTCACCCCCGCGAAGGCGACCGTCCTCGGCCCGCACCACATGGTCAATCAGGAGATCCCGAACCTGTCCAGCCGCGTCGTCGACCTCGCGCTGCCCGCGGACGCCCGGCAGGTGCTCGCCGAACTCGGCGCCACGGACGACCAGGTCGCGCTGCGCGGACGCCGCCGCTGGGTCCGCGAGATCCGCCCCCTGCCGAGCACCCCGCCGCGATCCCTGCCGTCGCTGCTGCGCGAACGCGGCACCTACCTGATCACCGGCGGGCTGGGCGGCATCGGCCTGGCTCTCGCCGAGGACCTCGCCCGCCTGGTCCGCGCCCGGCTGGTCCTGGTCGGCCGCTCCAGCTTCCCCGACCGCCCCGACTGGGACACCTACCTCGCCGAGGGCCCGTGCCCGATCCGCAAGCAGACCATCAGGCGCTTCAAGGAGATTGAGGCGCTAGGCGGCTCCGTCCTGGTCCAGGTCGCCGACGTCACCGACGAGCAGGCCATGCGCCAGATCCGCGACACCTGCGGCCGCATCGACGGCATCTTCCACGCCGCAGGCAGCCCAGGCGGCGGCATGCTGGCAGTCCGCCGCCGCGAGGACGTCGAAGCCGTACTCGCCCCGAAGATCACCGGAACCCAGATCCTGGACCGCGTTTTCGGCCAGGAACCGGACTTCCTCGTCCTGTTCTCCTCAGTCACCGCGCTAGTTCCGACCTACTACGGCCAGGCCGACTACCTAGCCGCCAACGCCTACCTCGACGCCTTCGCCCACGCCAGCCCGCCCGGGCCGCGGCACACCGTATCGGTCAACTGGGACGCCTGGAGCGAGACCGGCATGCTCGCGTCCAACGATCCGCACAGCAACTACCTCCGCACGAGCGAAGGCCTCGACCTGCTCTGGCGTATCCTCGCCGCCCGCCTCGGCCCGCAGGTCATCGCCGCCCCGCGCGGCCTGGCCGAAGTCGGCCGCGAAGCCGCCCAGCGGATGGAACCCCAGCCTGCCCCGACGCCCGCGCAACACCTAGCCCCCGTGGTGCGCGAGGACCTCGCCGACGCGACCGACCTCCAGCGAACCCTGCTGCAGCTGTGGGAAGAAACCCTGGGCGTCCCCGACCTCAACCTGGACAGCGATTTCTTCGAACTCGGCGGAAATTCGCTCCAGGCCACCCAGCTGCTCGCCCGGCTCCGCGAACACCTGGACGTCGACCTGCCCGCTGCCACCTTGTTCGACCACTCGACGATCCGCGCCCTGGCCGACGAACTCAACGCACTCCCATGAACCTGGCCGACCCCCGCACCTTCGAAGCTGATCTCACTGAGTTCTGGCGCTCCACCCGCGCGCACAACCCCGTCTACCGCCACGAGCCGCACGGCTTCTGGGTCGTGTCGCGGCACGCAGATGTCCTCGCCGTCTACCGCGACGCCGCCCACTACACCTCAGAACGCGGCAACGTCCTGGTCACCCTGCTGGCCGGGGGAGACTCCGCGTCCGGCCGCATGCTCGCCGTCACGGACGGTCCGCGCCACCGCGAACTCCGCCAGATCCTGCAACGCGCCTTCACCCCGTCGGCGCTCGACCGCCTGACCCGCCAAGTCCGCCGCAACACCCGCACCCTGATCATCGACGCCGTCTCGCGCGGCGATTGCGATTTCGCCGCCGACGTCGCCAGCCGAATCCCCATCACCACCGTCGGACACCTGCTGGGCGTGCCGGAGAGCGACCACGATTTCCTCCTGACCCAGACGAAACGCGCCCTCAGCTCCGACGACCGCGACTCCGACGAGCTGGAATCTTCCCTGGCCCGCAACGAAATCCTGGCCTACTTCACCGACCTGCTGGCTGATCGCCGTACCACCCCGGCCGACGATGTCCTCACCGCGCTGGCCGCCTCCGCGTTGTCCGCCGAAGAAACCGTCCTGAACTGCTACAGCCTCCTCATCGGCGGCGACGAGACGAGCCGCCTGTCCATGATCGAGGCCGTCCGGGCCCTAGCCGCCCATCCTTCGCAATGGGATCTGCTGCGCAACGGAGACGTCACCCTTCCTTCCGCCACCGATGAGGTCTTGCGCTGGTCGACTCCCGCGATGCACTTCGGCCGCACCGCGATCGCTGACACCGAAATCTCCGGTCACCCGATCGCGGCGGGGGAGATCGTCACCCTGTGGCTCAGCTCGGCGAACCGCGACGAGTCCGTCTTCGCGGATCCGGACCGCTTCGACCTCCGCCGCACCCCGAACAAACACCTCGCTTTCGGCTACGGCCCGCACTATTGCGTCGGTGCCCAGTTGGCGCGGATCGAAATCGCGGAGCTGCTTTCGGCACTCCGGAAGTACGCGACCGGGATCGAGGTCGTCGGCGAGCCGCGACGGATCCACTCCAACTTCCTGACCGGGTACAGCACGCTGCCGGTGCGGTTCGTCCCGGATACCGCGGAGCTTTACTGAAGCCGGTACGTACCCGGCCAGCGGAGTTCCCGGGAAACCGCAGTGAGCCAAGCCGTCTCGGCCGCGATGGTCGGAGCGAGACCGGGCGGCCGATAGTCCGCCGCGGTGCCGAACCGGCGGCCTTCGCGATGGGCGGCCAGTGCGGCGACGATCGAGGCGGCTTCGATAGCGGCGGGTATCCGATCCGGGGCGATGCCAGTACGCCGAGCGATGTACGCCGCCCGTTCGGCCACCGCGGGGTCGAAGTGCTCCCGCAGCGCAAGGTGCCCGTCGCGGATCTCGATGATCCGGCGGTAGAGGGCCAGATGCACGCCGCCGCCGGTGTTCAGGACGATGCCGGGCACCGCCTTCCGCATCATCGTCCACAAAGGACCAAGGCGGCGGTACCGCAGGTAGGCCCGCAGCCACCGCACGGGTGCGCCCAGTCGCGGCCCCCACGCGGAGAGCGTCGCGCCGGCGGCGGCGAGGGTCACGGCGACCGCGCCGAGCAGCACCGACGGGATGTCCTCGGCGGCGCTGACCCGGCCGGTTGCCAGCAAGCTGTACATGTCCTCGACAGCCCACGCCGTCCACAGGAGACCGGCCGAGGCACCGGCGATGATCAACTGAAGCCCGCGCCGCAGCGAACCGGGGGCCATCCGCCTGGCGTACCGCCGGATCAGGACGATGAACAGCGACAACGCCGACGTGGCGGCCAAGGTGTAGATCACGTAGTAGATCAGCAAGGGCAGGACGCCGGACCCGTTCACCACGGTGTTCCCGTCGACCTCACGGGCGTCGGCGGCGGCGAACAGCACGGCGTTGACCGCGAGCATCTCGCCGGTCACCAGCAGGGCGCAGCGGACCTGTCGCCGTGTCGGTTCTCCCGGCGACAGCGATCGCGCGAACAGAACGAGGAAGGCGAGCGAGGCGAGTTTCAGTTCGTCGCCGAGCAGGCCCGCCGTATTGCCGCCCCGGACGGCGAGCAGCGTCATCCCGGCGGTCAAGCAGCCGATGAACAGGCACAGGTACCTGATCCCGGGCGGGGGAGTCGGGCGACGTGACTCCACCTTCGCGGCCACCGCGAGCAACGCGCCCAGGCAGCCGGAGTACCCGATCGCCTCGATCACCCGAACCACCGCTCCACCAAGGCGAGCCCGCGCGAAACGCGAGCGTTCTCGGCAGGCGCCGGATCGTGTCCTCGGGCCGCGCGGTGCGCGACCAGGGTGGCGAGCAATTCCGCCTCCTGTTCCTGCACCTCGGTGTACACCGTGCGGCCGAGCACCCGCTGGACGAGTTCGGGGGAGAGGGTCGGCAGCAGCGCGCCGACGTCCACGGCGCCGGAGTGCCCACACACGAGGTGCCCGATTTCGTGGAGCAGGATGTGCTGGCGATGCAGCGCGGAAGTGTTGGCGGGCAAGAGAATGTAGTCGGCGCGGTCGGTGGACATCACCAGCCCGCACGGACCCCCGGCGATCGCCCGGGCAGGCAGCAGCTCGATCGGCCGGTCCCGGCTCGCGGCGACTCCCCGCACGAACTCGGCCGGATCGAAGGGCTCCGGCAGTTCCAGGTCGTCGGCGAGTTTTTGGCATCTTCGCCACAGCTTGCGATCCACGAACCGACCCCCCAGTCCTGCCTTACTCGCCGGCTTCTCTTCGCGCGATCGCGTCGATCATGTCGCTGATGGTGCCCAGCCCGGCCCTGGACAAGGTCACCGCGCGCAGCGCCACGTCGCGCACCCCGGCGTCGCGCAGCGCGCCGAGCAGTTCCAGTTCCTCGGCGATCCGGGCGCTCTGCTCGTCGTCGAAGAAATACGCGGGCGGCACCTGGAAAAACCCGGCCAGCGCCTCGAGATGCCGCTTGGTGGGATTGTCCCGGCGGCCCGTGCGCAGCTGCCACAGGTAGGTGGCCGAAAAGGTCTCGCCCGTCGCCTCCCGGCAAGCGCTGGCGACCTCTTCGCTGGAGTACTGATCGCGGCCCGGCTTGCGCACGACGTCGAACAACTTCTCGATCTTCTCGGCGAGCGAGGCCATCGTCAGTCTTCCTCTGCTGGCGTGAACATGTCCGGCTTCCGGATTCATCTTAGTTGACAGCGGCCGTCCCGTCATCCAGGATCTGCTATCAGCTGAGATGAATCTGTCGATGGATTGCACTCATGTCAGCTAACACCCCGATGTCGAAGGAGAAGACATGACGAAGCGCAAACTCCTCGCCGGCGCAGTCGGCGCCCTGGCCCTCGCCAGCACGATGTTCACCGCGGCCCCGGCGTCCGCGGCGCCCGCGACCGCGCCCAAACCGGTGCAGCCGGTCGGCTACTACGCCTTCGGGTCGTACTACTTCAACGGCACGAAGTGCATCGACGAAGACTCGGACGACAGCAGAGGCGACGGCCGCAAGGTCTGGACCTACAACTGCAATGGCAGCTACAACCAGCAATGGGCCATCGCTCCCGACGGCTCCATCCACAGCACCAACGACGGCCGCTGCCTGTCCCCGTCGGCGACCGGCCTCGGCGACCCGACCCCGCGCCTGGAGGGCTGGGGCTGCAACGGCCGGGCCGAACAGCAGTGGGTCTTCTACGACGACGGCACCATCCGCAACCGCCTCCTGGGCACCTGCATCCAGTTCGGTTTGGACCAGGTGAACAAGAAGGGCGTCTACACGTTTGTCGGACAGTGCAACAACCTGGCCCCGCTGCAGGGCTGGGACGCGCACTATCTGCACAGCTGATCTTGGCTGCCCGGACGGAGCCTCTTGCTGGGCTCCGTCCGGGCGGGACCGCCCCCGGTGGCGCACTTCCTGCGGAACCGGCGGCTGGTGATCTGCTCAGCCGGATCTGGCTCGGAAGCCGAATTGCCGCGAGCTGCGAAACCTAAACCGCCCGCAGCCCGGCAAGCGCGAACTCGAACACCCGTTCCCGCTGGGCTCCGTCGGCATACTCGACCGCGGTGATCCCGGAGATCATCCGCAAGACATCGTCGATCGACGATTCGGGACGCGCCTCTCCAGCCTCCTGCGCGCGCACCAGCAGCGGCCCGCCCGCCTCGCGCATTGCCCGGCGACAGGCGTGGAAACCGTCGGTGGTGCGGTTGAGCGATTCGGCGAAGGTCCGCTTCGTGCCGATGTACTCGACGAAATGCCGAAGCCACGCCGCGAGCGCTTCCCACGGTTCGAGGTCCGCGACGTCGTCCGCGGCCCGGCACAGCGCCTCGACCGCCTCGCGGTTCACCTCTTCGACCAAGTCCTCGCGAGTGGGGAAATTCCGGTAGAGCGTCGCGATGCTCACCCCGGCCCGGCGCGCCACATCCTCCAGCGACGTCTGCGCTCGCTGCTCTTCGAAGGCATCCCGCGCTGCGGCGACCAGTGCGTCGAAGTTGCGCCGCGCGTCGGCGCGCTTGGGCCGCCTGCTCGGCAGTTCCGGTTCCATCCCGTCTCCCGCGTTTGACAACCGTAGGAACCCTACGGTTAAAGTGTAGGGATACTTTCACTTCTTATCGTACGTGCCTCGGCACGGAAGGGCGGAGAGCATGTCCGCGGACACGATCGCGCTGGTCACCGGCGCGAACAAGGGGATCGGCCTCGCGACCGCCCGGCAGCTGGCCGAGCGCGGCCTGACGGTGCTGCTCGGCGCCCGTGACACCGAGAAAGCGGCGAGCGCGGCGAAGAAGCTGGCCGAGGAGGGCCTGTCCTTGGTCCCGGTTCGCATCGACATCGCCGACGACGCGTCGGTGAGGGACGCCGCCACGCTGGTGGAGCGGGAGTACGGATGGCTCGACGTGCTGGTCAACAACGCGGGCATGCTGATCCGCAAACCGGCGGTGGAGGTGACGGCCGACGACATGCGCCCGGAGTTCGAGACCAACGTCTTCGGGCTCGTGCGGGTGATTCACGCGATGCTGCCGCTGCTGCGCCGTTCGCGCTCGGCCCGGATCGTGAACGTCGCGAGCGATTCGGCGATGTTCGCCAAGACCACCGAACCGGGCTCGATGTTCGCGCGGTCGCACGAGTCCTTTGTGTACTCCGCCTCGAAAGTCGCGGTGAACATGCTGACTGTCAAGTATGCCAACGCATTCCGCGCGGACCCCGAACTCGCGCACATCAAGGTCAACGCGGTGACCCCGGGGTACGTGGCGACGGACCTCAACAACTTCAACGGCGTCCGCACCGCTGAGGAAGGCGCGCGGGCGTCCGTCCGCTGGGCAACCGTGGGCGACGACGCCGAAACGGGCGGCTTCTTCGACGACGAAGGCCGGGTCGCTTGGTGACCCCAATGCCAGGGATCTGAGCTGCGCACCTGGGCGAATCGCACCCGCGGCACCGCCTTAATAAGTCCCTGCCATCGCTTGGCGACCCCGGCAGGGCGAACCGCTTTCCGGGCAATCCACTGTGGACTGCCGGGCACCGGAGCGCCTCAGCCGCACACGGGGCTGTAGTCGAATTGCGGCAGATGCTGTTTCCACCGCTCGGGAGTCAGGACCGCGCGGGTGACCGCGCAGATCCGGTCGATCGCGTGGTTCTCGTCGAGGTCCCAGACCCGCACGTTTCCGTCGTATCCGCCGGAGGCGAGGACCCGGGTGAAGGGGTTGAACACCACGACCCGTCCGGCGTCGCCGTGACTGGTGAATTCCTGTCCGAACGGTTGCGGCGCCGCGGGGTCGGCGATCTCCCACAGCCGGACGGTCTTGTCTTCGCTCCCGCTGGCCAGCAACTGCCCGTCGGCACTGAACGTCAGCGAGTTCACGGCGTCGGCGTGCCCCCGCAGCGGTTGTCCCAGCTGCCGCGGCTGTTCAGGCAGGGAAAGGTCCCACAGCCGGATGAGCTTGTCGTCGCCGCCGGTGGCGAGGACGCGGCCGTCGGGGCTGAATTTCGCGGACCGGACCAACGCGGTGCCGCCGCCCGCGGCGGGTCCGAGGGGCTTCGGGCGGGTCGGGTCGGCGACGTCCCACAGCTGGAGGGTCTTGTTCTCGTTGCTGGTGGCCAGGATCCGCCCGTCCGGGCTGAAGGCCGCGGAATGGATGTAGGGGTGCTGGGCGGGAAACGGCGGACCCAGCGGTTTCGGCTGGACGGGGTCGGCGACGTCCCAGAAACGCAGGCTCTGGTCGCCGTCGCCGGTGAGCAGCACACGCCCGCCCGGAGCGAACAGCGCCGGACTGCCGTACCTGGTCTTGAGCTCCAGCGGGCGGCCCGAAGGCTTCGGGCGGGCGGGATCGGCGACGTCCCACAGCCGGACCGTGCTGTCGCCTTCGCTGACCGCCAGCGTTCTTCCGTCCGGGCTGAACGAAAGGGTGTTCGCATACCCGCGGCCGCCGGTCAACGGCGGACCGAGGGCCCGGGGCCGGGCCGGGTCGGCGATGTCCCACAGCCGCGCCGTTCCGTCTCGTGCCGAGGTGGCCAGCACGCGTCCGTCCGGGCGGAATCCCATCGAGGTGATCCGCGCGGTGTGCCCGAGCAGCAGGGTGTTGGGCAGGGACCAGAGCTGCGCGGTGCCGTCGCCGGTGCCCGCGGCGAGCGTGTGGCCGTCCGGGCTGAACTGCAGGCTGAAGACCGAGCCGCTGACCCCGGTCAGGGGCGCGCCGACCGAAGTGACCGCAGCCGGATCCGTCGCGTTCCACAGCCGTACCGAATCGTCGCCCGCGGACGCGAGCAGCCGCCCGTCCGGACTGAAACTCACCTGCCAGATGTCCCCGGTGTGCCCGACGAGCGGCTGTCCGAGCGGGGCCGGTCTCGCCGGGTCGGCGACGTTCCACAGCCGGATCGTCTTGTCGGGGCCCGCCGTGGCGAGCGTGTGCCCGTTTTGGCTGAAGGCCACGGAATTCACGGTGTCGGAGTGTCCGGTCAGCGGCTTGCCCAGCGACACCGCGGCGGCCGGGTCCGTGGTGTCCCACAGGCGCACGGTTCCGTCGTTGCTGCCGGACGCCAGGGTCCGGCCGTCCGGGCTGAACGCGACCGAGCGCACCCGGCCGGTGTGGCCGGTGAGGGCGCGGCCCGGGGAAACCGGGCGGGCCGGATCCGTCACGTTCCAGAGACGTACCGTGCCGTCGTCGTCCGCCGTCGCCAGGTCCCGGCCGTCCCGGCTGAGCGCGATCGCGTAGACAGTGCCGTTGCCGCTGTTCACCGGATCTCCCAGCGGTACCGGCTTGGCCGGGTCGCTGATGTCCCAGCGGCGGATGGTCCAGTCGTCGGCGGCGGTGAACAGAGTGCGGCCGTCGTGGCTGAACACCGCCGAGGTGACCCAGCTCGTGTGCCCGCGCAGCGGCGCTCCGAGCGGGCGCGGATCGGCGGCGTCGCGGGCGTCCCACAACCGCACGGTGTGGTCGTCCCCCGCGGTGGCGATGGTGTGCCCGTCCGGGCTGAAGGCGATCGTGTAGACCGGGCCGGTGTGCGCGGTCATCAAGGCGGCCAGGGGGTTCTGCTGGGTGGACAGCAGCCGGGCCGCGACGGACTGGTCGTCGGGGCGCAGGCGATGGGCGACGAGGTCGAGCTGCGCCGACAGGGACGGGTCTGTTTCCTGCAGCCGGTCGGCCTCGGCCAGGATTTGCCGGAAGTTGGCCTCGTCGCGTTCCCGGAACGCGACCCCCGCCGCGATCGAGGCGATGAGGGCGAAGACGACCACCAGCGCGACCGAGGCGCGGCGGGCCCACACGACCCGGCGGGACTGCCGGGTCGAGGCGTGCAGGAACTCCTGTGCGGCGGCCGAGCTGCCCAGCGGTCCCGCCGGTTCGGCCGACTGTCCCGCCTCGGACAGCTTGATGCCCCGGTACAGCAGGGAAGGATCCCGGTCCCTCGCCTGCCAGGCGCCGGCGTCCTCCTCCAGCCGCTGCCGGATCAGGTTCCCGGCGCGGTCGTGGTCGATCCAGTCCCGGAGGCGGGGCCACGCGTACAGCAGCGCCTCGTGTGTGATCTCGACCGAATCGGCGTCCAGCGTCACCAGCCGGGCCGAGGCAAGGGTTTCGAGCGCTTCCTCGACGACGGCGGGGTCGTCGGCGCTGTCCACCAGCTGGGCCCTGGTCGCCCGCCTGCGGGTGTCGCGACGGTCCTCTCCGATGCACACCAGCCGAAGCAGCAGCGGGCGCGTCGCGTCGCGCGCGGCGGGAGTCAGCTGCGCCCAGGTCTGTTCGGCGGTCGCGGCGACCGCCCCGTTGATCCCGCCCGCCGCCCGGTAACCAGCGATGGTGAGCTTGCCGGCCTGACGGCGCTGCCACGTCGCGGCGAGCGCGTGGGACAGCAGCGGCAGGGAGCCCGCCTCGTGCACCTCCTGCTTGCCCGCCGGCAGGCCGCGGCGATGCCCGACGGCCAGATCGAGCAGGATGAGGTCCGCGAGGCCCGCTTCCAGAGGCAGCCCGACCGACTTCGCCGGTCCGGTGATCGCTTCGCGCACCTCCGCGGAACTCATCGGGCCGAGCAGGAGCTGGCGGTTTTGCAAGGCGTCGGCGAGTTCGGGGTAGCGCAGGCATTGGTCGTAGAAATCAGCGCGCAGCGCGATGAGCACCACGGCCGGCGCATTCGTGTCGAGCTTCCCCGGCACACACAGTGAACGCAGCGCCTCGATGAACAGCTGTCGTCGCGACTCGCTCTCGCAGAGAGTGAAGAGTTCCTCGAACTGATCCACCACGAGAAGCAATCGGCGCGAGGCCTTCGGATTCGGAGCGGGCGGATCCGAAGGCTCGGAGCTGATCTCGGGAACTGCTCTGGCCAGTTCCGCGAGCGGATCCGTTCGCGGAGTCATTTTTCTGAGCAGCCATCCGGGCGCTCCCTCGCCGGAGGCGTCCCGCGAAGCCAGAATCGGCATCAGCCCGGCTTCGAGCAGGGAGGACTTCCCGGCTCCGGAGGAGCCGATGAGGGCGAGGAAACCGCCGGTGGCGGCCGCGTCGGCCAGCCGGGCCAGCAACGCCTCGGTGCTGCGGCCCCGGCCGAAGAACCAGGCGGAGTCCTGCTGCCGGAAAGTCGCGAGACCCGGGTAGGGGCAGAGCCCCGTCCCGGCGGCGGGCGGGGAACCGGTCCCGGTCTCGCCGGAGCCCGGGGAAATGGGACTGGCCAAGGCGTTCTCCCACAGGGAACGCCAGTGGCCGAGATCGTAGAGATCACTGACCAGCGACGCCGGACGGTCTTTCCTCGCCTCGGTGACGAGCACGTCGAGCACCGCCGCCAACACGGCGAACTTGGCCGGGACGTTCCGCCCGCGGCGCCAATCGCTCACCCGCTGGGCGGTCGCCCGCACCGGCTGCCCGCGTTCGTCGACCTGCCTGGCCCTCGCGACCGACTCCGTGACGCGTTTCAGCGGAGGATCGCCGGCCGCGGCGTACAAAAGCGAGAATCTTTCGGCAAAGATTTCCCGCGGTCCCGGTTTCAGGATCGGATCGTCGATGTCGCCTCCCTCGAGCCGTCGAGCGACCCGGGGAGCCGGGTCGGCGGCTTGCGCCGGCGGCGAACCGCCATGGTTCATCCTGGACAGCTTCCGTTCCACTTTCAAGATCGTGCGGCCGTCCGGGGGCGCCGCGGACGGCGTCTCCGCGAAGACCGGGATCCGCCGTCGTCCGCGCGGCCCGGCGCGCCCGGTCCCGTCCAGCCGGGGCCGACTGTCGAGGTGAGCCGAACGAGTGAGCCGGTTCCGGACCGGAAAATTGACCTTGGCGGTTGAGCTGGGGTTTCGGCGCGGCGCTCCGCCGTACGCCGTTGAACGCCGCCGGGCTCGGTGGCAAGCTTCGGCGGGTGGGGTGAACCGGACCGGCGTCTGCCGAAATGTCCGGACAACGGGCGGGTATGGGTGCGGTGGCGCCTGGGCGCACCTCGGTGCGCGTTCCGGCGACGGGCCCGGCCCTGAATCGCGTCGAACGGCAAGGTCGGACTACGGAGATGGGGCGGTATGGGCTCACGCTGGCAGCCGGTCGAGACGATCCAGATGTCAGACGATCCGTTCGAGGAGTTGTTTTCGCCCGCGGAGGAGCCCCGGCCGATCTCCGGGCCGGTACGGAAGATTTCGCTCGATTCGCTGCTTCCGGGCGATTCGCCGCGGATCGGCGGGGAGGACAGCGAGCACGTCCGCGCGCTCGCGCAGGTGAACGGCGCCCTGCCGCCGATCATCGTGCACCGGCCCAGCATGCGCGTCATCGACGGGATGCACCGGCTGCGGGCCGCCGCGTTGTGCGGCGAGCGCGATATCGCGGTGCAATTCTTCGAGGGGCCGGCCGAGGAGGCGTTCGTGCTGGCGGTGAGGTACAACGCGCATCACGGACTGCCGCTTTCGCCGGTGGACCGGGCTGCCGCGGCCGCGCGCATCCTCCATTTCTTCCCGCGGTTTTCGGACGCGAGGATCGCCTCGCTCGCCGGTGTTTCGGACAAGACCGTCGCGGCCATCCGGGCGTGTTCGACCTCGGAAACCCCGAAGTCGAACACACGGATCGGCAAGGACGGCCGAAGCAGGCCGCTCAATGCGGCGGAGGGGCGGCTGCGCGCCAGCGCGCTGTTCGCCGAAAAGCCCGACGCGACACTGCGGGAAATCGCGAGCCAGGCGGGGATCGCCCTCGCCACCACCAGGGACGTGCGTGAACGGCTCCGTCGGGGCGAGCACCCGGTGCCGTCGCCCCGGCGGCGCGGCGGCGCCTCGCGCGAGCCGGTCGCGGTGGCGCCGGACAGCGCGGACGAGACGAGCCAAGGGGACGGTGCGACCGGGCCGGCGGCGCCGGCCACACCGGACTTGCGGACGATCGGGCGGGACCCGGCGATGCGGCTCAGCGAAGGCGGGCGGGAGGTGCTCCGGCTGATCGGCGCGCATTCGCTGAAACAGCAGGACTGGGTGCGGCTCATCGAAAGCGTTCCGCCGCACTGCGTCCCGGGAGTGGCGGACGCCGCGCGCAGTTGCGCGGAGACCTGGCAGCATTTCGCCTGGCAGCTGGAAAAACGCCGCCGGCTGTAGCGGCGCGAAGGGGTGTCCGGCATCGCCGATTCGCGGCCGCCGGCCACTCGTTCGGTGGTGTTGATCAGCGGCCGGGCCAGTAGGCTCGGCGCGGGGTTCGAAAATGGCGTGCGTTTGCCCGTGATGAATCGGGCGAAGAAAAAAATCAGTCGATAGCGGTCCCTACGTGCTCACGCGGAGGAGTGTTGGCTGCACAATTCGATAATTGCCGGATCGCTGTCTTCGGTGCGGGCGTGATGGGCGTGGACATCGCGACGATGATAGTCAGCCAGGGAATTTCGGTCACGGTCGTCGACGTCAATTCCGCCGCTCTTGAGCGAGCGCGAGAAGGAATAGCCAAGCGGATGCGGCACGCCGCCTTGGCCGGGACGGTCGCGGAGGGGGTCGAACCGGGGAACGTGACGATCGCTGCTTCCTTTTCCTTCGATTCCGAAACCGCGGCCGTGATCGAGGCGATCACCGAACGCGCCGATCTCAAAGCCGGGCTTCTCGCGGAGGTTTCCGCCGCGCTGCCGGCCGGCATCCCGGTGATCACCAATACCTCGGGCATCCCGATCGAGGAAATGGCGGGCTGGGCCGCGCGGCCCGCGGAGGTGGTCGGCGTGCACTTCATGAACCCGGCGTACTTGATAGCCACGGTCGAGGTGGTCAGGGGTCCGTCGACCGGTGCGGCCGCGCTCGACCGGGTGCTGGCGCTGCTCGCCCGGCTGAACCGGAAACCCGTGGTCGTGCGCGACTCGCCCGGGTTCGTCACCAGCAGGCTGCTCCATCCGATGCTCAACGCGGCCGCGCGCCTGGTCGGAGCCGGGACCGCGACCGCGCAGGAGGTGGACGCGCTGATGGAGGGGTGCCTGGGGCATCCGGTCGGTCCCTTGCGCACCGCGGACCTGATCGGTCTCGACAATCTCGTCGATTCGCTGGCGGCCCTTCACGAGCGCACCGGCGAAGAGTCCTGCCGGCCCTGCGGCGTGCTGGAAGAGAAGGTGCGGAACGGTCACCTCGGCCGCAAAAGCGGCCAGGGTTTCTACGATTACGGGAAGGAACCGTGGTAATGACCGCTCTACCCGCCGAAAGCGTTTCGGTCATCCAGGACGAGATCGCCGGCTACCTCGAAAAACGGGTCAAGGCCCCGATTCTCCCGGAACAGGACCTGTTCGCCGCCGGGCTTGTTTCCTCCCTGTTCGCGATGGAACTCATCCTCCACCTGGAGGAGAGCTACTCCGTCACGATCGCCGGGCCCGATCTGAGACTGGAGAACTTCCGCACTGTCCGGCAGATGACCGAGCTGGTGTCCCGGCTGGGCGGCTCGGCGGGCACCGGTGGCTGACCTCCCGCCCGCCGCCCGCGCGATGGTCGCCGACCTCGTCGGAGACCGGGCGGGGGACTGGGACCTGGCGGGGGCCGTGCCGGGGGAAGTGATCAGGAAGCTCGGTTCCGCGGGGCTGCTGTGCGCTCAGGTGTCTGCCCGGCACGGCGGTCTGGGGCTGAACTTCCGGGACGACGGGCAGTGGACCGCGTATGTCGGGAGTCTGTGCAGTTCCCTGCGCAGTCTCATGACCTCGCAGGGCATGGCCGCCTGGAGCGTCAGCCGTTTCGGGGACGAGGAACAACGGGCCGGGTACCTTTCCCGGCTGACCGGCGGAGATCTCGCCGCGGTGGGCTTCACCGAGGCCGGCGCCGGCAGCGATCTGTCGGCGATGCGCGCCCGGATCCGCCGCGACGGCGACTCGATCGTCGTTGACGGGCACAAACGGTGGATGACCGGCGCACGGTATGCCGACCTGCTGCTGGTCTTCGGGCGCTTCGAAGACGGAGCGGCGGCGGTGATGGTGCCGGCCGAGGCGGCGGGGGTGAGCGTGGAGCCGGTCGCGGATCCTTCGGGCTGCCGCGCCGCCGGGCACGCCGACGTCCGGCTGAACGAAGTGCGGTTGCCGTCCGCCGCTCTTCTCGGCGGCGTCGCGTTGCCCCTTCCGTTGCTCGTGACCACGGCGTTGGGATACGGGCGTCTTTCGGTGGCTTGGGGATGTGTGGGAATCCTGCGCGCGTGCCTGGCGAGCGCCGCCGCGCACGCGCAGCGGCGAGAGCAGTTCGGCGTCCCGTTGAAGGCGAATCAGCTGATCGCGCGTCATCTGGCCGGACTGTTCTCCGGCGAGCAGATCGCGACCCGGTTGTGCGAGCACGCGAGCGCGTGCTGGGACACCCGCTCGCCGGAACTCGTGGTGGCCACCGTGCTGGCCAAACAGGTCGCGGCGGAACAGGCTGTGCGCGGCGCCGCGACGGCGGCACAGGTGCTCGCCTCGGCGGGCGCGCACGGCGGGCACGTCGTCGCGCGAGCGCACCGGGACGCGAAACTCATGGAGATCATCGAAGGCACGGCGGAGATCTCCCAGCTGATCCTCGCCGATCACGTGACAGCGCACTCGCCGCTGCCCGCCGCTGAGGAGAAGAACCTTTGACCGCTTCGGCTGAACTGGTGAAATGTCTCGTCTGGGATCTGGACGAGACCCTGTGGCGGGGAACGCTCGCCGAGGGCGACCGTCCGGTGCTGCCGGCCGCGGTGCGGGATGTGGTCGAGACTCTGGATTCCCGGGGGATCCTCCAGTCGATCGCGAGCCGGAACGACCACGAGCAGGCGATGGCCCGGCTGGAGGAGCTCGGGATCGCCGAGTACTTCGTGCTGCCCTCGATCGGCTGGGGACGAAAATCCGATGCGGTGCGGGCGATCGCCGACGAGCTGGGGTTCGCCTACCGCACGATCGCCTTCGTCGACGACCAGCACACCGAGCGGGCGGAAGTGGAGTTCCACCTCCCCGAGGTGCGCTGCTACGCCGCCGAAGACGCGGTCCGGCTGGCCGGTCTGCCGGAGTTCGTCCCGCGTTCCCTCACCGCCGATTCCCGCCGGCGGCGGCAGCTCTACCAGGCGGGATTCCGGCGCTCGGCCGAACGGGCCGCTTTCGCCGGGCCGGACGAGGGGTTTTTGCGCTCCCTCGATCTGCGGCTCGACGTGCGCCGGGCCTCGGGCGACGACCTCGCCCGGGTCGAGGAACTCACCCTCCGCACGAGCCAGATGAACGCGACCGGGGTGCACTACGACGCCGCCGCGTTGGGCGAGCTGACGCGCGACAGCGGGCACGAGGTGCTGACCGCCGCCTTGACCGATCGGATCGGGCCGCACGGGGCGGTGGGAATCGTGCTGCTCGAAACCGGGGTTTCGAACTGGCGGCTGAAGCTGCTGGCGACCTCGTGCCGGGCGGTCCCGTTCGGCGTCGGCTCGGTGCTGCTCGGCTGGCTCGCGGACCAGGCCGCGCTGGCCGGGGTGCACCTCAGCGCGGACTTCCGTCCCACCGGGCGCAACCGGATGATGGAGGTCGCCTACCGCTTCGCCGGCTTCGCCGAACAAGAGTGTTCCTGTCTGCCCGAACGCGGTGGCTCCGGTCCGGACGAGGAAGTCCAGCGGTTGCACCTGATTCCGGACCGGCAGGCGCCTCCCGCCACGATGCGGTTGTCCGTTCCGGATCTCGCCGGGCCGCGGCTCAGCCGGTCTTCTTCCGGACCAGAGTGACCCCGTCGGCGACCGGAAGGAGGCTGAGGTCGATCCGGTCGTCGGCGCGCAGTTCGGCGTTGAGCCGGGACACCTCGGCCGTTTCCGGGTCGCTTTCGGCCGGGTCGAGCACCCGGCCGAACAGGAGCGTATTGTCCACGACGATCAGGCCGCCCGGGCGCAGCAGCTCGAAGGACAATCGGTAATAATTCCGGTAATTGCTTTTATCGGCGTCGATGAAAACGAAATCGAATGTCTCGCGGTGCCCCGTCGCGAGAAGCTGCTCGAGGTATTCCCGGGCGTCTCCGAGATGCTGTTCGATCCTGTCTTCGAGTCCCGCGCGCGCCCAGTGGGGCGCGCCGATGCCCGGCCACTTCGCGGCGAGGTCGCACGTGAGGATCTTCCCGTCCGCGGGCAGCGCGGACGCCATCCAAAGCGTGCCGTATCCGGTGAAAGTGCCTACTTCCAGTGCTTTCCGGGCACCGCTGAGCCGGATCAGCAACGCAAGCAGCTGCCCCTCCTCGGGCGGGATGCGCAAGGCGTCGCCGGCCGGGAGCGTCGCGGTCTCTTCGCGGAGCCGGCGCAGGACATCGCTTTCGCGCAGCGACGTGTCGCGAACGTACTGCAGCAGTCGCGCCGGGATGAACGTGCGGTCAGTCATATTTCGATATTAGGCGCTTCACGGTCTCCGGGGCGAGTGCCCGTTGCGGTGCGCACCGGAAGTTGAACAAACACCGCCCCACGAAAAGACCATTGTCTGCTCTTTGTCGCTGGCACTAGTATCTGAGATGCGCTCACAGGTATCGGTTTTATCGGTGCTGCTGAACCCAGCGATTATGTGGCGCTTTCCCGGACAATACGAGCAAAGGGGGTGTCATGTCGTACTCCAAGCAGTGGCAGAAGGCGCGCGAAGCCCGCAAGGTGCGCCCGGTTCTGTCGGTCGTGTCCAAGTGGTGATCGTGCTGCGGTAGCAGGCTGATAGACGGCGGAGCCCGGCGTTCCCGGACTCCGCCGTCCACCCCATGGAGGGCTCTGTGGCTCATTGGCGAGAACTGCTTCCCGAAAAGCAGCTGTTCGAGCGGCAGCTTCGCCCGGAAGCGCTGAAAGCGGATCTGGCCGCGCTGGGACAAGCGGTCGCGCGCTGTCCGGACGGCGAGATCGAGGAGGCCTGCGCGGTCGCGGCGATGCACGAGCTGCCGTGGGTGCGGCAAGCCTTGCTGAGGGCGCTCGCGGTCCGGGCCCCGCAGCATGACGAGGTGCGCGCGGCGGTGGGGTGGCTCACGCACGACTACGAGGATTACGTCGCGTTCGAAGCCGTGACCCTGGCGGGCGAACTGCGGTTGCGGGAGGTGCTCGCGGACCTGCTGGTCATCGTCGGCAGGGCGAGCGAGCGCGTGACCGGCTTCGCCGGCAAGCCGGTGGGCATCGGCCACGCGGTCGTCCTGCGGGCGATCACGGCGATCATCGGCAGCACGGACCAGGCGGTCCTGCGCTCGGTCGAAGACGAACTGTTCGCCGAGGGCGTCGACCAGGCCGAGTATCCGGCCCGGCCGGTCGAGGACGCGGCGGACGGCGGTTCGCACGAGCACGGGTCGATGGCGGCGGTGCCAGGGGGAGTCGTGCTCGGCGGACCGCCGCCCGCCTTCGCCGGCGAGAACCTGCTGTTCGACTGGAACGATCCGCCGGAAGAACGGCACTGCGCCGGTTTCCGGATCGACAAGCTGCCGGTGAGCAACGCCGAGTACGACCTGTTCGCCGGGTCGCCCGCGGCGCTCCGGCACCGGTTCTGCCATCCGCGGGAGCCGAAGGGCAAACTGCATCTGCGCAACACCCTGCTGGATTCCCGCAGCGGCCCCGGCCATCCGGTCACCGGGGTCGACTGGTTCGACGCGTACGCCTACGCCCGGTCGCTCGGCAAGCGCCTGCCCACCGAGACCGAGTGGCAGCGTGCGGGCGAAGGGCCCGACCGCCGCGCTTACCCGTGGGGCGACGAGTTCGACGGGGCGCGCACCCGGTGCCTGCCGCCGCCTTCCGGGAACGGGTGGGCGACTGTCGACCGCTGGCGGGACGAACTGCTGGGCCTGGCCGACGACCCGCCGGCGCACACGGCGCGGGAACGGGGGATGCCCGGCAACGTCAGCCCGTTCGGGGTCGGCGACCTGTCCGGCAATGTCTGGGAATGGACGTCGTCCTGTTTCGACGGCCCGGCCTTCAGCCCGGTCGGAACCGACCGCGACGCCATCGACGTCATCTACGACCAGCGCTCCTACGTGGTGATCAAGGGCGGGACCTGGACGTCGCTCCCGGAACAGGCCTCGCTCGCCTTTCGCGGCCGAGACCTCGCCTTCGATCGGCATTTCGAGATCGGTTTCCGCTGTGTGTGCGACTGCGGCGGGGACGGCGCCCGATGACGGTCGCCCAGGGCCGCCGGTTCACCGGACTGGAGGTGCGGTGAACCGGCGGCGGGGAAGGCCCGGCCGCGGCGCGAGCGGACGGAGCAGGGGACCAGCGACGACCGGTCGCAGCGAAAACGCGCGTGCCGCCGGGCGCGCGGCGAACCAGGCACGGCGGCGCGGGCCCGGACCGGGGTCCCGCCGCGGCGCCGCATCGGGAGGGCAGTGAGCCGTGGGTACCGAATCCTCTGTGGTGATCGACGCGTTCGACGATCCGGCCACGCTCGATCCGCACAAGGCCTTCGAGACCGGGTCCCGGCATCCGGTGCTGAACCTGTACCAGGGCCTGCTCGGGCTGACCGACGACGACGAGTTCCGCCCGCTGCTGGCGGCCGCCGAACCCGAGGCGACGCCGCACGGGGACGGCTGGCGCGTAGTCGTGCCGGTGCGGAAAGGAATCCGGTTCCACGACGGGACCGAAATGACCGCCGACGACGTCTGGTATTCGGTGAGCCGGGCGGCGATCACGGCGGACGGCCCGGCCGGTCTGCTCGCGGACGTGCTGCTGGGCGCTCCGATCGACCGGCTCGGAGCGGAGGACGCCGCCGCGATGCTGCGGCGGATCAGCCGTTCCGGCGACGAACTCGTGCTCGACCTCGCCCGGCCTTACGCGCCGCTGAAGCATTTCCTGGTCCATTGGTCGCTGGTGGTGAGCCGGTCCTGGTGCGCCGCGCGAGGGGAGTGGGACGGTTCGCCCGGCGCCGTGGAGCGCTTCCTGAACCGCGGCGCCTCGGCGCTGGACGACCAGGCCAACGGCACCGGTCCCTACCGGCTGGAGGAGTGGGACCGGGCGGCCCGGGAACTGCGGTTCGCCCGGTGGGAACAGCCCGGCGCGCGGCGAGGCCCCGCCGGAATCGTCCTGCGCTCGGTCGACGACCGGATGGAACGGGAGAAGGACCTGCTGGCCGGGGCCTGCGATTTCTCGGTGTGCCAGCCCGAATCCGTGCAGCGTCTCGGCGATCTGGGACAGACCGTGCTGGAGAAGCTGCCCGCGGAATGGAGCATCAACCCGCTGGCGTTCATCGCCCAGCGCGTGCGGCCGGATTCGGAATTCCTCGGGTCCGGGGAATTCGGGCCGGACGGGCTGCGCCCGGACGCGTTCGCCGACGTGCACCTGCGCCGGATGCTGCCGCTGTGCTTCGACCACGAGCGCTACGTGCGCGAAGTCCTCGACGGCGAGGGGATCCCGCACATCCCGCCGTTCCCCGCTCCGGCCCTGCCCGGGACGTCTCCCCGGCCGCTCGCGCGCGATCTGGACCGGGCGGCGTTCGAGTTCCGCTCCGCCTGGGGCGGCGAGGCGGCCCGTTCCGGGTGCCGGATCGTGATCGCGACCCACGGGACGAACGTGTCGCGTGCGCGGGCCGCGGAGTTCCTGGCCGACGGGCTCACCCGGATCAGTCCCAAGATCACCGTCGAGATCTTCGAAACCGACCTGCCGCGGCTGACGGAACTGCTGTATCAGGGCAAGTGCCCGCTGGTGTGGGCCGGCTGGGCCAGCGACTTCATGCACCCGCACGCTTTCGTGTCCGCGTTGCTCGACCCGCGGGCCACTCTCCCCTCGGCACTGGGCTTTCGGGACGAGGTCCTGTCGGGGCTGGTGGAAGCGGCGCGCGGGGCGGAAGGCCCGCTCCAGGAGCCGGTCTACCGTGCGATCGCGCGGTACGCGGAGGATCAGGCGTATTACTTCGCTCCGCCCGGGAAAATCAGCTACATGACCTACAACAAGCGCTGGCACGGCGTGCGGCTGATGCACCAGATGTCGAATGTCCTGGACTTCTCCAGCTTCGAGGAACGGGTCCCGGCCGAATGAACGATCAGTGGACCTGGGCGACGGTCGCGGATCCGGCCGTGCTGGAGCCGGAACCGCCGTCGATGCCGCCGCGCGAGGCGCAGGACTGGTGCAACTTCGTCGTGTGGATGCCGACGGAACTCCCCGCCGACGTGGTGCCGGAAGCGGCCAGCGTGCGGAAGGAAGCCCCGCCCGGCAGGCCGGCGAGTTCGGCGGGGCGTGCCACGTGGTCCGAGTGCAATCCGTCGTCCTTCCGGTTCGAGCTGGCCGGGCACGAACGGCGGGCGCGGGTCAAGCAGTTCCTCTACGATTGGGCCTTCCCCGCGCTGGACCATCCCTCGCTGTTCGGAAATCCCGCGACGCCCGTCGTGCTCGACGACCGCTACGTCCTCTGGACCGGGACCGACCACAAAGGGAATTCCGCGGCCACCGCCAGGATCGCGCGCACCACGATCGAGTTCTCGGTGCTGCGGGGCGAGTTCACCGAGGCCGAGGTGCTCGGCGTTTTCCGTTCCCTGGCCCCGGCGGTCCCGGAGGCGCTGCCCGGGATCGCGCGCATCCCGTTCCCGGAACTCGGCTACTGGGCGCGGCATCCCACCGCCGCGGTGGTGGAGGTCCCCACCGGCCTGTGGCGGTTTCCCCGGGAAGAAGGGGAAAACCACGTCGTCTGGCTCGAGGACGCGGCGGCCGGGCACGACGGCGTGCGGCTGCCGGGCCGGCTGGGCGGGATGAATCTCGACGGCGCGGCCGTCTTCAGCGACGGAGCCGGTGCGACGGAACTCGAGGCGGTGTACGCGGGCGGCCCGGATCGGGGGCACGAGCTTCGGCTGGTGGTCCAGCGGAAGGGGAAGGGCCGCCTCGAATGGCCTCCGGCGCCGGAGCGGGTCGCCGCCCTTCGCACCCCGGTGCAGGGCGATCAGTGGCAAGGCATGCTCGCTTGTCTCGACGAGAACGTCGGCCCGTGCGACGCGGTCGTGGAGATCCCCGCCGCCGATCTCGAGCTGAGACTCTGCGGCAGCACCGGCCCGGGGATGGGCAGGACGTGGTTTTCCGGAGTGGTCCGCCAGGTGTGCGAAGCGGGGCTGCGATGAGCGGCGTCCGGCTCGAATCCGTGACGGTCGGGCTGGACTGGCGTGCCGCGTTCGCCAACGCCTATGTCCGGGTCAGCGGGTTCAGCACCACCATTGTCCGGCTTCGGCCGGACCCGGAGTCCGGGCTGGAGGGGATCGGGGAGGCGGCGCCGTCGATGCTGGGCCGGGAATCGGCCCGCACCGTGGCCGCCGATTACGCGAGCCTGTCCGGATCCGGTCTGCTGCGGGACGTCCGGGCGGACGACCCGGAGACCTGGGCGCCCGTGCTGCGGGCGCTGTCGGGGCGCCCCGCCGCGCTGGCCGGGGTGGAGACGGCGCTGCTGGATCTGTCCGCCAAGGAGGCCGGACTGCCGCTGTGGCGGTGGTGGGGGTTGTCCGGGACCGGGCCGACCAGGACGTTCTTCACCATCCCTATGGTCGGCGGAGCCGAACTGGAGCACTGGATCGGTCTCGGGACCGAACTGGGAGCCACCCGGCTCAAGGTCAAGGTGGGCAATCCGGGAGCCGAACCGCGGTCGGCGGCGGCCGACCGGCTCCGCCGGACTCGGGCCGGGTTTCCGCAAGCGCCGATCAGGGTGGACGCGAACGCCGCGTGGGAGCTCGAGGACGCGGCGGATTTCGCGGGCGAACTGCTCCGGTGGGAGGTCGGTTCGCTGGAGGAGCCGCTGGCCGAAGGAGCCTCGGTCCAGGATTTCGCCGACCTGCGCGCACTGACGGGGCTGCCGGTGTTCGCCGACGAATTCTGCACTTCGCCGCGGGCTTTGGCCCGCGCGGCCGACCGTTACGACGGGGTGGTGCTGAAAACGCAGAACTGGGGCGGTCTCGGCCGGACCCGCCGCGCGATCGAAACGGCGCGCCGGAACGGCTTGGCGGTCTGCCTCGGCTGCAACGCCGAGACCTCGGTCTCCATCGGCGCGTCCGCTCAGCTCGCGTCGCTGGCCGACGACCTCGACCTGGACAGTGCCCTGCTGATTCACGAAGATCCCTTCATGGCGTCCGGAATCGAAGGCACGGAAATCCTTCCTGGTTCGGCGCCGGGCATCGGGGCGCGGGAAGCCGGGGCGCCGCGGTGAAGACACGGACCGAGAACCTGGTGCGGAACCGGGGTTTCCGGATGCTGTGGGCGGCGGAGTCGGTCAGCCAGGTCGGGTTCATGGCGGCGCAGACCACGGTGCCCCTGATCGCGGTGGCCCTGCTGGCGGTGTCGCCGTTCGAGATGGGCGTGCTGACCGCCGCCGGCACGATCTCGTTCCTGCTCATCGGTTTGCCCGCGGGCGTGTGGCTCGACCGGCTGAACGTGCTGCGGTGCCTGGTCTGGGCGAGCCTGGTCCGGCTGGCGGTGATCAGCACCGTCCCGATCGCGATCTGGGCGGGTTTCCTGAGTTTCCCGCAGCTGACGACGGTCGTGCTGATCGCCGGCGCGGCCGGGGTGTTCTTCGACGTGGGATACCAGAGTTACGTGCCCCGCCTCGTCAGCCGTTCCTCGCTCGTGGACGGCAACGGGAAGCTCGAAGCCAGCCGCTCCACCGCACAGGCGGCGGGACCCGCGCTGGGCGGCGGACTGGTGCAGGGCGTCGGCGGAGCCCTGGCGGTCGGCGCCACCGCTTTGTGCTACGCGATTTCCTCGCTGATCCTGCTGCGCATGCGGCCCGTCGCCGGTCCGCCGAAGGACGAGGAGCGCGCGGACCGGCACCTGTGGCGCGAGATCCGGGAAGGACTCCGGTTCGTCTCGACCCACCGGGTGCTGCGTTCGCTGACCTTGTGCAGCGCCAGTCTGCTGCTGTTCACCGGCATCGCCAACGCGGTGCTGGTGCTGTTTCTCGCCCGGAGCCTGCTGCTCTCCTCGGCGGAGGTGGGGCTGGTGCTCGCCGCGGGCGGGCTCAGCGGCGTGCTGGCCGGGATCGTCGTCGGCCGCGCCGGGAGAATCTTCGGGACCGCGCGGCTGATCTGGCTCGCCGCGGGGCTCACGTGGCCATTGGCCGTGCTGCTGCCGCTGTCTCAAGCTTGGGGCGGAGTCGCGCTTTTCGCGGTGGCCTGGTCGGTGATCGGCTTCGGCTCCGTGCTGTTCAACGTGGCTCAGGTGAGCTGCCGGCAAGCCTTGTGCCCGCCCGGGCTTCTCGGCCGGATGAACGCGACCGTGCGGTTCCTGACCTGGAGCGCGTTGCCGGCCGGCGGGCTGCTCGGCGGCGTGCTCGGCGAGAGCTGGGGAATCGGGACCGCTTTCCTCGTCGGGGCCGTCGGGATGGGGCTTTCACCGTTGTGGCTGTTCTTCACGCCGCTGTGGCGCATGCGGGACATCCCGGACCGTCCGGACGAGGGTTAGCGCGGGACCGCCCGGCCTCGCCGGTCACGTGCTTTCGAGCCACTTCCCGTCGCGCATGACCGTCCGCCCCTTGATCTCGTCGGGCCCGCGCCAGACTTGGACGCGGTCCGGGGTCAGCACCATCACCACCCAGCTCTCGCCGAGCCCCCTGGCGTCCCAGCCCGTTCGGTCGGCGAACAGGTCCAGCGCGCCGGCCGGAGCCTCCGCCTGCGGGAACACCTGCGCGGTGGCGGAGACGAGGACTACGTCGCGGCTGTCTCCGACGAAGAGTTTCGCCTTCGGGTTGCCGGCCAGATTCCTGGCCGTCGCGTTCTTCCCGTCCGTGGTGAGAATGATGCGCTCGCCGTCCCAAGCCAGGGAGAAGGGCACGAGAGCGGGATTGCCGTCCGTATCGGCGGACGCCAGCCAGACGTCGGCTTCGGTTTCGAGTTTGTGGCGCGCGTCCTGTTGCCGTTGCTCGAGTGTTCGCTCCGTCATGACTCGACCTTAGCGAGCCGGTCCGAGCTTTCAAGGGCGTGCACCAGCATGTCGGCGAAGGCGCTGCCGACTCCGTCCGGCGTCCTGTGCAGCGAATCGTCGGCGACGTGCCGCCAGAAAGAGATCGTGGGATTGACTTCCAGGATGGTCAGCGAGCCGTCGAGTCCTTCGGCGAAGTCGACGCAGGAGTGCTCCAGGCCGAAACAGCGGGTGGCCGCGACGACCGTGTCGACGAGTTCGGCGGTGCACTCGTAAGGCTCGACGAGCTGGGGGTTCTCGCGGGTTTTCTCGTCCGCTGGCGAATGGAGCGTCTTGCGCTGATAGCACGCCACCACCTGGTCTTCGATGCACATCGCCCGCACATCGCTTCCGGTGTTCGGCACGAATTCCTGCGCGCACATCGACTCGTGCGTCCGGAGAAGGTACGAGAGCTTGATTTCGTTTCCCAGGGAGAGCTCGTGCGGCGTGTCCGGACTCCGGAAATCGACCTGGTCGCGCAGCAGCACGTTATCGGTGGACGCGATGCCGTGCACCGGTTTGAAAACCACGTCCCCCCATTCGCGCAGGCACTCGGAAGCGTGCTCCAGCGTCCGGACCAGCCTCGTCCGCGGGACCGGCAGGCCCGCCCGCGCGAGCACGTCGACCGACAGGACCTTGTTGTGCGCCTGCTGCACCCCGGACGCCGCGTTGACCACCCGGATGCCCGCGTTCTCGAGCATGGCCAGCGAGTCGAAGACCGAGACCGCCTCGGAGATCCGGCTGAAGAAGCGGGAGCGGATCAGCACCACCGCGGGATCGACCTGCTCGCCTCGGTGCCGGAGCGGGGAGCCGCCCGCGCTGAAGACCACGTCGTCGTAGTTCAGGTAGGCGGCTTCGAGCCCGCGGCCGCGCAGCGTGTCCAGGAGCCCCTGCATCTCCAAGTACGGGATTCCGCGGTCGAGGATGGCGATGTCGATCTTGGCTGTCATGTGTCGATCTCTTCTCTTTCGGGTGCCGGGACGACGGCTGTGCGGTTCCGGGACAGGAATTCCCGGACCTCGCGGAACTGGCCGCGCGAGTCTCGCCAGCGGGGGAGCAGTACCGGCTCCTCCGCGACAGCGGCGCGGCAGGCGGCGTTGCGGAGCTGGAAACAGTGATGCCAGGACTGGCGGGGCAACGGCACGTCGAGCCCGGCGTAACGGAATCTGTCGTCGTTGTGCAGCCGCTCGGCCAGATCCGGTCCGACCAGCACGTCGAGATATCCCGTCTCGGTCAGGTCGGGCAGCGTGCCGAGCGTGCTCGCGGTGTCGACGAGGTAGCGCGTGACGCCGAGGGCCGGATGCTTGATCACGGCCGGTTCGAGCACCGCTTCGGGCACCGGGTCGGCTTCTGTCACGGTGAGCACAGAGGAGTGTTTTCCCTGTTTCACCATGTCGTGATACCAGCCGTACCGCAGATTCGCCGGCCGCATTCCGAGGAGGGACTTCAGTCCCTGACTGGCCGCGGTTTCGCACAGGCAGGTGCCGTAGCACAGCAGGCCCGCTCTTCGCACGGCGCGCATCCGCGCTTGCTCCAAGGCGAGGGCGACCCCGTAATCGCGGTGGCCGGGATCGACGGCCATGTTCATGATGTACGCGTACCGCCCATGGGTTTCGAAAGCCGCGTAGCCGACGATTCTTCCTTCGCGCACGGCGGTGAACCTCGTCCTCGAGACGGATCCCAGCATCGAATGCTCGAAATAGCGGAAGTAGGTGCGCCGGAACAGGTCGCCGATCTCCTCGACGCTGTGCCGGGGCAGGCGCGAGCCTGCCGGGTGCTCGCGGACGACCGCCTCCGGACCCTGTTCTGCCGTGCGGATCTTTTCCGTGTCCATAACCGCTCCCTGGGTCGCCCTGTCGTCGATGTGGCCGGGAAATCGGGTGAGGCGCGAACGCGGGCCTGGGATTTTATCCTAGACACGATCGAGAAGGTCGACAACGGTTATTTTCGTGCTGCTCCGATCGGGTTTCCGGTGAGGGGCGGGTTGCCCGTATGCGGCATTCGTTGCTAGTCTCCGTCGGCGGGGGCGAGAATTGGCGTAAATATGTCGCCGCGGTCGAATGGTTCGCCAGTCGGTATTCGAATCAGGAATCGAGCTGTCTTCTTTCATGAATTCTGCGGCTGTGAATCGATTTCAGGATCTGGACGCCGGGCCAGGGCACCGGGTCGAGGGCTATCTCGACACGGTGCGGCGGCTGCACGCGTCCCACACCGGGCCGCTGGAAGCGGCGGTGCGCGCGGATCCGGGGCTCTCGGTGCTCGACGTCGGCTGCGGTGTGGGCGGCCGCCTGCTGGAACTCGCCCGGGCGGGGCATCGGGGCGAGCTGGTGGGCATCGACCGGAGCGAGCTCGTGCTCGCCGAGGCGCGCCGCCGGTGCGCTGCCGAGGGGCATGCCGTCACGTTCGTCCACGCGGACGCGGCCGACTCGGAATTCGACGCGGATTTCGACCTCGTGCACTCGGAGCGAGTGCTGATCCACGTCGAGGACGTCGAGACGGTGGTTGCCGCGTACCGGCGTGCGGTGAAGGTCGGCGGCAAGGTGATCGTCTCCGAACCGCACGCGTCGGCGTTGGCGGTGAACGCCCCGGACATCCCGCTCACGAACGCGGTTTTCGGCCATGCCCACGCTTCACTGCGCAATCCGTGGGTATCCGCCCGGCTTCCTTCCCTGCTGCGCGCGGCCGGATTCGCCGACGTGTCCACCACCGGCTGGGTCGGGATCACCGAGAGCCTGCCCGACTTCGACCGCATGCTGCAGCTGACGAGGTGGTCGGAAGCGGCGGTGGCGGCGGGCAGCGTCGACGCCGGCGGGCGGGACCGGTGGCACGCACAGCTGGAAAGCGCTCAGCGGCGCGGAGAGTTCTTGGGCAGCTGGACGGTTTTCACCAGTCAAGGAACGCGAGCGTGACGAGAGGGGACTGGGCCATGACGACGTCGGTTGTCCCGCTGCTGGATCTGCACGACGCTCCCGCGCGATTCCGCGAGCAGTTGCTGGCGGGGGCCTCGTGGGGGGCCGCCGAACTGGCGGGAGCTGAGCAGTGCCGCGAACTCGCCCGCCGGACGGAGCTGGCCGCGTCGGAGTTCTTCGCCGGGGACGAGTCCGAGAAAGCGGCCAGCGTCAGCCCGTCGGGGCACCGGAACCGCGGCTGGACCTCGGCGGCGGACGACGACGGGCAGCCGGTCTACGACCGGCTCAGCATCGCCCGCTTCGACGACGCGGCGGCAGCGAGCGCGGGCGGGGTTCCCGCCGAGTACACGGGATTGTACGAGCATCCGAACGTCTGGCCGTCTCCCGAACTGAAGGCGTTGACCGAGCGGTTCCGGGACTCGGTGGTGCGCACGTGCGAACAGCTCCTCGCGCGCATCAGCGAAGCACTGGGAGTCAAGCCGGACGACCTGTTCGCCGGAGCCCCGGACAACACGAACATCACGCTCACGGAATATCACCCCCGGGCGGGATTGCCCGCCGGCGACGGAAACCCGCTGTCCTTCCCCGAGCACAAGGACCGCAGCCTCCTCAGCCTGCTCTCGGAATCCGGCGAGCCGGGACGCCTGCAGATCGAGTCCTTGACCGGGGAATGGCTGACCTGCCGTCCTGATCCGGCCCGGTTCGTCGTGCTGTTCGGCCTCACCGCGGAAAAGCGCACCGGCGGACTGCTCCGCGCCGGCAACCACCGGGTGCTGCCGCCCCGGACCGGGCGCAGGAGGTCCACCTCCAATTTCTACTTCCCGCACCTCGCGACGCCGACCGGCTCCTTGTTCGGCGAGGTCGCGGCAGAGCGGGAGACGGTCGGTCAGGTGCTGCTCGCGGCGCGAGGAAGGTCATTGTGACGAATCAGCGCGAGCGGGACCTCGTCGACGGCGAGGTGCTGGCGTTCGTCCGGACCGCCGAGAGCGCCGAAGGCTATCCGCTGGAGTCCTCGGACCGGATCCCGTCGCTGCAGGCCGCGAGATTCGCGAGCGAACTGACGAACTTGGCCGGCCTGCCGGTCTCCGCCCGGACGCTCGCTTTCGTCGCTCAGTGCCGGCGGGGCGAGGCGTTCGCTTTCGAGCGCGAAGGGGACCTGCCGACCCTGCCGGGAACGTACTACGCGCTGCGGGTGCTGACGCTGGCCGGAAAGCCGTGGCGGGAGCCGGCCACGACCCGATGGATCACGGAGCGGTTGTTCGATGACCGAGGGCGGCTGGCTGTCGGCATGGACGAGCTGTTCTACGGTGCGCGGGCGTTGATGCTGCTGGAAGCCGACTTGCCGCAGTCGGCGCGGAAGGAGATCCTCGAGTTCCTTCGGGCGCGCAGGTCGCCCGAAGGCGGCTACGGGCCGGATCGAGGGGAGCCTGCCGACATCCAGCGCACATATTGCGCCATTTCACTGCGCGGCTGGTTGCACGACGGTGCCCGCGTCGAAGAGGACGAGGGCCTCGCCGAGTGGATAGCCGGGTGCCATCGCGACGGCCGGATGCACCTGAGTCCCTCGTCGGGGGAGTGGTCGCTGGGCACCGCCGCCTCCGGACATCGCTGCGCCGATGTCCTGGGGCTCGCGTGGCCGTGGAACGAGGCTCGCGAATTCGCGGAATCCCACCGGCGAGAGGACGGCGGTTTCGGGCTCGGTGCCGCGTCGACGCTGTGGGAGACCTACTGCGGGCTGCGGACAATCCAGTTGGCAGACGAGCACACTCGCCTCTGACCAGACCCCATGGAACGGTACTCGGGCCGGGGGTTTCGTTCGTCCGGGAACGGAACGACCTCCGGGATGGCGAGGTGGTGCGCTGCCATGAGTCGTTGAGGTCGTATTCCCCGAGGCATTCGTCCACAATGGATTTGTTTCGGTCGACCCGGCCGCGGCCGACAGCAGTGCGTTCCCGTGGCTGCCGCTTCCGGAGCCGACCGAGGTGCAGCGCCCGGCGGCGATCCCGGCACACCGGATGAAAATCAAGCCGACGTACCCGCGCGAGCGGCAGCGCCGCGCAGATCGACACGGTCTGCCAGCACCTGACCTCCGACGAAGATTCCTCGTGCCAGCCACTCCTGCCAGGTTGCAGCGGCCAGGTGAACATCGTGGCCCCGGGAAGCACTCCGGAAGCGCAACGAGAATCGATCATGAAGGCGGCGTGCCTCGTTCTTCCGGGATCGCTACGCCGCCACCGCGCCGACGGGGCGTACATCAACTACCCGGACGTCGATCTCGCGGCTCTGGCCTCGTTCAGCGCCTCATTCGCCACGGTCAAGCGCCGCGCCGCCTGTGCGACCAAGCGGCCCCCATTGCCACTGGATCGGCCCAGCATGTTGCGCGGTGGTCCCCACACGGTGTTCCCGGGCAAGATCAACCCACGGATGCAAAAAGCCGCCCGACTTGGATTTTCACCCAAGCCAAGCGGCTTGTTCGTCCGGCCGGGCTGACAGGATTCGAACCTGCGACCCCTTGAACCCCAGGACGGTGGCTTATCACCTGCGGCTGCTGGGCCACGCCGTGACAGTCCGGGACGCGGAAGCCGAACCCGGCGGGATGCCGATTTCGACGTATTGAACACCTGGTACTACAGCGATGCCGAAGCGAGCGTGCGGCCGAGGCTGGAAGCTGCCCGGCGGACTTCGACATTCGACGAGGTGACCGGCGGGCTCGATCAGGAGACCGCGGTGTACGAGGCGCGTCGCTGCCTGTCCTGCGGCAGCTGTTTCCACTGCGACAACTGCTTCGGCGTCTGCCCGGACAACGCGGTGCTTCTGCAAGGGATGCGGGATGTGCGCGCAGGAATGTCCTTGCGGAGCCATTGAAATGGTGCCCGAAGAGACGTGATCACGGACAGGCGGAGGGGGCAGACGATGCACACCGGAAAATGGCGGGTGGACGTTTCCTGAGCGAGGATGAGAACCGCACGCACGCCATCGCGCGGCTGCACACCGCGGCGGGCGAAATCACCGCCGACTCGCCGGGCTGCACCGGCTGAGCAGCGAAGGACCGTGCGGCTCTCGACTCCGCTGCCGTCCCCGCGGGAATCAGATTCCCTCAGGGGTCCCCTCACGGACGTTCGCGGTGCCGGACGGCACCTGTTGACCAGGGACACGACGCTGACCGTCGTGTGCGGAAGGGGGTCGCAGGCCGAGCAATGTGTGCGGGGCCCGGTAGCCGAGAAGAAGGCCGACGAGTTCGGCCCGGCTGCGGCTCAGGTCCGGCGGCGCGGGCGACGGTGTGCGCCGGGTGCGGGCGCGGACCGCGCGGACGAACTCCCGGACCCGGGAAGGCGGCGGCACCAGTTCGCCGCCAAGGTAGGCCACCACGAGCAAGTCTTCGCCGGAATGGGTTTCGATGGTGAACGACCAGCCGTGGCGTTCGTCCCACGCCAGCGCCGTGTCGCGTCCGGGATGGACAGAGAGCTGCCCGTCGAGCGCGAGGTATGCCGACATCGGCGGGTCGAGGTCGATCGTGCAGGATTCCGAGCCGACGCCGGCGGCGGCGCTCACTGCGTCGAGATAGGCGCTCATCGCGCAGAGCAGGCGGTATTCGGAGTCGGTGGTCAGGGGCTGTGCGGTCATCGATTCTCGTTTCTGCTGCCGCGTGGGCGAGTGGATTTTCGGGTGTCAGCCGGCTTGGCCGTGGGCGTTCGCCCGGCGCTGGAAGGAGTTCTCGCCGGATTCCTGCCCCGCCGGTTCGCGGCGGTCAGGTCATCGGCGGCTCTCGGCTGCCCGCTTCAGGCTGCGCTCCGGACGCATCCCGGGCTAGGGCCGAAGGTCCTCGGCCCCGGCTGTTGTGGACGGTCCGGCACCCAACCGCCGAGTCCCCCTTGTCGTCGTGGCGGTCTCGCGGGTCCGTGCCGGGCGAGAAGAGCAGAACGTCCCCGCCGGGCGGGACCTGCGGACGTCGTTCGGCGCCCGCCGGGACGACATCCTGGACGGGCACTCCGGGCGAGAGGAGCCGCGATGACGGCGGAAATGCGGGCCTGGCGGGTGCGCGCGCCCGGCCCGATGGCGAGCGGGCCGCTGGTGCGGGAACGGATGCCGGTCCCGGAGCCGCGGGAGGGCGAACTGCTGGTGCGGGTGCGCGTGTGCGGCGTGTGCCGCACGGACCTGCACGTGGCGGAGGGCGATCTTCCGGTGCGCCGGGCGGGCGTGGTGCCGGGGCACGAGGTCGTCGGCGAGGTGGTCTCCCCGCGGGCGGGCGGATTCGAGACGGGGGACCGGATCGGGATCGCCTGGTTGCGCGGCACCTGCGGGATATGCCGCTATTGCCGGTCCGGCAAGGAGAACTTGTGCCCGGATTCGAGGTACACCGGTTGGGACGCCGACGGCGGCTACGCGGAGTACGCCGTCGTCTCGGCGGAGTACGCGCATCAGCTGCCCGCCGGGTACTCCGACGAAGAGCTGGCCCCCCTGCTGTGCGCGGGAGTGATCGGCTACCGGGCGTTGCGGCGGGCACAGGTCCCGGACGGCGGACGGCTCGGCATTTACGGTTTCGGTGGCAGCGCGCATCTCGCCGCGCAAGTCGCGCTCGCGCGCAGGGCGACGGTGCACGTGCTGACCCGCAGTCCTGAAGCGCGGAAGCTGGCGCTCGAACTCGGTGCCGCTTCGGCGGGAGACGCGGCCGAAGCGCCGCCGGAACCGCTGGACTCGGCGATCCTCTTCGCCCCGGCCGGAGAATTGGTGCCAGTCGCTCTCGCGGCGCTGGACCGCGGCGGCACGCTCTCGATCGCGGGCATCCATCTCTCGGACGTCCCCGTGCTGAACTACCAGCGGCATCTCTTCCAGGAGCGGCAAGTGCGCAGCGTCACCGCGAACACGCGGGCGGACGCGCGGGAGTTCCTCGAGTTCGCGGGAGCGCACCGGCTGCACGTCCGGACGACGTCTTACCCGCTGTCGGCGGCGGCGGAGGCGCTGACGGACCTGGCCGCGGACCGCGTCACCGGAGCCGCAGTCTTGCACGCGGACTGACGCAGTCCACTGTGGACCGAACCGGAAGACCTGCGGCGCCGATCGGGAGGCGTTATGACACGTCAGGGGAAGCGGCTCCCGGGCGAATCGCTCTTGCTCGCCGCGGTGGCTGCGCTGTTGCTCGCCGGGGGAATTCTCCGGTTGTCGCGAACGCCCGGCTCCGACGGCTGCTGGGCGGCGGCGACCGCGCTCGAGCTGGCGCCCGCGGCCTGGTGGGTGGCGGCGGATCTGCGCCGCCGGCGCTGGGGCGCGGATTCGCTGGCGGTGCTGGCGCTCGCCTCGACCCTCGCGGTGGGCGAGTTCCTCGCGGGCGCGGTGGTCGCGGTCATGGTCGCGACTGGGCAAGTGCTCGAATCGCGGGCACAGCGCCGTGCCGCGCGGGACCTGACCGCGCTGCTGGAGGTGGTGGAGGTGCGGGAGCACCTGCGGGCGGAACTGGACGACCGCGACATCCGGCCGGGGGAGCCCGCGCAGGGCGGGGTGTTCCCGGACCGGTCGATCCATCGTCCGTGAGCCCGGGCCGGGTGTTCGTCAACGGAGAGCGTGCGGATGAGTGTCCGCCGCGGTCCGTCCCGTAACAGTCTCGGTCGCCACGACGACTCCCCACCACAACTACACCGTCGACTCCGCTGGGGTGCCGATGCCTGAGACGTTCGAGATGGACCGCGTGGACCGGATTGCCGACATTCTGTACGGTGTCGCCTCCGGCGGAGGCTTGATCCAGTACGTGCCGCTCGGCAGACGCGTCGGCGTACAGCCGAATCACCTGGGCTACTTCCTGGAGCAAGTCTCGATCCGCGCGGCAGATCAGGAAGCACCCCTGTGGAGCGCGCTCGTTGTCTCCAAGGACAGCGGCCGGCCGAGCGAAGGTTTCTACGGCCTGGCCCGGCGACTGCGAAGCGAATACCGCGGCCTCGACGAGTCGACGCTGTGGCACCAAGAACGGCAGCGCTGCTACGAGGCCGCGCGACCCGCCTGATACGGGCGTCGAACGGAACGCGGCACGTCACTCGCGGAACAGGGCGACCTTCACCGCGCCGCTGTCCTGCGGACGCGCGAAAACGTCATACGCCTCGTCCATCTCCTGCAACCCGAACCGGTGCGTGACCATCCGGCTGACGTCGAGGTGTCCGCTCGCCAGCATCCGCAGCAGCATCGGCGTGCTGGAGGTGTCGACGAGGCCGGTGGTGATGGTGACGTCCCGGATCCAGAGCCGTTCGAGATGCAGCATGGTCGCCTTGCCGTGCACGCCGATGTTCGCGACCCGCCCGCCGGGGCGGACGAGGTCGGTGCACAGTTCGAAGGTTTCCGGGACGCCGACGGCTTCGACGGCTGCGTCCGCGCCGAGTCCGCCGCTCGCGTCGCGCACCGCGGTTTCCGCTTCCGCGGGCTGGACCGTCACGTCGGCGCCGGCCGCTTTGGCCGCCGCCAGCCGGGCGGGTTCCTTGTCGATCACGATGATCGACATCGGGCTGTAGAGCCGGGCCGCGGTGATCGCCGCGAGGCCGATCGGGCCCGCGCCGACGATGGCCACGACGTCGCCGGGACCGACCTGTCCGTTGCGGACTCCGACCTCGTAGGACGTGGGGAGGATGTCGGCCAGCAACAGCGCCGATTCGTCGTTCACCGACGGCGGCAGCCGGTGAACGGAGGTGTCGGCGAACGGGACCCGGGCGGACTCGGCCTGTACGCCGTCGACGAGGTGGCCGAGGATCCAGCCGCCTCCGCCGAGGCATTGGCCGTAGCTGCCGCGGCGGCAGTATTCGCAGCGGCCGCACGCGCTGATGCAGGACACGAGCACCCGGTCGCCCGGCGCGACCGAGGCGACCGCGGCGCCGGTGCGCACGACGGTGCCGACCGCTTCGTGGCCGAGGATCCGGCCGCGTTCGACCTCGGGCACGTCGCCTTTCAGGATGTGCAGGTCGGTGCCGCAGACGGTGACGGCGTCGATCCGGACGATCGCGTCGGTCGGCGCGAGGATCTCCGGGTCCGGGCGGTCGGTCCAGCACCGTCGTCCGGGGCCGTCGTACACGAGTGCCTTCACAGTTCCTCCTTCGCGAAACTGCGGGCGTCCGCCAGGACGGCGGACGCCCGTGACCGGTTCAGCGCAGCCAGGTCCGGTCGCCCACGAAGGCGGCCCAGCGGCGGCCGATTCCCCACGTGTCGCCCGCGCACGTCGCGGCGAGCGCGATCAGGACGAGGGCGTAGAGGAGGTGGTAGTCGAGGATCGGGTTGGTCGAGTGCGTCGGGGCTCCCGCGCCGGTGGTGCGGGCGAGCGGCCATTCCGCGGCCCACATGAGCACCAGCAGCGCGGTGCCGGACACCGCGGCGATCCGCAGCCCGGCCCCGGCGACCAGCGCGAGCCCGATGCCGAGCAGGCTCAGCATGAACAGCCAGTCGGCCCACCAGGTTCCGGCCCACGCGTGGAACATCGAGGCGAACGGGCCGGCGTCGACCTTGCTCAGGAATCCGTTGGTGGGCGAGCCGCCGTGGAGCCAGGCCCCCGCGGCGGGCGTGGCGTAGCCGAGGCCGAACAGTTTGTCGGCGAAGGGCCACAGGAACAGCAGCCCGGCGGCGATCCGCAGGACCGCGAGCGACCGCGCGCCGTAGCTGGTCCACGGCGGGTCCGTTTCGGTGCGGTGCGCCGGAACCCGGGTCGCGGCGGGCTCGTCGTGCTCAGGTTTGAGGGACATGGGACCTCCATTCGTCGTCGCCCCGAGTCTGATCCGCCGGGCGAGGGCGGCTCTGGAGCCGAAAGTCCCCGCCGGGCGGGCCGTTGGACGCGGACCGCCGAGGAGGGGCCGAAGGTCCGCGCACGAGGGGACCGACGCCGCTGCCGCCCGAGGCCGTCCGTGCCTACCGTCCGAGGGGAAAACCGTTGCCGGGCAGGAAAGGCGGAACCGATGTCCGAACCCGCACTCGTCGCCGCGGTCGACGGCTCGCTGGCTTCCCTGCACGCGGTCGGCTGGGCGGCGCGCGCCGCGGCGGGGCGCGGTGTTCCGCTGCGCCTCGTGCACGTCCTCGACGAGCTGGCCCTCGACTTCCCCCGTCCATTGCGGACGCTGGAGAATTTCGGCGCCGTGCTCACCGCGCGCGGGCACCGGATCCTGGGCACCGCCCGCGACGCCGCGAACGAAGCGGTCCCCGCGCTGACGCCGGACCTGGTGCTGCTGCGCGGAATCGCCGGGAAGTGCCTCGCCGCGCAGTCCCGCGGGGCGGTGCTGCTGGTGCTCGGAACGCCGGGGCTGCGTCCGCTGGGCCGGGTCCTGCTCGGCTCGGTGTCGGTCTCCCTCACCGCGCACGCGGACTGCCCCGTGGCGCTCGTGCGGCCGCACGCGGGCGACGAGGAGCCGCCTGCCGCCGGCCCGGTCGTGGTGGGGGTCGACGGTTCGCCGTCGAGCGAACGGGCGCTGGGGACGGCGTTCGAGGAAGCCTCGTGGCGAAACGCTCCGCTGACCGCGGTGCACTGCTGGGACGACCGGTTGCTCTCGGCGATCTTCCGGGAGAACCGCTGGAACACCGACAGCGCGATCGAGCAGGAGGCGCACGCGGTGCTCGCCGAGCGGGTCGCCGTGTGGGCGGAAAAATACCCCGGCGTCGACGTGCGGCGGCTGGTGGTCCGCGGCCGCCCGGCCGAGCAACTGCTGGATCTGGCCGACCGGGCGCACCTGCTCGTCGTGGGAAGCCGCGGCCGCGGCGGGTTCGGCGGACTGCTGCTCGGGTCCACGAGCCAGGCGGCGATGTCCTACGCGCTGTGCCCGGTCATCGTCGCCGGTTCCGGCGCGGAACCGCCCGGCCCCACCGGAAATACGCCAGCGGACCCAGGAAATTGACCGCGATCGCGACCGCCCAGGCGGATTTCGCGCCGTTGACCCGGTCCTCGGGCCGTTTCGCGAGATCCCGCCAGGCGGCCGCGGCCAGCAGCACCTGTGCCGCCGCGGCGGCGAGAACGGTCCGCCGTCGCGCGGGGGACAGGTCGGAGACCTTCCGGTGTGCTCGCATGGTTCCTCCTCCGGTCGCGCTCCAGGCAACACCGGGACCCGGAGGGGGGAAAGGGGCGAACGGCCCGGCCGCCGGGGACCGCGGACCCCGGCCCCCGACCGGCGAAAAGCCTACTGTGCGGGAAAACGCGGAGGTGCTGCGATGACCGGACTGCGAGTTTCGGATGTGATGAACTGGCCGGTGGTGACCGCCGCGCCGGGCACGCCGTTCAAGGAACTGGTCGATCTCCTCGTCGCCAACGGCATCTCGGCGGCGCCGGTGACCGACGGTTCGGGACGGCCGGTCGGGGTGGTTTCGGAGCGTGAACTGCTCGCCCGGTACGACCGCCGGGCCGAAGGCCCCAGGCCGGGCCTTTTCGCCTCCTCGCGCCGCCGTCGCGGCTGGGCGCGAGCGCGCGGGCGGCGGGCCGTCGACGTGATGTGCACTCCGGTGCGCACCGTCCGGCAGGACGAACCGCTGGCCGACGCCGCGCGGTGGATGGTCGAGGCGAACCTGCGGCGGTTGTTCGTCGTCGACGGTTCCGGAACGCTCACCGGGGTGCTCGCCCGCCGGGACGTGCTCGCGGTTTTCCTGCGGCCGGACGCGGAAATCAAAGAAATGGTCGAACGGCGGGTGCTGCGCCAGGCGCTGTGGGCGGATCCCGCGAGGACCGCGGTGCGGGTCGACGACGGCGTGGTCACCTTGACCGGAATCGCGGACAGCCCCGGCGAGGTGCTGCGCGCCGAGCGGCTGACCGAGGTGCTGCCGGGAGTCGTGGGCGTGCGCAACCAACTGCGGTGCGCGGGAGACCGGCACGAGGCCGGTGCGCGGCTGTAACGACAACGGAAGGGCCGCCGCGGATTCCGGTTCGCTGCGGCCCTTCCGCGTTCAGCCCTGGTCGAGGGTCCGCCCGATGGCTTCGGCGAGTTCGACGGTGCGGGCCGCGTAACCCCATTCGTTGTCGTACCAGCCGAAGACCTTGACGAGATGGCCGTCGGCCTTGGTGAGGCCCGAATCGAAGACGCACGACGCGGGGTCCCCGATGATGTCGCGCGACACCAGAGGCGCTTCGGTGTAGCGGAGGATTTCCTTGAGCTGCCTGTCCGCGGCCTGCGCGAACGCGCGGTTGACCTCGTCCGCGGCGACGTCGCGTTCGAGTTCCACGGTCAGGTCGGCGAGCGAACCGTCCTCGACCGGGACCCGGATCGCGACCCCGTCGAGCCTGCCCGCCAGCGCCGGGATCACCTCGCCGATCGCCCGCGCCGCTCCGGTGCTCGTGGGGATCAGGTTCACTGCGGCGGACCGGGCCCGCCGCGGGTCGCGGTGCGGCCGGTCGAGCAGCGCCTGGTCCCCGGTGTAGCTGTGGATCGTGGTGAGCAGCCCGCGGCGGATCCCGAACGCCTCGTGCAGCACCTTGACCATCGGCGCGGCACAGTTCGTGGTGCAGGAGGCGTTGGAGACGACGTCGTGGCGCGCCGGGTCGTAGTCGCCGTCGTTGACGCCGAGCACCAGCGTGGCGTCGAGTCCCTTGCCCGGCGCGGAAACGATCACCTTCCGCGCGCCGGCGGCGAGATGCCCGGCGGCCGCCTCGCGGGTGCGGAAGCGGCCGGTCGATTCGATCACGACCGACACGCCGAACTCGTGCCACGGCAGTTTCGCCGGCTCGGTCTCGGACGTCACCCGCACGACCTGGTCGCCGGCCTCGATCGCGTCGCCGATCACCCGCACCGGCAGCCGCAGCGGGCCGTAGGTGGAGTCGTGCGCGAGGAGGTGGGCGAGAGCGTCCGGGGTGGTGACGTCGTTGACCGCGACCACTTCGACCGGGCTGTCCGGCCGCTCAAGGACGCGGCGCAGGATGTCGCGGCCGATGCGGCCGAACCCGTTGATGCCGACTCGTACGGTCATGGCTCCTCCGTGGGTGCTGGGCGGCCTTGGCGGGCCGGACGAGGCTGAGGGTTGCGTGATCGGGTCCGGTCCTCCGGCCGGAGGGGGTTCGGCCGGAGGACCGGGGGAGCCCCGCTCACGGACCGGAACGACCGGCCTCGGAGCGGGGAGTTTCCGTGCGGCGCGGGACCGGTCGCGGCTCCTGCCGCGTGCGGTCCCGGCGGCTGCTGCGCGCGACCCGGCCGACGCTGACGCGGAACGGCAGGCCGAGCCGGAACCGGGCGGAAAGCGCGGTCTCGGCCAGCCGCGCGCCCGCGCGCCAGAACGCGCCGGAGCCGACCCGATAGCGGGCGGACTCCTCGTCGACGCGCGCGGGGTCGTCGCCGGGCAGCAGCGGAATCTGGGCGAAGGCAGCGTCGTCGAGCATGTCCAGCACGTACCGGACCGCCGGGATCGGCCGGGCGGACAACATCGTCCTGGACTGTTGCGCGGCGATGGCGTCCGCGACCGCGTCAGCCTGCAGCATGGCCGCATACCCCAGTTTCAGCGGGAAATTCCCGGCGTCGCCGGGCGCGTAGACCTCCGGCCGCCCGCACACCGCACGGCTGACGGTCTCGCACCGCAGGAAGCCGCGCTCGTCGCACTGCAAACCGGAATAGCCGACGGAGGCGACCTGCGGCGGGAACGTGGCCAGCACGTCGAACTCCCGCTCGGAGCCGTCGGCGAAAACGGCGCTGCGTTCGGTCGCCTTGGCCAGCGTCGTCGCGGTGCGGCCGTCGATGCCGCGCGCCTCGAACTGGCGGGAGACGAGTGCGTGCAGTTTGGGGCCGAAGGCCTGGACGTAGGTCTCCTCGCAGGTTTCGAAGGCAATCTCCACGTTGTCGCGGATCTGCTTGCGACGCAGCCACGTGTCGAGCATCAGCGCGATCGCGTACAGCGGCGCCGCGCACTGATTGCCCGGCGGCAGCGTGAAAAGCACGCGTTGCGGACGGCCGTGCCGGGCGTTCTGCGCGGCCCAGCGCAGGTCCTCGCCGAGCCGGTGCAGCGCGCCGGGAGCGGCGATCGAGTGGGCGTGCTCCGCGAGCCCGGGGATCTCCTCCGGCCGGCTCGCGGCTCCGGTGGCGACGACGAGCCGGTCGTAGGAGATCCGGCCGCGGGACGTGTGCACCTGCCCCCGGTCGAGGTCGATCCCCTCGGCCGTCGCGATCACCGCGCCGATTCCGCGCCGCCGGAACGCGCCCGCGAGCGGAACGTGCAGCGGCTCCTCGGCGGCCCCGAACGGCAGCCGGACCGTTCCGGGGCGGAACAGGAAATCGTCGCGTTCGGACACAACCGTGATCCCCACGTCGTCCTCGCCTGTCCGGGCCCGGAGCCGGAAAGCCGTTTCCAGCCCGGCGAAACCGCTGCCGAGAACGACGATCTCCGTGCGTGCCATGCTGTCTCCTCCCGCTGGGCCTGCCCCCACAGTGCCCGTCCTCGCCAGCGGAACGGCAGGGACGTTGGCAGGCAGGGCGGGGGACGTTCGTCCTCCGGTCACGAGCCCTGCGCGAGATGCGCGAGCGCGTTTTCGATCGTTTCGGCTGGTGTCCCGGTGGTGTCGAGCGAAAAAGCCGACGGCCACGGGGCGTCGTCGCGCGCCATTTCCCGGGAGATCGCGGGCCTGGCGTCGGACAGGGAACCAGTGCGGGTCACGAGCCTGCGCCGGCGCAGGTCTTCCGGTGCTTCGCAGCGCAGCGCGGAAAGCCTGCCGCCGCTCTGGTGCGCGACGGCGGCGATCGCTTCCCGTTCCCGGGCGGAAGTCCAGGAGGCGTCGAGGACGACAGTCTCGCCGAGCCCGAGCAGTTCGCTCGCGCGCCGGGCGAGTTCGCTGTAGGTCAGTGCGGTCCATTCGGGCGTGTAGATCCCTTGCCGATAGCCGGCCGGCAGGTGCTGCTCCGGGTCGGCTCCGGCGAGCTCCTTGCGGATCCGGTCGCTCTGCAGCAATGTCGCGCCGAGCGCGTCCGCCAGCCCTCCGGCCACAGTGGACTTTCCCGAGCCGGGGAGACCGCCGACCACTATCGCCCGGACCTCGCCCGCACGGAGTTGGCGAAGCGTCGTTTCCGCGTACGCGCGAGCCAGCTCCGCGGCCGCCGGATCCCCTTGCGCGTGACGGAGACAGGCGACCTTGACGCGCACGAACGCGCGATAGGCGAGATAGTGGCGCCGCAGCGCCGGGGGAGCGTTGTCGCCGGAGAATTCGGCGTACGCGTCGAGCAGTTCGGCGCCGAGCGCGGGCGCGCCGAGCCGTTCGAGGTCCATCGCGAGGAACGCCACGTCGTCGAGCCCGTCGACGTGGCGGAGCCGGTCGTCGAACTCCAGGCAGTCGAGCACGCGCGGGCCGTCGTCGAGGCAGAAGATGTCGTCGGCGATCAGGTCGCCGTGGCCGTCGACGACCCGGCGCTCGGCGATGCGGCGGGCGAAGAGGGGCTCGCGCCCGGCGAGGAACAGGTCCGCGCGGCTCTCGATCTCCTTGGCCGCCGCCGCGTCCAGCACCACCCCGTGGAACGGCCGCACCTGGTCGAAGCTCGCGTGCCAGCGGGCGCGGACCGCGTCGCGCGTGCCGTCGGCGTCGATGGCCAGGCCGCGGTGCGCCCCCGCGTGGAAGGCGGCGAGCAGCCGGGCGAGCGCCCGGATCGCCGGTCCGACCGGTTCGCCGCGCCGCACCAGGCCGGACAGCCTCCGGTCGTCGGGCATCCGGCGCATCGCGACGAGGTGGTCGCACACCGCGCCGTCCGGACCGGTCACGGCGGCGACCCCGAGGTAGACGTCGGGCGCGAGCCTGCGATTGAGGTCGACCTCGCGGCGGCAGACGCGCTCGCGCACGCCCGGATCGGTGAAGTCGAGGAAGCCCAGGTCCACGGGCTTCTTGAGTTTCCACGCCCGGTCCCCGGCGAAGAAGACCGCGCCGCTGTGCGTTTCCCGTACTGCGGCCCACGGTTGGGTTTCGCTCATGCCGCCCACCTTCGCGGGCACGCGGGCGGGCGGAAAAGGGCGCTTGGTCCTCCCGGCGGTGCCGTTGGGCCCGGCCCGTGCGGCCGGTGACGTTGGTCCCTTGACCCGGTGGCTTGCGGCCGGAGCGCGGAGAGGCCCGGCCGGGGTTGGCTCAGGGTGTTCGCTACGACAGGAGTGACCGCCATGGAGAAAACAGCCACAGCGGCGGGTCGCCGGTCCGGCGAGTGGACACTCGCGGAAGCGGAGGTGCTGGGCCGTACAGTCCTGCGCGCCCCGTCGGTGCACAACACACAGCCCTGGCGGCTCGAGCTGACCGACGGTGCGGCACTGTTGCTGGAGCGCACCGACGTGGCCCTCCCGCGGCATGACCCCCGCCGCCGGGACCTGGCGATCTCGTGCGGGACCGCGCTGGCGAACCTGGAGCTGGCCGTTCGCGTGCTCGGCAGACGCGCGGAAGCGACCGTATTGCCGGATCCGGCGCACCCGGAGGTCGTCGCGCGGGTCGAGGCGGCGGAGCCGTTGCCGCCGACTGACCAGGAGCTGCAGCGGTATGGGGCGATCATGGTGCGGCGGAGCCATCGCGGGGCGTTCACCGGGCTGCCTGTCAGCCCAGAGGAGACCGCCCGGGTCGTCGCGGCCGCGGTGACGACGGGCGTGGAGGCGATCCGGCCGAGCGGAACGGAGCGGCTGGCGAAGTTCTTCGAACACGCTGCCCGGGTTCTCCAGGACGACGGCGCTTACCAGCGCGAGCTGGCCCTCTGGACGATCCGGGACGAGGCCGCGCACCCGCACGGCGCGGGAATCCGGTTCTCCGCGCTGCCGCCCGGCGAACTCCCGTGGGCCGGGCTGGTGCGCCGGGCGACGGTCATCCCGGACTCGGCCTTGCTGCGGGAACGGCTCGAGGCCGAGACCCTGCTGCTGTTCGCGACCGCCGACGACGCGCGCGCCGATCACATCCGCGCCGGGTACGCACTGGAGCGGTGCTGGCTCGAAGGGGTCACCCTCGGTCTCGCCGGCGCGGTGCTGACGCAGCCGCTGCGAGTGGCCGAGGTGCGTTCGGCGTTGTGCGAGGACTACCGGCTCGCCGGGTTCCCGCAGGCGCTGCTCCGGCTGGGCCGGTCGACCCGGGTGGCGCCGTCGAGCCTGCGCCGCGGCGTGGCCGAGGTCCTCGGCGAGAAGTGGCGGGAGCGGCGATGAACACGAACCCGGTTCTGGTCGGTGTCGACGGGAGCGAGTCCGCCGCCGCGGCGGCACGGTGGGCGGCGCGCGAGGCGGTCCTGCGGCACGTGCCGCTGACAGTGCTGGCGGCGTTCGGGTTCACGGACGGCAGTTTCGCCGGCGAACGATATCCGCCCGCGGAGTGGCTGGAGGCGAAGGAAGCCGCCGCGGAGGAGCTGCTGCGGACCGTCCGGGAGGATCTCGCGGAGGCCGAGCCACGGGTCCGGATCGCCGTCGAGACGAGCCCGGCGGGCCCCGAGGTCGCGCTGCGGGAAGCCTCGGCGAAAGCGCGGCTGCTGGTGCTGGGCGAGCCGACCGGCACGCTGTCGGGGCTTCTCGCGGGCTCGCCGGACATCGATCTCGCCGCGCACGCGCACTGTCCGGTCGTGGTCGTCCGGGGCACGGTTCGCGCCGACGGTCCGGTGGTGGTCGGAGTGGACGGAAGTCCGCTCAGCGACGCGGCGATCGCCTGCGCCTTCGAGGAGGCCGCGGTGCACGGCGTTCCGTTGGCCGCACTGCACGTGTGGCTCGACGCGGACCGCGCCCGGCTGTTCGGCGACCGCGATTTTCCTTTCGAGGCAAGGGAAGCCGAGCACCGGATGCTGGCGCAACGACTGGCCGGGCACGGTGCGCTGTACCCGGACGTGCGGGTCGAGCAGATCGTGGAGCAGGACCGGCCGCGCGACCGGTTGATCGAATGGAGCGCCCGGGCCTCGCTGGTGGTGCTGGGCTGCCGGGGACGGGGCGGGTTCACCGGGATGGTGCTCGGGTCGACGAGTCATGCGCTGCTGCACCACGCCGAATGCCCGGTGCTCGTCGTCCGGGCCGGGAACAAAACGGCGGGCGACCGGTGACACGGTGCTGATGTCCGCCGGCGGCCGGTTTGCCGCCGGGACGGAGTGCCGTTGGCGGGAAACCGGCGGAAATTGGCTCTCTGGCGGGTTATGCACGCGGGCCCGCCGTCCTAGCGTCGGGCTGTGATCATCGTTTCCGCCGTTCTCGTCGGCATTGTCTACACACTGCTCAACTCCTTCCTCGCCGAGCCGCACCGCCGAAGTTTCAACGCGATCATGGTCGCGGGCGCCGGTGCCGCCTACCTGAGCAGCGGCGCTTTCGGCCCCGTGGAACTGGTTTTCACCGCTGCGGTGACGTACTGCGCCTACCGCGGCCTGAAATCCTGGGCGTTCATCGGGCTCGCCTGGCTCCTGCACACAGCCCTCGATGTGCTGCACCACCTCAAGGGCACGCCGATTCTCCCGTTCGCGCACACCTCGTCGCTGGGCTGTGCGATCTGCGACCCGGTCATCGCCATCTGGTGCTTCACCGGAGGAATGTCGGTAAAGGACGTTCGCACGAGACTGGTCTCCGTACGGGGCTGACCTCGCTTCTGCCATCGAGGACATTGGTCCTTCGCGCCGATGACTCCGGACCGGCGTGCCGGGCCGGTCCTCCTGCCTATTTTGAGGCTGCACAGGGAAGCGCGGACCTCACGGAGGAGCAATGAACACGATCACGACACCGGTCTCCGCGGTGATGACCGCCCGCCCGGTCTGCGTGCGGGCCGAGACGCCGGTCAAGGAAATCGCCGCGATGCTGGACCGGGAGGGGATCAGCGCGGTCGCGGTGGTCGACCGCGCGGGGGCGCTCGTCGGCGTGGTGTCCGAAAAGGACTTGCTGCCGATGCTGGGAGGCGGCCAGCTCCGGTGGTGGCGCCGGCGGGAAGCGCGGAAGGCCGAGGGGCAGAGCGCGCGCGAGGTGATGACGAGCCCGGTCGTCACGATCGCCGCCGACGACACAGTGTCCGCTGCGGCCGCGAAGCTGGAGAAAACCGGGCTGCGGCGGTTGTTCGTCGTGACGGACGGCCGTCCGGTGGGCGTCGTCGCCCGGCGTGACGTGCTGCGCGTGCTGACCCGGCCGGACCCCGAGATCGAACGGGACGTGGTGACCGGCGTGCTGTACGAGACGCTGCACCTCGGCCCGGACCGGGCCCGCGCCGTGGTGCACGCGGGAGTGGTCACCGTCGCCGGGCGCGTGGAGCGGCGCAGCGAGATCGCCCCGGTCACCCGGCTGATCGAAGCCGTCCCGGGCGTGGTCGCGGTCTGCAACGGCCTCGACTACGTGTGGGACGACGTCGCCTGACGCGGGTGGCCGCGAAACGCGGGACCGCCCGGCTGCCCCGGGAGGTCTACGAGGCGGAACTCGCCCGCCTCCAGATCGAATTGGTGAAGCTGCAGGAATGGGTGCGCCACGAAGGAGCCCGGCTCGTCGTGGTGTTCGAGGGACGCGACGCCGCGGGCAAGGGCAGCGCGATCAAACGCTTCACCGAGCACCTCAACCCCCGCGTCGTGCGGATCGCCGCACTGCCCCGGCCGACCGACCGGGAGGCCACGCAGTGGTACTTCCAGCGGTACGTCGCGCAGTTGCCCGCGGCGGGAGAGATCGTGCTGTTCGACCGCAGCTGGTACAACCGCGCGGGCGTCGAGCGGGTGCTCGGGTTCTGCACTCCCGAGCAGTACCAGCGATTCCTGCGCCACTGCCCGATCTTCGAGCGGCTGCTGGTCGAGGACGGCCTGCTGCTGCGCAAGTACTGGTTCTCGGTGAGCCGGGACGAGCAGGAACGGCGGTTCCGCGCTCGGATCGAGGATCCGCTCCGCCGCTGGAAACTGTCCACAGTGGACCTCGAATCGGTCCCGAGATGGGACGACTACTCGCGTGCCAAGGACGACATGTTCGTGCACACCGACACGCCGGAATCGCCGTGGTACGTAGTGGACGGCGACGAGAAGCGGCGCGGCAGGCTGAACATGATCGCGCACCTGCTCGCCAGCGTCCCGTACCGGGAAATCCCGCCGCCCGCGGTGGCGCTGCCGCCCCGTTCGCGCGGCTCCGGCTACGCGCGGACCGACCGGCGCTTGCTGCGCGAGGTGCCCGACCACGCGGCGACCCTGGGCAAACAGCATTCCGCTTTCGTCCCCGGCGGAAGGGACTTCGGGCTCTGACCCGTGCCGCGGGCGGCGGGCGACAGTGGAATGGGCCGCCGGGACCGGCGGCGGAACGGGAGGAAAGCGGTGACCGCGAACAAGCCCGACGGCGTGGTGCTCGTCGGGATCGACGAATCGGAGACGTCGCTGACTCCGGTCCGCTGGGCGGCCGAGGAAGCGAGGCGGCGCGATTGCCGGCTGGAGCTGTTCCACGCCGGGATCGGCGAAAACCTCGACGTTCCCGCGAAGGTCGCGGAGCGGAAGGCGCACGAGCTGTTCGGTCGTGCGCACCGGTGGCTGAGCCGGGCCGCGCAGGTGGCCGAGGACGCGGCGCCGGGAGTACGGACCCAGCTCGTCGCCCGCGTCGGGTTCGCGGCCGATCTGCTCATCGAGCTCTCCCGGTCGGTGTCGCTGATCGTGGTGGGTTCGCACGGGCTCGGCGGGCTGCGCGGAGCGGCGATCGGTTCGGTCGCCCTGCGGGTGGCGGCGAGCGCGTCCTGCCCGGTGGTCGTCGTGCGCGGGCGCGCGGTGCCCGAGGGCGCGGTCGTGGTCGGAGCGGACGGCGACGAGTCCGTTCTGGAATTCGCCTTCGACGCGGCGGCGGGCAGGCAGGTCCCGCTCGTCGCGGTGCACGCCTGGCACGCGGCGCTGTTCGACGAGCACGGACGGGCCGACGCGGAGGAGCGCGCCGTACGCGAGCAGGTCGCGGTGTGGGCGCGGAAGTATCCGTCGGTCGAGGTCAGTGCGCTGGCGGCGCGGGAGCGTTCGGCCGCGCGGGCGTTGACGGCGGTCGAGGGAGCGCAGCTGATCGTGATCGGCAGCCGCGGTCGCGGGCCGGTCGCGGGCGGGTTGCTCGGGTCCACCGGGAACCGGCTGCTCGCGCACTCGGCCTGCCCGGTCGCGGTGGTGCACTGAGCCGCCGGTCCACTGAGGAACGAGGAGAAAGCCGTGCGAGCACGGGACATCATGACCCGGCCGGTGGTCCGGGTCGGGCCGGGGACGCCGGTCCGCGAAGCGATCGCGCTGCTGACCGAGCACGGTGTCGCGGCGCTGCCGGTGGTCGACGAGGGCAACCGGGTCGTCGGCATCTTCACTGAGGCCGACGCGCTGGCCGGAGTGCTGACCGGCGAGCCGGTCGCGCCGGAGCTGCGAGTGGACGCCGTCATGAGCAAGTCGGTCGACACCGTCGACCTCGACGCCGACGGGAGCGATATCGCGGCGCGGATGCTCGTCGACCGGCTGCGCAGCGTGCCCGTGGTCGACGAGGGCGGGCTGGCCGGAATCGTCAGCCGCCGCGACCTGCTGGCCCCGCTGGTCCGTCGCGACGACGCGATCGCGTCCCGGTTGCGCGCGCTGCTGAGCGACTACGGCGGGCACCGGGACCGGTGGGACGTGTCCGTCATCGGGGGAACGGTGACCGTTCGCGGCGCATTCGCCGACGAAGCCGAGCGCCGTCTCGTCACCGCTCTCGCCCGAACCGTCGAAGGCGTGCTCACGGTCGAGCTTTCCGCACCGCGGTGAGCGGCACGGCATCAGGACAGAGGAGGAGAAATGCGTGCACAGCCCGGCGATTGGCTGGTGGTGAAGGGCGTCCGGCTGGATCTGCCGGAGCAGCGCGGCCGGATCGTCGCGACCGGAAAGCCGGACGGCAGCCCGCCGTTCACGGTGCGCTGGCTCGCCGACGACCGGGTCACGACGGTGTTCCCCGGGTCGGACGCGATCGTGCTCACCGAGGCCGAGGTGTCCGAACAGGACCGGAACGAACGCAACCGGTTCGACCGGCTGCGCGCGCTGCGGCGGGGCAGGAGGGGAGCGCGCGATGTCCGGACCTGACGAAAGCGTCGTGCTGGCCGGGATCGACGGTTCGGTGTCGGCGCGCAACGCGGCCGTCTGGGCGGCCGAGGAAGCGGGCCGCCAGGGCGCGACGCTGCGGCTGGTGCAGGCCTGCTTGATTCCCTCGCCGGGCATCACCGGGCCGTTCGCGGCCGGAGCGCGCGCCGGATTCCAGGGACAGGCGGAGGAATGGCTCGACGAGGCCGAAGCCGCGATCCGCGAGCGGTGGCCCGCCGCGCGGATCGAGCGGGTCGTCGCCGAGGGGAACCCCGTGGCCGTGTTGCTGGCGGAGAGCCGCGACGCTGAGCTGGCCGTGCTGGGTTCGCGCGGGCTGGGCGGGTTCACCGGCCTGCTGGTCGGGTCGACCGCAGTCGCGCTCGCCGCGCACGCCCCCTGTCCGGTCGTGGTCGTGCGCGGGCGGATGCCGGACGACGTCCCGCCCGCGACCGGACCGGTCGTCGTCGGGCTCGACGGGGCGGCCGACAGCGAGGACGCGCTCAGGTTCGCCTGTGCCGAAGCGGTTGCGCGGAAAACGTCGCTCACGGTTGTGCGCACCTGGAACGAACTGAGCCCGGACGGGTCTTTGCGGACCATGGAGATCGTCCCGGACGAGATCGCCGCCGGCGAGCGCTGCCTGATCGAAGGCCAGCTCGCGCTGTGGCGGCAGAAATATCCGGAACTGCGGATCGACGTCGAGATCGTGCGCGGGCGGCCGGTGCGCACCTTGCTGGAGTACGGCGAAGCCGCCCAGCTGGTCGTGGTCGGCAGCCGGGGGCGGGGCGGGTTCGCCGGAATGCTGCTCGGCTCCACCAGCCAAGCCCTGCTCGCGCATTCGACCTGCCCGGTGGCGGTCGTGCGGCCGAGGAGCCTGCCGTGACCACGTCGCGCTGCCGGACCGCGCAGCGGGTGCTCGCGACCTACGAGACAGTTTTCGCGGCCGGTGCGCTGGCCGGCGGCATTTGCCTGATGGTCGGCGCGCCCGGGTTCCGGCTGCCGCTCTCCGCGCTCGTGCGCCTCGGACTGTCCAGCTGGGCGCTGCCCGGGCTGGCGCTCGTGATCGCGATCGGCGGCACGCTCAGCTGGGCCGCGCTCGCGGCGTGGCGCGGCGACCCGGAAGCGCATTGGTTCGGCTACGCCGCGAGCGTCGTGCTCGGCGGCTGGCTCGCGATCCAGTTCGTCGTGCTCGGCTTCCGCGAGCCGGTGCAGTGGGTGACGCTCGCCCTGGCCGTGCTGCTGGTCCTGCTGAGCCGGCTCGCGCAGCGGGCGGTGCCGTCGTGACCCGCGCGGCGCGGCCGGTGACGTACTACGACACGACCGGTCTGCGGTTGCGGCGGCACGGGATGGCGATCAGCCGCGCGGGCAGCGAATGGCACCTCGATCTCGGGGACGGCCGGGGATGCCGCGTCGAGGCTCCCGGAGCGGAGCAGGTGCCGCACGAGCTGTCGCGGCTGGTCCGCGCGTACAGCCGGGACCTGGATCTGGTGCCGATGCCGAGGCGGGCCGTCGCCGGGCCGGGCGCCGACGAGGAGCCCGGCACTGCTCGGCAGGTCGTGCTGGGTTACCTGGAGCGCCAGGTCGAAGCGCTCGCGCGCGCCGATCTCGCGGTGCGGCTGGAAGACCCCGAGGGCGTGCACGACCTGCGGGTCGCCGCCCGGCGGATCCGGGCCACGCTGCGGACTTTCGGGCCGGTGCTCGGCGGGCGGCTCGCCGGGCGATTCGTCCCGGCGTTGCGCTGGCTCGGCGCGAGCGTCGGGCCTGCCCGGGACCTCGAGGTGCAACGCGCCCGCTTCTTCGCCGCGCTGGAAAAGCTCCCGCCCGAAACGGTTTCGGACGAAGTCCGCACCAACGCCGAGCAGGTTTTCGCCGCGCAGGCGGAAGAAGCGGCCGCCGAGTGCGCAGTCGTCCTCGACTCGCCGCGGTACCTGCAACTGCTGAACGCGCTCGACGTGCTCCTGGTCGTGCTTCGCGAGCAAAGCGCCGGCGCACAAGGGAAGCGCGCGCGGCGACCGGCGGCGAAAGTGCTTCCGGGCTTGGTCTGGCGGGTGGTCGCGGAAACCGACTCCCGGGTCAGCGCGGTGGCAGACGGCGCGGGAGCCGTGCACGCGATGCGCAAGAGCGTGAAGCGCCTCCGCTACGCGGTCGAGGCGGCCGCCGCGGCCCTGCCGGTCGATCGGGCCGAGGTGCTGAAGAGCTTGCGGGGCTTGCAGGAACTGCTCGGCGAATACCAGGACGCCGTGGTCGCGCAAAGCAGGCTGCGGGAGCTAGTCGAGTCCGGAGAGGCGACGAGGGCCCACGTTCTGGTCTTGGAAGCCGAGATCCGCTGTGCCGGCGAGTGCGCCGAGCAGCTGCCCGCCGCGTGGCGCAAGACGTACCGGCAGCTGGCCCCGCTGCGGGGCTGAGGACGTTGGTCCTTCCCGCCGGGGACTCCGGACCGGCGTGCCAGTGCGGTTCCGTTGCCTATTTTCGAAGCAGCACAAGGAAAGGACGGACCTGATGCGTGCACGCGACCTGATGTCCGCACCGGTCGAGACGGTGCATCCGCGGACGCCCGCCAAAGAGGCGGCGGAGATCCTGTCCGAGCACGGCTTCACCGCGCTTCCGGTGGTGGACGACGACGACCGGCTGATCGGCATCGTCACCGAGGCGGACCTGATCCGCGGCCGGATCCCGGCGGACACGCGGTCGGAGTACCGGCACCCGCACCACCCGGGCGCGATCGACACGTCGGTCGGCGCGGTGATGACCTCGCCCGTGACCGCGATGTCGTCCGGCACCGACGTCGCCGACCTCTGCCAGGCACTGGTGGACGCGCGGATCCGGGCGATGCCGATCGTCGACGGGAGCCGGGTGATCGGCATCGTGACGCGCGGCGACATCGTGCGCGTGCTCGCCAGGGAAGACCACGCGATCGCCGCGGACGTGCGGCACCGGCTCGAGATTTACGGCGGGACCCGCCGCTGGAAAGTCGAGGTGCACGACGGGATCGTGCGGATCGTCGACCTTTTCGACGACGAAACCGATCGCCACGTCGCGACGCTGCTGGCACTGGCGGTGCCCGGCGTGGTCGCAGCGGACACCGTGTCCGCGGAACAGGAGGTGGGAAGATGACTGACCGGACTCGCACGGTGCTCGTCGGAGTCGACGGTTCGGAGGGGTCGGCGGACGCGGTCCGCTGGGCCGCGCGGCTCGCCGCGGGACGCGACCTCGAACTGGAGCTGGTGCATTGCCTGCAGCTGGCCGGGCTCGTGTACGGGGGCGGTCTCGCCGGGAGCGAGGTGCTTTTCGAAGGCGTCCAGCAGGCCGGCGAGCGCATCGCGGCCGAGGCGCGGGAGCTGGCGTTGTCGGTGGACGCCTCGCTGGAGGTCCGCAGCGAGGTGTTCACGGACTCGGCGCCGGCCCTGCTGATCGACCGCTCCAAGAAGGCCCGGATGGTCGTGCTCGGCCGCACCGGGACCGGCGGTTTCACCGGCATGCTGGTGGGCGCCACGACCGCGGCGGTGGTGAGCCACGCCGGCTGCCCGGTGGCGGTGGTTCGCGGGAGGCACGGTGACGGCCCGGTTCCGCAGGACGGACCGGTGGTCGTCGGCGTCGACGGCAGCCCGAACAGCGAGGCGGCGATCGAGGCGGCGTTCGAGGAGGCCAGTTTCCGGCGGGCGCCGCTGGTAGCGGTGCACGCCTGGGTCGACGTGGTCTACGACTCGACCGACAGCACGGCTCGGCTCATGCCGCAGTGGGAAACCCTGCAGCCGACCGAAGAACGGCTCTTGGCGCAGCGGCTCGCGGGCTGGCAGGAGAAGCACCCCGACGTCGAGGTGCGGCGAAAGCTGGTCCGCGACCGGCCGCGGCACGTGCTGCTCGACGAGTCCGACCGGGCGCAACTGCTCGTCGTCGGCAGCCGCGGGCGGGGCGGGTTCGCCGGGATGCTGCTCGGGTCGACCAGCCAGGCGCTGGTCCACCACTCGTCCTGCCCGGTGCTCGTGGTGCGGGAGTCGAGGAGGTGACCCCAGGGAAGCCGACCGCCCGGTGACGGGGAATCTGGCCGGGCGGGTCGGACCCGGAACCGACGCCGACTGCGCCCGGCACGTTCTGATCCAGCGCTGACGCGCTGAGCCACGCACGGCGCCGGAGGGCTTCGAGTGCGTCCTTTCCGTACCCAGCGCCGGGCAGGGCCCGGGGACTGCTTGGGAAATCTTCACGTGCTGGTTCAGGCCTTCAGATTCCCGTCGTGCGCAGAAGCGAGCCGCCTATTTCCGTGTCCTCGGCGCGGGTTCTTCGCCGACTCCAGGTCTGACTGGTGCCAGGGCAAAGATTCTTGGCGATTCCGCAGGCCTCCGCGCTGCACGACGAACGCGACCGGATCGCGGCCGGGATGCAGCGCGAGATCCTGCGGCGGCTGTACTCGACCGGGCTTTCGCTGCAGACCACGGCTGGGCTCGCGAAGTCGCCGGTCGTGGCCGCACGCTTGCGAGAGACGATCGCTGAGCTGGACGGAATCATCGCCCAGGCGCAGAGCACGGTCTTCCGTGCGGAGGAGGCGCTGCCGCAGTCGCCGGAGCCGATCCGCGACCAGGTGCTGCGGGCGGTGGCCGAAGCCGGTGCCGCGCTGGGGTTCGCGGTGTCGACCCGGATGACCGGGAAACTCGACGAGGTTCCGTCCGACGCGGTGATGCCCCTTCCTTGACGAGGCGCTGCGGCTGGTCGTCCGGCACGCGTCGGCCGGGGCGGTGGAGGTCGAGATCCGGACGGAACCGGACCACACGACGGTCACGGTCCGCTGCGAGGCGGCCGGGGATCTCGCGCTGTCCGCCGCGGACGAGCTGGCCGCGCTGGCGGAACAGGCGAGCCGCCGGGGCGGGAAGCTGACCGTCGCCGGGGGCTCCCGGCTGCGCTGGCCGGTCCCGGTGGCCGCGGGATTTTCGTCGGCGGATTGAGGACTTTCGGCACCGCCGGGCCGGGCATTCCGGTCGTACGCTTGACTTCTGGCCGTGCGGCTGTGCCGGAGCTGGGAGAAGCGCACATGGTGCGGGTATTCTTGGTGGACGATCACGAGGTGGTCCGACGCGGAGTCGCCGACCTGCTGGAAGAGGACGACGGGATCACTGTCGTGGGCCACGCGGCGAACGTTTCGCAGGCGCTGGCGCGGATTCCGGCGCTGCGGCCGGACGTCGCGGTACTGGACGTGCGGTTGCCCGACGGCAACGGCATCGAACTCGCCCGTGAATTGCGGTCCCGCTTTCCCGAACTGAAGTGCTTGATGCTCACCTCCTACACCGACGAGCAGGCGATGCTCGACGCCGTCATAGCGGGGGCGAGCGGCTTCGTGATCAAGGACATCAAGGGGTTGAACCTGATCTCCGCGGTCCTGGACGTCGGCGCGGGAAAGTCGCTGCTGGACGCGCACGCGGCGGCCACGTTGATGGCGAAACTGCGCGACAGCGCGGAAAAACAGCGGGGCCCGTTGTCCCAGCTGTCCGAACAGGAACGCACGCTGCTGGGGTTGCTCGGCGAGGGTTTGACGAACCGGCAGATCTCCGAACGGATGTTCCTGGCGGAGAAGACGGTGAAGAACTACGTGTCGCGGCTGTTGACGAAGCTGGGCATGGAGCGGCGCACGCAGGCGGCGGTGCTGGCGACGGAACTGCGAAGCCAGCGGCAATAGGCCGTTGCGGTCAGGCGCTGAGAGAGGGCGGGTCGAGCAGAACGTCCTCCAATGCCCGGCGAGGGGTCCAGGCGACCGGCGTGCCGTAGCCGAGCCGGAGCACGATCTGCGGCCAGAGCCCGCCGCCGAGCAGATCCCGCAGCCGGGTGCGGATCGCGGGCACCTCGACCGGCTGGGAGATGAACGAGGCGTCGATCCCGAGAGCGGTGGCGGTGAGCAGCACCCGTTGCATCGCCTGTCCGGCGCGGAGCCGGTCGAGGGGCTGATCGCCGAACGTCCCGATCACGACGACGAGCGGCGCGGCGCCCGGCGCGCGGGCGCCGCCGAAATCGCGCAGGACCCAGGCATCGTCCGCGGCGGTTTCACCGCCGGCGGCGAAGGGCACGCCGTCGCGGTTGGCCTGGCCGCGTCCGGTCCAGCGTCGCCATTCGGCGACGAACGCGGGGTCGTTCGCCTGGAGGCGGTGGCTTTCGCCGACCAGTTCCTTGAGCCCGTCGAGTTGTTCTGCGTCGAGCCGCGGCATCCAGGCGTGTTCTATCTCGGCCGCGTGCCGCAGGGACCCGACCGCCTCGGCGGGCACCGGGCTGGCGGCGAACGGCGTGCGGTTGGTGTGCCGGCGGGGGATGGCCTTGGCGAGGGAAGCGATCCGGCGGTCGATCGTGGCCGGGGACCGCGGCCGCACGAGGGCGAGCAGGTCGGGGTCGCCGCGGCGGGGCAGCAGGGTGGCAGCGGGCTGGAACCCGGTCGCGTGGATCGCGGTACGCAGGTTGAACAGCGCGGCCCCGCAGGAGAGCAAGAGTTCGCGCCGGTCCGGGTCCGCCACGGGCAGCGTGCGGTCGGCGTCCGCGTACAGTTCGATGCCCGCCGCTCCGTTGCTGAACAGCCAGGGCTGGGTGTTGTGCGTGGACGGGGCGAGCGTGGCCGAGCGCAGCACCGAGGTCACCTGATCGGCGCTGAGCTGACCCGCGGACGCCACCCGGAGAGTCATCGTTCGTCCGCGGGAACCGGGGCGGGAACCAGCCGCCGTGCCGCTTCCGGCGTGATGACCACCACCGGACACCGCGAATACCGCACGCATTCCTCGGAAACGCTGCCCAGCGGCAGTTTCAGCGCGGGCCCGGCCCCGTGCGCTCCGACCACCAGCAGATCGGCGTCCGCGGAGGCGGTGACCAGTTCCGTCGCCGGATCGCCGTGCGGACTGGCGACCGACACGTCCGGAGCGTCCGGGAATTCCCGCTGGGTGCTCGCGATGTGTTCGTGCGCCGGGGAATTCCCGCCAGGGCGGCGGCCGTGCGGGTGGAACGTGAGCGACGTTCCGGGAAGCAGCGCCTCCACCGGGCGCACCACGACAGCGTGCACGCGGTCGCCCGGTCGCGCGGCGACCCGCAGCGCCCAGCGCAGGGCTGCGTCGCCGTGCGGTGAGCCGTCGACGCCGACGACGATGAACCGGCCGGGAGAGTTCATGTTCCTGCCCCTTTCACTGGGATACGGCTGATCGTGCGGCAGGGAACGCACGGCGGGACAGGGCCGGAGGTCATCGCTGTGCACGGGGACGTCTGCACTGGTCGCGATGACTTTCGGCCCCAGCAGCACGCGCTGTGGGCCGTCAGCATGAACGTTCTGGCACACCGGATGCCAGCTCCTGGAGTGATCATGAAAACCTCGGCGACCGCGGAACTTGCCCCCGTCGAAACGGCGGCGCTTGTCCGGGCGGTCAGCAGGGCCCCGTCGGTGCACAACAGTCAGCCCTGGCGGCTGCGGGTCCGCGGAGCGGACGTCGATCTCGTCGAATGCGTCGACGTCGCGCTGCCCTGGCACGATCCCGAAGGCCGGGATCGCCTGCTCTCGTGCGGAGCCGCGCTCGCGAACCTCCAGCTCGCCGCGCGAGCGCTCTGCCGCGAAATCGCTACATCCTTCCCCCTGTCCGGCGAGGTGACCGCGACTGTCCACACGAGACCCGGCGGCGCTCCGGCGGCCGAGGACTTGGCGCGTTGCCGCGCGATCGGCCGCCGCCGGAGCTATCGCCGCGATTTCGCACCGGGACGAGTGCGCGACGAGGTCCTTGTCGAACTGCTTGGCGCGGCCGGAGAGCCCGCGGTGCATGCGCTGGCACCGGCGAAGGTCGACGTGCTCGCGCAGATGCTCGGCTTCGCGACGCGGGTGTTCCGCTCCGACGCGGCTTACCAGCGCGAATTGGACATCTGGACCGCGCACACCTTCGGCCGCTACGCGCTGGGCGCGGTCGACGGGGTGCCGGAAGCGGCGTTCGGCGACGGACCGCTGCCCGCCGCGGGCCTCGTCCGCCGGACGACTCCGGTCCCCGACGACCTCCGGCTGGCCGAACAGCTCGCGGCGGAAACCCTCGTGCTGTTCTGCACTGCCGACGACACGAGACGGGCACACCTCGCCGTGGGCGCCGCGCTCGAGCGAGTGTGGCTGGAGGCAACCGTGCACGGCCTGGCCGGATCCGTCCTCACCCAGCCGCTGCACCTGACCGGCTTCCGGGAACACCTCGCGGAGCGGCTCGGCCTTCCCGGGCTGCCGCAGGCGGTCTTTCGGTGCGGGCGCCCGGTTTCGGCGGCCCCGGCGTCGCCTCGGCTGCCGCTGGGCGACCTGCTCTTTCCCGACGGTTCCAGCCGCCCCGAATGAACGCCTGCGATTGGTCCCTCGAATTCGGGACAGGCTCCGGTACTTCGCGGGGCCCCCGGAAGCGACGCTCGGTTCAGTGCCCACTCACGCGGAGACTGCCATGAACGTTCCCCTGCCCCTTGCCGTCGACCAAGCGCTCGCCGCCGCGGTGCGCGCTCCGTCCCCGCAGAACACCCAGCCGTGGCGGTTCGTCGTCGACGGGCCTCGGATCGAGGTGTGGCTGGACCGCGACCGCGTCCTGCCGGTCGCCGACCCGGCCGGGCGCGAGGCTCGGCTGTCCTGCGGCGCGGCGGTGTGCAACCTGGTGCTCACCTTGCGGGTCAACGGCGTGCGCAGCCGCGTGCGGATCGCCCCGGAGGCGGCTGACCGCGATCTGCTGGCGGCGGTTTCGATCGAGGGGAACACCCGTCCGTCCACTGTGGACCTTCGGCTCGCCGGAGCGATCTTCCGGCGGCACACCAACCGGCGTCCGCTGTCCGACCGGCCAGTGCCGGTGTCCGCGCGGTCGCTGCTGCGCTCGGCCGCACTGGGCGAGGGCGGCCAGCTCGAGTTCCTGGACGCTTCGGGCCGCTACGCGCAGGTATCCGCGCTCATCCGGCGGGCGGAAACCGAACAGGCCACAGACGCGGAATTCCGGGCAGAGGCCGCGAAGTGGACGGGCCGCGAACTGGACTGCCCGGACGGCGTGCCCACCGCCGCGTTCGGGCCGCCCGCCGACCTGCCGGGAGCGGTGTCGCTCCGCGCGTCGCACGCGAATCAGTCGATTCCGCCGCGGCCGTTCGAGCAGGATCCGGTGCTGGCCGCGGTGCTGACCCGGGACCAGGGCATGGCCGCCGACGTCCGCGGCGGGATGATCATGGAACGCGTCCTGCTGACCGCGACCGCCGAGGGGCTGGCGACGTCGTTCCTGTCCCAGCCGTTCGAGGCACGGTCGACGCGGGCGCAGCTGCTGGAGGCGTTCCGCGGGCTCGGGCAGGTGCACACACTGCTGCGCGTCGGGTACGGCCTGCCGACGCGGATGACCGCGCGACGTCCCGCCGCGGAAGTGACGACGGTGCGGAGCGCGCCGGAAGTCCCAGTGCTGTGACCAACCCGCTCAGGATCGGCCCCGCAAGGAAGCAGAAGCCCGCTAGTCGTCCGTGAGGGGAACCCTGAGGTACTCAGAGTCCCTCAGGGTTCCCCTCACGGACGTTCGCAGCGCCGGACCGCACCGGAAGCCTGGCGCCGCAACCGATCCGCTGAGGGCGCCCGGCGCCGGAATCCAGCCGTGGCCGCTCCGCTCAGGACGCCCCAGCCGCAGGAAGCACCCGGAGCACGTCCTGGAACGTGACCATGCCGACGAGCACGCCGTCGTCCAGCACCGGGAGCGAGCGGATCCCGGCTTCGGTCATGCGGCGGGCCAGTTCGCCGCACTCCAGATCGGCCGCCGCGCCCAGGCCCGGGGTGCGCATGACCGCCCCGGCGGTGCGGCGCCCGACGATCATCGCGCCGGCGTCCGGGTCCACGTCGCCGGGAATCGCCGCCCGGATCACGTCCTCCTCGGTCAGCAGCCCCAGCAGCCGCCCCCGGGTGTCGACGACCGGCAGGGCGGTGAATCCGTGCCGGGCCATCAGCCTGCCCGCCTCGGGCAGGGGCGCCGAGGAGGTCACCGCGATCACCGGCGTGGTCATGATGTCGCGCGCGTGCATGGGAGTCTCCGTTCGTCTCGGCCCGGTTCGACGCTCCACCCCGGGACCCCCGTGCGCCAAGGGGCTTAGGTCCCCGCCGCAGTGCCCTCCGAAGCAGGCCCGGCGGCCCGCGCTTCCGGGCGGAATTCCTCTTCGGACGGGGTGGGATTCCGGCGATTCTGGTGGCAGAACGGCGAAGCCTCACGGAAGGTGCGGGAGATGATGAAGTCGGCTGACCGCGTCGTGCGGTGGTGGCACATGCTCGTTCCCGGGCGCGGTTCGGTGGCCCGGCCCTCGGACCGGTTCCAGTCCGGTCTTCTCCTCGCGGCGGTTCTCGTCGCGCTGGCCGCTGTCCCGTTCTCGGCGGCCGTCGGATCCGAGCTTTACGGGACGCAGAAACCCGTTTCGGCCGAGCAGGTGGCGCAGCGCAGCCCGGCTACCGCGGTCCTGCTGGCCGACGGCCCGCCGACCACGGTGAGCGGACGCAGTGGCGTCGTCGCGAACTCGGCCCCGACCGAAGCGGTCTGGCAGGCTCCGGACGGCTCGCGCCGCGTCGGCAAGATCGCCGCGGACGAGGGCGCACGGCGCGGCGACCAGCTCTCGATCTGGGTGGACCGAGCGGGAAATCCGGTGCCGCCGCCGCTGACCGCCGCGGCCGTGCTGGTCGACGCGGTGTGCGCGGCAGTGGGGCTGTGGGTGTCGGTGTGCTTGCTGCTGGCCGCGGTGTGCGGCGGCACGGCGTTCGCGCTGAATCGGCACCGGCTGGCCGAATGGCAGCGCGAATGGGATGCCGAGCAGGAGAAGCGCACCCATCCGTGAGGCGGCCGGTCAGCAGATCCGCGGGAGCTGTTCGCCGATGAGCAGGTCGACGACGCGGGTCGAGCCGACGAGGGTGCGGGCGACGACGGGAGCGGGTCCTCCGCCGGGACGGAGGACGCCGATCGCCCGTGCGTCGCGTCCGGCCGGGTGGCCGTGCATCGCGGCGAGCACCGCGTCAGCGGCGTGCGGGGCGACGAAGGCCACGAGACAGCCTTCGTTCGCGACGTGCAAGGGATCGAGCCCGAGCAGTTCGCACGCCGAAGCGACCGGGACGGGCACGGGGACGTCCGCTTCGGAGATCTCGACGGTGACCTCGGAGGCTTCGGCGAGTTCGTTGAGCGCGGAGGCGAGACCGCCCCGGGTCGGGTCGCGCAGCGCGTGCACGTCCGGTCCGCCCGCGGCGATCATGGCGGCGACGAGCCGGTGCAGCGGCCGGCTGTCAGAGCGGATGTCCGAGTCGAACTGGAGTCCCTCGCGGACGCTGAGGATCGCGGTGCCGTGCGCACCGATCGGCCCGGACAGCAGCACGACGTCACCCGGCTTCCCGCCGGACGCGGTGGGCGCGGCGCCGGGAAGCAGTTCGCCGATTCCCGTGGTCGTGAGGTAACAGCCGTCGGCGCTGCCATGGCTGACCACCTTGGTGTCGCCGGTGACCACGCGGATTCCGCAGCCGCTCGCGGCCGCTGCGACCGAAGCGGTGATCGCGCGCAGTTCGGCCAGCGGCAGGCCCTCTTCGAGGATGTACGCGAGAGTGAGCGCGATCGGGCGGGCACCGCGCATCGCGAGGTCGTTGACCGTGCCGTGCACGGCGAGCGAGCCGATGTCGCCGCCCGGGAAAAACCGGGGCGTGACCACGAAACCGTCCGTGCTGACCACGAGATTCGAGCCGACCAGCGCGGCGTCTTCGAGCGGTCCGGGTTCGCCGAGTTCGCAGGTGATCGCGGCGGCCAGCAGGTCGGCTGACATCCGTCCGCCGGAGCCGTGGCCGAGCAGGACGCGTTCGGTCTCGGCGGCGGGCGCGGGGCACGAAAGCCGTTCCGGGTCGATAGTCGTCATCGCGGACCCTCCACAGTGGACCGGCGCCGTCCGGCGTGGTGGAACGCCGCGCACGTGCCCTCCGCGGAGACCATCGGCGCGCCGAGCGGGGCGAGCGGGGTGCAGCGGGTGCCGTAGGCGGAGCAGTCGGTGGGCACGGCGGTGCCGCGAAGGATCTGGCCGGCGATGCAGTCGGGGTGTGCGACGGCGTGGGTTTCGCCACCGGGAAAGCGTTCCTCGGCGTCGTAGGCGGCGTAAGCGGGGGCGAGTGCCAGCCCGCTCGCCGGAATCGGGCCGATCCCGCGCCAGGTTCGTTCGGTCACCCGGAAAACCCGCCGGACGGCGTCCTGGGCGGCGGTGTTGCCGTCGCGGCGGACCGCGCGCGAGTATTGGTTTTCGACGGTCGCACGGCCGGTTTCGAGCTGCCGCACCGCGAGCACGATGCCTTCGAGCAGATCGAGCGGCTCGAATCCGGTCACCACGACCGGCACGCCGTACTTCGCGGCGATCGGTTCGTATTCCGTCCAGCCCATGACCGCGCACACGTGTCCGGCGGCGAGGAAAGCCTGCACCTGGTTGTCCGGCGCGTCGAGGACCGCGGTGATCGCGGGCGGCACCAGGACGTGGCTGACCAGCACGGAAAAATTGGCCACGCCGGTGGCGGCGGCGTGCAGGACGGCCATCGCGTTGGCCGGTGCGGTGGTCTCGAATCCGACGGCGAAGAACACCACCTCCCGGCCCGGGTTCTCCCGTGCGATCGCCACGGCGTCGAGCGGGGTGTACACCACCCGCACGTCGCCGCCCCTGGCCTTGACGCCGAGCAGATCCCCGGCCGTGCCGGGCACCCGCAGCATGTCGCCGTAGCTGGTGAAGATCACGTCCGGGAGCCCGGCGAGAGCGACGGCTTTGTCGACGGTCGCCAGCGGGGTCACGCAGACCGGGCAGCCGGGTCCGTGGATCATCCGCATCCCGGCCGGCAGCAGTTCGTCGATGCCCTGGCGGACGAGGGTGTGCGTCTGCCCGCCGCACACCTCCATGATCGCCCACGGCTTGGTGGCGGTCGCCCGCAGTTCGGCCAGCAGGCGGCGGGCCAGCACCGGGTCGCGGTATTCGTCGAGGTATTTCACCGGGCGGCCTCCGGGCCGAGTTCGCTTTCCAGCGCGTCGGGGATGGCGCGCAGCACCGCGAGGGTCTTGGCGGCCTCCGCCTCGTCGACGCGGCTGATCGCGAACCCGACGTGCACGATCACGTAGTCGCCGACACCGGCGTCCGGGGCGTAGGCCAGGCACACCGGCCGGCGCACGCCGTCGAAGTCGACCGTGCCCATGCGCAGCGCCGGGCCGTCGGCCACCTCGACGATCCGGCCGGGAATCCCGAGGCACATCGGACTCACCTCTCGTTCATCCGGGCGCAGGCGACCGCCGCCTGGCCGTAGCTGATGCCGCCGTCGTTCATCGGGACGCGCTCGCCGGCGAGCGCTCGCAGCCCCGCCCGGGCGAGGCCGTCGAGGACCCGAGCGGTCAGCAGGCTGTTCTGGAACACCCCGCCGCCGAGACAGACGATGTCGGTGCCCCATGCGGCTGCGGCCTTCGAGGCCATGGCGACGACGACCTCTGCCACCGTGCGATGGAACCGGGCGGCAACCTCGCCGACCGGTGAGTCCGATGTGGACCGCAAGGCGTCGCACAAGGTCGGCACGGGGTCGTAGACCCAGAGGCCGTCCTGCTCGTGCAGCTCCCAATCCAGCGCGGCACGGGCGTCGTGGCCGGCCGCGGCCGCTTCGAGCCGGACGGCGGCTTCGCCTTCGTAGCTGGTGTCGTCGCAGAGACCGAGGAACGCGCTCATCGCGTCGAAAAGCCGGCCGGCGCTGGAAGCGCGAGGGCAGTTGAAGGTGCGCGCCACCGCGGTCCGGACGACCGACCGCTCCTGATCGTCCACTCGGGACAGAAGGCCGGCGGCGAGGTGTTCCGGGATCGGCGAACCGAACGATTCGGCTCCGTAGAGGTAGCCCAAGGCCATCCGGGCCGGGCGGCGCACGGCGGCGGCCCCGCCGGGCATCGGCGCGGTCGCGAACCGGCCGAACCGGCTGAAGTCCCGGTGCCGGGCAAGGAGGATTTCGCCGCCCCAGAACGTGCCGTCGGTGCCGAGCCCGAGCCCGTCCAGCGCGACCCCGACGAACGGCTCGGTCACGCCGTGCTCGGCGGCGGTCGCGGCGACGTGCGCGTGGTGGTGCTGCACCGGGATCCTGCGGGTTTCGGGCCAGCGGCGGGCGTATTGCGTGGACAGGTAGCCCGGGTGCAGGTCGTGCGCGCACCAGTCCGGTGCGGTTTGGTGCCAGCGGAGCAGATCCCCGGCGGTGCGCTTGAACGCGGTGAACGTCTCGGCGTTCTCCAGATCGCCGGTGTGCGGCCCGAGATGGGCCAGCTCGTCGCGGGCCAGCGTGCAGGTGTGCTTCAGCTGGGCGCCGAGCGCGAGCACCGGTTCCGGCGCGGGGAACGGGAGGGGCAGTGCGGCCGGGGCATAACCGCGCGCCCGGCGGACGAGGCTGATGCGGCCGTGCCTGGTGCGTGCGACGGAATCGTCGTAGCGGGACCAGATCGGCCGGTCATGGCCGAGGATGCCGTCGCAGATCGGGCCGAGCGTCGTGAGCGCGTCGGCGTCGTCCACGACGATCGGGCCGCCGGAGCAGTTGCCGCTTGTCACCACGAGCGGTCGGGAAAGCGCGGCCAGCAAGAGGTGGTGCAGCGGCGTCGTCGCGAGGAACACGCCGATCTCGGCGAGCCCAGGCGCGATCCCTTCGGCGAGCGAAGCGCCGGGGCGGCGGGGGAGCAGCACGATGGGGGCTTCGGCTGACGTCAGCAATTCCGCCGCCGCGGCGTCCACAAAAGACAGAAGGCGGGCTCCGGCGAGGCCTTCGGCGAGGACTGCGAGCGGCTTGGCCGGGCGTGCTTTGCCCTGGCGCAGCCGCTGGATCGCGGATTCGTCGTCCGCGTCGCACACCAGCTGGTAGCCGCCAAGTCCTTTCACCGCGACGATTCCGCCGTCGGCGAGTACCGCGCACGCCGCGGCGAGGGCGTTCTCGCCGCGGGTCGCCGACCACGACAGCCGAGGCCCGCAGTCCGGGCAGGCGATCGGTTCGGCGTGGAAGCGCCGGTCGGCCGGGTCCCGGTACTCGGCCGCGCAAGCCGGGCACAGCGGGAACGAGCGCATCGAGGTGCTGACCCGGTCGTAGGGCAGCCGCCGGAGGATGGTCGCCCGCGGGCCGCACGCGGTGCAGGACAGGAACGGGTAGCGGTGCCTGCGGTCGGCCGGGTCGAACAGTTCGCGGACGCAGTCCGGGCAGGTCGCCAGGTCCGGCGGCACCTCGCCGCCGCGGCCCGCGGTGCTCGGCGCGATGCGGAACCCGGGGGCGAGCCGGTCGCGGGCGGGAAGTCCGGTCACGTCGACCCCGGTGACGCTGGCGTTCGGCGGCGCGCTGGCCGTCAGCCTCGGGAGGAAGTCGCCGATCCGCTTGCCGGCCAAGCGGATCACGACGCAGCCGCCCGCGTTGCGCACGTCGCCGTCGAGTCCCAGTTCGGTGGCCAGCCGGTGGACGAACGGGCGGAATCCGACGCCCTGCACGGTGCCTCGCACGTCGATCCGCACCCGGCCGCCGATCCTGTTGTCCGTCATGCCGCCCCTCCCGCCGCGTGCTCCGGGCGTCACGGTCTCGCGGGGGCCGCCGCGGCGGACAGGGGCAGGAAGCATCCGGCGAAGTGCCTTTGGTCCCTTGACCGGGTTCACCGGTGACCTTCGGCTCTAGGCCGCCTTCGCGCCGTCCCGGTTCAGTGGCGGGGTGGAGGCTGAGCAGGCAACGGCAGGCGGCGCGGCGACGATCGACCTCGCCGGGCTGGACGCGCTCGTGGGCGCTTTGATCGCGGACGGGTACCGGGTGATCGGCCCGACCGTGCGCGACGACGCGATCGTGCTGGCGGAACTGGACTGCGCCGCGCAACTTCCCGCGGGCTGGGGAGTCACGACCGGACCTGGGCAGTATCGGTTGCACCGCCGCGACGACGCTGCCGTATTCGCCCATTCGGCCGGTCCGCAGGCGTGGAAACGCTACCTGCATCCGCCGCACCGCAAGCTTTTCGAAGCCGCGCCGGACGGCCGGTTCACCGCGGACGAGCCCGAGCACGTCCGCTACGCGTTCCTCGGGGTGCGCGGCTGCGATCTGGCCGCGATCGCGATCCTCGACCGCGTGCTCGGCTCGGGAGCGCATCCGGACGGCGCGTACCGGCGGCGCAGGAGCGAACTGTTCCTGATCGCGGTGAATTGCACCGAACCGGGCGGAGTGTGCTTCTGCGCCTCGATGGGCACCGGGCCCGCCGCGGGACCCGGCTACGACCTCGCGCTCACCGAACGTGCGGGCGAGCGCGAGCACCGCTTCGTGATCGAATCCGGCAGCCCGGCGGGCGAGCGGCTGCTGGACCGGATCCGCACGCGTCCGGCGTCGCCGTCCGAAGCCGGCGAGGCCCGGGCGGAGGTGGCCGCGGCGGCGGGCCGGATGGGCCGGGCGATGCCGGACGCCGACCTGCCCACGGCGATCCGGGAAGCCCGGGAATCGCCGCTGTGGGAGGAAGTCGCCGGCCGCTGTCTCACCTGCGCGAACTGCACCATGGTGTGCCCCACGTGCTTCTGCACCACCACCGAGGACCACACCGACCTCTCCGGCGGGCTCGCCGGGCGCAGCCAGCGCTGGGCGTCCTGTTTCGAACTCGACTTCTCCTACGTGCACGGCGGAAGCGTCCGGACCTCCGGGGCGAGCCGGTACCGGCAGTGGTTCAGCCACAAGCTCGGCACCTGGCACGAACAGTTCGGGTCCTCCGGCTGTGTCGGCTGCGGCCGGTGCATCGCCTGGTGCCCGGCCGGGATCGACATCACCGAGGAAGCCGCGAAGCTGACCGGAGCGGGCGGATGACGGCGGAGCCGATGCTTCCGGTGCCGTACCGGGTTTCCGGACGAGTGGTCGAGACCGCGGACTCGGTCACGCTCCGGCTGGAGCCGGTGCACGAGCCAGTCGGCGAGGCGAAGCTCGGCCAGTTCATGATGCTGTACGCCCACGGAGTCGGCGAGGTCGCGATCTCGGTCAGCGGGCCGGGCCCGACGCATACGATCCGCGCGGTCGGCGCGGTCAGCCGGGCGTTGCACGACCTGACGACCGGCTGCGTCGTCGGCGTGCGCGGGCCGTACGGCACCAGCTGGGACGTCGAGGACGCGGCGGGGTGCGACGTCGTGATCGTCGCGGGCGGTGCGGGGCTGTGCCCGTTGCGGCCGGTGCTCGCGGCGGTGCTGGAGGACCGCGACCGCTACCGGCGGCTCGTCGTGGTGGCGGGCGCGCGTGCCCCGGAGGAGTTCCTGTTCCCGCACGAGCTGGATTCCTGGACGCGGCGGCACGACGTCGAGGTGCTGCGCACGGTCGACCGTCCGGCCGCGGGCTGGTCCGGCCCGGTCGGCTTCGTGACCGGGCCGCTCGCGGCGCTGGCCCTCGATCCCTTGGCGACCCGCGCGTTCCTGTGCGGTCCCGAGCCGATGATGCGCGCGTGCGCGGAAGTGCTGAGGAAGAAACGGGTGCCCGCGTCCGCGATCCGGGTCTCGCTCGAACGGGCCATGAAATGCGGGATCGGACTCTGCGGGCACTGCCAGCTCGGGCCGCTGCTGGTCTGCCGGGACGGCCCGGTCGTCGACTACACGGTCGCGGGCCCGCTGCTCGCGGTGAAGGAGCTGTGATGCCCGCCCCGACGCTCGCGGTCTGGAAGTTCGCCTCCTGCGACGGCTGCCAGCTGACCTTGCTCGACTGCGAGGACGAACTTCTCGAACTGGCCGGGCAGGTGCGGATCGCGCATTTCCTCGAAGCCTCCAGCGCCGTGCTGCCCGGTCCGTACGACGTGTCGCTGGTCGAAGGATCCGTGACCACGCCTGGAGATCTGGAGCGGATCCGGCAGGTCCGGGACATCTCGAAGGTCCTCGTGACGGTCGGGGCCTGTGCCACCGCCGGCGGCGTCCAGGCGCTGCGGAACTTCGCCGACGTCGGGGAGTTCGCGTCCGTTGTGTACGCACACCCGCGGTACGTCGAAACCCTGGCGACCTCGACGCCGATCTCGGCGCACGTGCCGGTGGACTACGAGCTGCACGGCTGCCCGATCGACCGCGGGCAACTGCTCGCCACGATCACCGCGCTGCTGGCCGGACGGGAACCGGACTTGCCGGATACCAGCGTCTGCACCGAATGCAAACGCCGCGGGCTCACCTGCCTGCTCGTCGCGGGCGGGACGCCGTGCCTCGGCCCGGTCACCCGGGCCGGCTGCGGCGCGCTGTGCCCGGGCGTCCGGCGCGGCTGCTTCGGCTGTTTCGGTCCGATGGCGAAGCCGAACACGCCGGTGCTCATTCCGCTGCTGCGTTCGCGGGGGATGAGCGAGGACGACGTGGACCGCGTGTTCAGCACCTTCACCGTCGCGGAGACGCGACGCGAACCGGGGGAGAAATGAGTCATCGCAGCAGACAGCTTCACGTCAGCTCGCTCGCCCGCGTCGAGGGCGAGGGCGCGCTGCGGGTGCGGATCGCCGACGGCCGGGTGGAGCGCGCGGAGCTGAACATCTACGAGCCGCCGCGGTTTTTCGAGGCGTTCCTGCGCGGTCGCGCGCACACCGAACCGCCGGACATCACCGCCCGGATCTGCGGCATCTGCCCGGTGGCGTACCAGACCAGCGCGTGCAACGCGATCGAGGACGCCTGCGGGGTCACGCTCGACCAGCCGCTCGCCGAAATGCGCAGGCTGCTCTACTGCGGCGAGTGGATCTCCAGCCACACCCTGCACATCTACCTCCTGCACGCCCCGGATTTCCTCGGGCTGCCGGACGCGATCGCCCTCGCGGACGCCGACCGGGGCGTCGTCGAGCGGGGCCTGGCGCTGAAGAAGGCCGGGAACACGCTGATGGAGACCGTCGGCGGGCGGGCGATCCATCCGGTGAACGTCCGGGTCGGCGGGTTCTACTCGCTGCCGACGCGAGCCGAATCGCGGCCGCTGGCCGAAAGGCTGCGGCGGGCGCTCGACGACGCGATCGCCACCGTGCGGTGGGCGGCCGGCTTCGAGTTCCCCGACGTCGAACTCGACCACGATCTGCTCGCCGCGGCGGAGCCGGGAAGGTACGCGATCGCCGGCGGGGAGCTGCGGACCGCGTCCGGGCTGGCGTTCCCTCCGGCCGAATTCTCCGCGCACGTAGTGGAAAAGCAGGTCCCGCACTCCACCGCGCTGCACGCGGAACTCGACGGGCATTGCTACCTGACCGGCCCGCTCGCCCGCTACACGCTGAACTCGGACCGGCTTTCCGAGACCGCCCGGCAGGTCGCCGCCGAAGCCGGGCTGGGCCCGGTGTGCCGAAACCCGTTCCGCAGCATTCTCGTACGCGGGGTGGAGGTCGTGTACGCGATCGAGGAAGCGCTGCGGATCCTGGACAGCTACGAACGACCGCCACGCGCGCACGTCGAAGTGCCGCCGCGCGCAGGCATCGGCCACGGCATCAGCGAAGCGCCAAGAGGCACGCTGTACCACCGTTACGAACTCGACGCGGCGGGCCTTGTCCAGACGGCGGACATCGTCCCGCCGACCTCGCAGAACCAGGCCGCGATCGAAGCCGACCTGCGGCACGTGCTCGGCGAACGCCTCGACTCCGACGACGCCGCCCTGACCGCACTGGCCGAACGCACGATCCGGAACTACGACCCGTGCATCTCCTGCTCGGCGCACTTCCTCGAGTTCTCCAGGGAGGAACGGTGAACCGGGCGGTCGTGATCGGAGTCGGCAACGAGTACCGGCGCGACGACGGGGTGGCGCTGGCGGTGCTCGCCGCGCTCGAGGAGGACCCGATTCCGGGCGTCCCGCTCATGCTGTGCGACGGGGAGCCCACCGGCTTGCTCGCCGCCTGGTCCGAGGCCGACACCGCGGTCGTGGTCGACGCGGTGCTCTGCGAACCCAGCACGCCCGGCCGGATCTGGAATTCCACTGTGGACCGATGGCCGCACACCGTGACCGCGGGCGGTTCGCACGCGCTCGGCATCCCGGACGCGGTGCGGCTCGGCGCGGCGCTCGGCCGGATGCCCGGGCGGCTGGTCGTCTACGCGGTCGAGGCGGCGGACCTGGGGCTGGGCACCGGGCTGACGGCCGCGGTCCGCGCCGCCGTTCCCGTGGTGGTGCGGACCGTGCGGCGCCTGCTGAGCGAACCGCGGAACTGACTCGCCGCGGTTCAGCTCCCGGCGATCTCCGCGACTTTCCGGCCGAGCCGGCTTTCCGGGGTCAGGGCATGCGGCGGAACGACGGCGACCGGACACGACGCGCGCCGCAAGCAGGCGGTGCTCACCGACCCGGTGAGAGCTTGCCGGACCAGACCTTTGCCGTGGCTGCCGACGACGAGCAAAGCCGCGTTGCGGGCACAGTCGATCAGCATGCTCGCGGCGTCGCCCTCCGGCGCCGAACACCGCACTGTCTCCGGCGGCGTCTTGACGGTTTCGGCTACGAACGCCTCCAGTTCAGCCCGATGCGCCTTGCCGGCCTCGTCGACGTTCCGGCCGATCGAAAGGTCGTCAAGCAGCGGGTCGTGCAGCCACGCCGCCACGACGCGCAGTTCGGCCCCGCTGGCCGCGGCGGCCTCCGCGGCCCAGAGCAACGCTCCGACGCTCGCGCTGGAGCCGTCCACTCCGACGACGACGAACTGGTGTGCCTTCATGGTCGTTTCTCCTTCGGGCCGTACTGGTTCAAGACACCAGGCTGGGCGCGATCCGCGCGCGGAGCCGGGCCGCGGCCGTTTCCGGGGCCACGGTGACGACCGGGATCCCGGTGGCGAGTTCGAGGCCCGCGGCGATTTCGAGCCGGGGCGCCAGCCGCACCGACCACGCGGCGAACGGGGCGTCCTCGTAACCGGTGGGGGCGGTGTGGACCACGAGGTTGTAGGCGGGGTCGGAGAGTTCGCCGCGCAGTGCGGCCAGCACAGTCCGCAGGGCCCGGGCGAGCGCGTCGACGGTCGAGCGCGGCGCGGCGGCGAAATCCGCGGCCGGCGTCCGCGGCACGAACCACACCTCGTAGTTCGCGGTGCCGGAGAACGGGCTGAAGGCGACGATCTCCTCGTCGGCGGAGACGATCCGGCTCCCGGTGCTCAACTCGACGGCCAGCAGGTCCTCGGCGAGCCTGCGCCCGGTTCTGGCGTGGTGCTCGCGGGTGACCTCGAGGTTCCGGCGCGCCGATTCGGAGAGCACCGGCAGGCCGGCGATCTGCGAGTGCGGATGGGCGAGGGAGATCCCGGCCGCGGGGCCGTGGTTGCGGAAGACCGCGATCTGCGCGGCTCCCGCGCGGAGTTCACGGTGCCGGGTTTGCCACGCGGACAGCACGGCAGCCGCCTCGGCGACAGTCGCGGTCGAAAGATCCCAGTCGTGGCGCGGTGATTCGATGACGATTTCGTGCCGGTCGGACAGCGCGTACCGGTTCGGCACGGTGCGGACGAGCCAGCCGTCGCCGTCCGGCAGCCGCCACGTCTCCGGCGGGGTGTCCTCCCCGGGGCCCGGGCAGAACGGGCAGCCCGCGCGGCCGCTCACGTGCGGCCGGTCCTGCCTGCCGGGCGCCAGGATCGACCAGGCCTGCGATTCGGTGTTCCAGCGGAGCTGGCCGCCGTGCCATCGACGGGTGGTCATGATGGTCCTTTCCTTGCCGTCCCGAGGAAATCGTCTCGGCAGCCGGCGGTCCGGTCGTCCAGCACCGTCGACGAACTTCGCCACGTAGTCCCACGTTTCCGGCTGCGGCTGTGAGGTGTCTAGGTACCACCGCCACACCCGCTTCGCGTTCGCCTTGTCCGCAAAGGACAAAATGGCGGCGGGCTGCGGGTCGTGCACGAAGACGAAGTCCCCGTCGCGGAAGCTCTCCTCGCCCGCGTTGCGCCGCGCGGTCTCTTCGTAGGCGACTGTGCGGTAGGCCGACACCGCCAGTTCGCCGACGTCCACGGTCTGCATGTCACGAGCCTCTCGGTCGGATCCCGCCAACCAACGCGATCCGGGGGCGGGGAAGGGGACAACGACCCCGCGCCGTGGGACCGAGGACGACCGGTGCGCGTTGCAGCTCGCCAGGTTCTTCGGGAGCCAGTGCCCGCCGCGACGCGAGGATGCCTGTCCGGCGAATCGGTCCGGTCAGTGCCGGAGCGCTTCGCGACGCCGGTCGTACTCGTCCTGGTCGATCTCGCCGCGGGCGAACCGCTGGCGCAGAATGGCCGTGGCGGCGTCGTGTTCCGGCCCGGATGCGGCGGTGCGCCGGACGAGAAGCGCGGTGACCACAGTGATCGCCGCGAGCAGCGCGACAGCCACGATGCTCATCACGACCGGGCCGACCCATTCGGCGGCGGTTCCGTAGTGCCAGTACATCATCGTGTTCTCCCGGATTCACGGTTGCCGGCGGCTTCGAGCGGCTGCAGCACTTCGTCGATCCCACGCCGCGGAGTGGCCGGCAACGGGTCCGCGTTGGCCGGAGCCCAGCCCACGCGCAGCACCATCTGCGGGAACGCGCCCGAGGTGACCTTCTCTTCGACGGTGCGGCGGACGTCGGGCAGTTCGAGCGGCTCGGTCAGTGGGCAGCTGGCGAGGCCGAATCGGGTCGCGGTGAGCAGCGCGGCGCTCGTGGCCTCGCCCGCGCGCAGCCGGGACATGCGGTCGTCGGACGCGGTGCTCAGCACTAGCAGCATTGTTTCGTCGTCCTCGCCGGCCGCGCCTTCGGCTTCGGACAACTCCGGGTCCGAGAACTGACGGCCGGGCAACGCACCAGGAGTCTGGTCCGGCACGGGAGCGTTGCGGGAAGGGACTCCGTCCGGGGAGGCGTGCCGCCCGCTCCACGCGGCGAGTTCGATCTGGTAGGCGGGATCGCGGCGATGCCGCAGCGAAGCTTCCTCGATCGCCGTGGCCAAGTAGTACCGCTCGGCGTCCTCGGCGAGGCGCACCACGACGCCTTCGTCGGCCACGGTTTCGGCGATGGCCTCAAGATGCCCGCGCGGAACGCGCCAGGAACTGTGGCGGCGGCGATCGGTGCGGCGACGGGGAATCGCGGCGGCGAGCGCGACCTCGTCGAGGGTCGGTTCGTGCCGGTGGAGCTCAATGGAAGCGAGATGCTCCGGCTCCGCCGGGTTGGGCAGCCGATGCACCTCCGCGCGCCAGCCGAGCGCGGCGAAGGCGATCCGCGCGTGGTGCAGCGCGGCCCCGCAGCTGATCAGCAGATCGCGGCCGTTCGAGTCGGTCTGGGCGAGCTGCCGCGACGGATCGGCATAGAGGTGCAGGGACCGGTGCCCGACCGCGAACCGCCACGGCTGGGAGTTGTGCACCGACGGCGCACGGACGGCCATCCCGACCGCGGTCGTGACGGTGTAGTCGTCGGGAAGTCCGCGTTCCATGACCGACCTGCCTTGTCGTCTCGTCCGATGATGCGTTCGACAGTGGCAGGCGCGGCGGGACCCCGGGCAGGGCCGGAGTTCCCCGGGCACGGGGACTTTCGCCGATCGTGGTCGCTCAGCGGGGGACGAGCGCCCAGCCCAGCACCGATCCGCCCGAATTGGCGCCCCGGCATCGGGGCGAGCAGCCCGCGCTCGGTGTAGCGCCACCAGCACAGGAATACGCCGGTCCCGCCGCAGCGACCGTCGCCAGCACCGAGGCCGTCGCGAGCGGCAGACCGCAGGCCGTCTGGTTCACGGCGGCGTTCTGGGCGAGCGCGAGCGACGGCAACAGATGCCGCAGTCCGAACAGGACGGACGCGCTGAGCACCGGCCGCCACCGCTCGCTGGCTCCGAGCAGCGCCGGGAGCACGCCGCGGAACGCGATCTCTTCGATCAGGACGGTGCCGAGCTGGATCCTTGCCAGCGCGAGCCACATGAGCTGCCCACTCCGTGGGAGCTGATCCGTCCGTCATGGAACGGCATTCGCAGGGGCGGATCGCGCCGGTGAGCCCGAAACCGACCGCCACGGCCCGTCATCCGTTCGTCTTGGGCAACCTGTGCTCACACCCGCGTCCTGGGTCGTCAGCGGAACCCCGGCTTGGAGCCGAATATGTGCTCGCTGGCAGCGCCAGGCCGTGCAGTGTGCGGCGCGACTGGATGCGGCCAAAGATCGGGCTCAGCAAGGGAGACCCCGGTCGTCCGGAGAGCCGCCCAAGTAGCCGTGAGCTGCCGTCTCGACGGCGGGTGGAAGCTACGGTCCTCTGGCGGAAGAGGGCCGCAGCTTTTTTTGCGGGAAGTTCTGATCAGACGCGTTCGGCAGCTTTGTACTGCTCGACTTTGAGGAAATTATTACGTGGGACCATGGCCCGGACGCCCGTTGTCGTCCCAGACGGTTTCGATTAGCCTGAAACGTATCGATGCCGACAATGGGCCGCAAGAGTGAGAGCAAGAAGGGAACTGCGATCACCGCGTGGCGCGGAAAACTCGCCGGCCGAGCGGCGGCCGACTCTGTCCGCCTATTTTTCTCCTGGCGGGAAGTGGCGAAGTTGCCTGCCGTTGATTACGGTCGATGTGAGCGGAATGCCGAAAGCTGGCCACTCCGCGGTGAAATCGAAAGTTTCCGCAGGAGGCGCGGGCCACAACCATAGATTCTCTTCGGCGCGGATGTTCATGCCGTCGATGTGGTATCCGGGTCCGCCCAGCGTCAGAAGGACGGGCGGTTCCGGTTCGCTTGTCGGAGTGAGGCGGAAAAGCCGGGTGCGCGTGCACGCCCGCGGCCGCGACATCGCTCCCACGCCGACACCCCCGACGAGCACTACCTGATCTCCGTGTGGCTGGCACCGGAAACACCGCCGACTGTCCACAAACAGACCAACAGGTACGGGCACGAAGTCCGAGCCCGGAAGGCGGAGCAGTGACCTCTCGCCACGCATGCTGAACCAACGAGGCACCGCAGCGGGTGACAATCAGCGCCTGTTTTTCGTGACAGGTACAAGCTGCGCCCGTTGTCAGGCAGCTCGTTGCACCACCTGTGCCTCTGCCGTCACGATCGCGGGCCCGTCCGGTTCAGCTCATTCTTCTGCTTGTGTTTCGAGGAGTTTGGTCGCCCGAGCGGTTTTCACCTGGTGGTGTGCGGGCCAACGGCTGTGCGGCGGCCGGATCGCGGATTCCATTGGCCGCTGGGTGCTTCGGCAGCGTGGGGTGTCGGCGGACTTGGCACGATGGCGGCCTGGACCTGATCCAGGGTGCGGTCGGTCGGCCGTTGTGCGTCCGGCCGCAGGCGCGGGACCACCATGTGCTCGCCGTGGGTCCTGTGTGGATTGTCAGTTCAGGAATGCTGTCATGAGCAGTCGAATGGTCACCGGGGGAGGGGAACCGGAACGGTCTTGGTTGCTTGTGGCCACCACGACGGACCGGGAGAAGTCTCGGGTGGCGAAGACGGCGCCGGTGTAGCCGAGGTTGCTGCCGCTCTTGCCCCATATTGTGGGGCCGCCGGGCAGGTCCGCACGCATCAGACCAGCTGAAAAGCAGGCCCTGCCGGGGCGCGCCACCATAATGCAGTTGCGTTTGTCGCGGTAGGGAACGTCCGGGGTGGCGAACAGTTCGGCCTGTTGCGCGGGGGCGAGTAGCTGGCTGCGGAACAATGCGGCGAAGAAGCGCTGGACGTCGCTGGGGGTGGAGGTGATGAAGTTCGGTTCTCCGCGTTGGGCGCTCACATCGACCAGGTCGCCGCGGCTGTCGCGCGCGTAGCCCACCAGATGCGGCTGCGGCATCCGCGGATCGCGCTCAGGCAGGAAGGTGTGGTCCAGACGCAGCGGACGCAGTATCCGGGATCGGACTTCTCGGGCGAAGGAATGTCCTGAGACTCGCTCGATGAGGTCTCCGAGTACGCGGTAGTTGAGCGTGTTGTACTCCTGCTGGGTGCCTGTCGGGAACACCTCGCCCGGCCACGGCCGGTCCCGCGGGCGCAGGGTGTCGTCGACGATGCGGGTGAAATCCCGGTAGGCGAAGCGTTCGCGGATGATTTCGTCCGGCGTGGCGGGCGGTGATCCCGCGTCGATGTCCGGCAGTCCGCTGGTCATGGTCAGCAGTTGGCGAATGGTGACGGGACCGAACCCGGAGCTGCCGTCGGCGGATCGGGGCGGCAGTGCGCCCGGCAGGTAGTCCTGCACGGGACGGTCCAGGTCGATGCGGTGCTCGCCGGCCAGTTGGAGGGCCACCACGGCTGTGAAGGTCTTGTCGACGCTGCCGGTCCGGTAGGCGGAATCCGGCCGGATCGGCCTGCCGCTGTGCCGGTCGCCGTCACTGCCCCACCAGTCCAGTCCCGGTCCGGCCACATGGGCGATCACCCCGGCCTGCGGTTCGTCCGGCCGGAGCCTGACCGCCTCGGCTAACGCCTTCTCGCCCGGCTCGGCGGCCTGGGCCTGCGCGATACCTGTCGTGCCTGTCAATGCGGCCATGCCCAATACCATCGCCGCAGTCCATTTCCGCATGCTGGCCCCCGTTCACTCGGCTGCTGCCGATCTTCTTGGGGGAGAGGGCTGGCCGCATCGGGGAGAACCCGGAACTCGCCCCGGGTTCTCGGCGACGTTGTCGTGGTGCGGCTCCTGGGTGACGGCGAGTTCGTAGTTGTAGCGGGTGGTGTGGGGTTTGTTGTCGGCGCGGAGGCTGCGGCCCCACTCCCCGACGTAGGAGCGCCACACGTCGTTGGCAGGGCGGGGCAGACCCTGTTTAGCCAAAATGGTCGGCATGCGGAGAGCCGCCAGTCAAGGTGTCACCGAGCGCTGTGCTAGACCGGAAGGACACCTGCGACCACATGAAAAACGGGCTCCCGCTGCTCTGAGCTGCGGAAACCCGTCGTCCGGTCGGGCTGACAGGATTTGAACCTGCGACCCCTTGACCTCGTTCGCTGCGATGGCGACCTGGCGCACTGGACCGAGGGGTGCTTCTGATCTGCGGGAACTTGGCGGTCATTGATCGACGTTGGCTGACGTCGACTGGTGCCGTGTTGGACGAATGTTGTACGCACGGTCCTGGGCGAACCTGCGATACCGGCTTTTGTGGATCATGTTGGGCGACGTTGGCTGTTGATGATCCATATCAGCCAGTGCCAGCACTGTTCGCAAACGCAATCGAGCGTCGTCGGGCACCCTTGACGGTAATCGGCTGTCGTTTGGCGAGGGTAAAACGTGGGCAGGTGCCGGACCAGCGCGCGAGCTTGCTTCCGGCGGGAACAAGCCTGCCACCTGGATCGGACGCGCAAACCTCCATAGGCTTACTCTGTGAACGATACTCCGTGGTGGTTCGCCGTGATCACGGCAGTCGTGGCTGGCAGCGCAGCCATAGCGGCTCAGTGGATCTCAGCCTGGCGCACAGGCAGGCACGCGAACGAACGGCTCCGGCAGGAGCACGAGGTTGCGCGCCAATCCCGTCTTTATAATCGGAGAGTTGAAGTCTACGACGACCTAGTTCGACTGGCGTTCGAGTTTACGCCCGCAATCGCCGCCAGACGTGAAGCCAAAGGCGATGCTCTCCGCGAAACACAGCGCCTTCTCACCGAGAAGTGGGAGCTGCTGTATACCATGCGCGCACGGCTATTCATGATCGCATCCGCCGAGGTAATCGCCGAGTTCCACAGATTTGCTTATTCTCTCCACAAGATTGCGGGTGACCTGCGAAAGAGTGAGCAGGAAACAAGCACGTCTTCGATGGAAGATATCCGATTAGGCATGTTGCGGGCGATGCGAAGGGACCTAGGAGCTATAGAGCCGCTCCCATCGCCCTTGCTGGACAGTGGACAGTTTGACTACATAGCACCGCTCTTTGCCGAGTAACTACAAGTGGGTGGCCTCTCCGCCATCTCGTCGACCTGGCGCAGCCCGATCACGTCGGGTCAAGGGGGCACCTTTCCGCGGTCCGCAGCGTGCCGGCCGAACTGCCCCCTTGACGCGGCGTGATAGCCCTTGGGGAGGTCGTCGGGATGGCGGCAGGTCACTCACGGACGCAACGTGCGCGCGGTCCCGGCCATCTCGGAGACCTGCCCGTCCGGCGAGGACATTCTTTCTTCTTGAGACGTGGCCCTAGGTGCAGCCGCCGGGCCGGGTGCGTGGGTGCCGGAGGCGGGCCCCGCGTGCCCGGCCCGATAGCGGCGCGGCCCCGCAGGGGCCGCCTTGAACAAGAAAAGAAACTCTGAACACAGGCATCGCACCGGACCATGCAGGAGGGACTCGGTAGCATGGTCACCGGACGGTCGCGGAGAGGAGCAGCGGTGGCAGACCTGGAGGAGCTGGAGGGCCGGGTTGCTCGCCTGGAGCGTGCGGTCGCGGAGGTTCAGCAGGACGCTGCAGCGGCTCGTGTGCTGGCGGGTGCGGCTGATCGTGATGTCTCGGGTTTCCGGGAGGAGCTTCGGGCGCACACGAGGACGTTGAATGCTCTGCGCGAGACTCAGATTGAGCAGGGTCGCCAGCTCTCCGATCAGGGCAGGCAGCTTGACGAGCTTCAGCAGCAGGTCCAGGAGGGTTTCAGCACGCTGAATACCGGTATGGCGCAGATTGTGGCGCTCCTTCGTCCCGAGCAGGATGGGGATTAGGGGGTACCGCAGACATAGGAACGCCCCGGCAGTGAGGTTGCACCAATGGCCGCCGGGGCGTTCGATTGTGGGGCTAAGATCTGCTCGCGGTGATCACTCGCGGAAGTCCCGTAGTACTCGTCGCTGAAGCTCGCGGTGTGCCGTCTCGAAGAGGTTGCGTTCGTAGCCCATCGGGTCTGGGTGTGCCTCGTCGTAGCTGTTGATGAGGGCATTGATGTGCTGAAACCAGGACTCCAATTCCGGGGTCGCCGCAGCGGAAATTCGGCCACGACTGACCGCGTGGTCGACGAGGAGCCGGAAGTCCTGCTGAAGAAGCTCAGGCTTAGGCCGGATGGGATTGAACCAGTCGTCGGTGAGGACGGGGCGCAACTGGGTGGCGTGCTGATTCCAGTGGAGCGTGATAGCGAGGTCTGAGGTGAAGCCAGACGGGAGCGTGTCCGGCCAGAGACTCCGACGTGCGGCGCGTTGACCGGACCATGGTGTGGAACCAACCTTCGGCAGGATTTCGGGAAGCAACAGACCGGCGAGCGGGGCAAAGAACCCATTGAGCCACTGGTCGGGGTACATGGGTCGCCAGTAGAGGTTCGAGATCGTTGCGTCGGCGATCCCTTGGATCAGGGGCTCGACGAGTAACGCGACAAGTGGGGTTTCGCCGTAGTAATCGAGGTCAGCATCCATCAGGCAGACGATCTCTCCCCGCGCGGACTTCACACCCGAGAGGATCGCTTCACCTTTCCCTTTAGGAGCAACGACGACCTTCGCACCTGCATCCTCTGCGAACTTGGCGGTCTTGTCGGTGCACCCGCTCGCGCTGACGATCACTTCGCCGTCGACTGACAGTTCAGAGAGTCCTGCCCTCGCGGCGGTAACCGCGGCTTCGATGGTCGATTCCTCGTTGTGCGCTGGCAGGACTATGGATACGTACCCGGCGTCCGTGGTCAAAGTACGATTGCGCGGTTTGCTCAGTGTCACTTTCCGTGCTCCTGTTCGTGGTTGTACTTCGGGTAACCGGCGGGCCACGGCGTTAGTTGCTCGCTGACCTCGATCTTGGTGCGATCGGCCGGGTAGACGGCGTCCGAAAGCTCAACGACACGATCTTGGACATCGATGGAGCGTGAGCGCACTTTCAGTAGCGGGGTCCCGACGTCCATGCCCCACTTCTCGCGATCGATCGAGCTGGGCTCCGCGGCAGTGACAGTCCGTTCGATTCGCCCTAGCTCAATCCCGACGGTGTAGAGCTGGTGCTGGTGCCCTCCTGGCCACGGCTCGTTTGCGTCGTCGAGTAGTTCGGGGTTGCTGCTGATGAGATCGAGAGGGATGTACGACACACTGAAGGCGATCCGATGGCCCGACTTGGGGTCCTTCATCTCGTAGGTTCGCTGCTGGAGTACATCCGTGTCCTGAATGCTGAATTCTGCGGCAAGCTCGGCCCCTGCGGGGATGTCCTTGTACACGTGCGTAGAGATGATCTCGTCGATCGGGATACCGGCGATCATCTCTATGGCTCCGCGCTTGGCCCGCTCGTCACGAGGGCGTAAGACCAGAGCCTTCTGCTCGTTGGTCCAGCGTGCGGACAGGTGGATGGGGTGTTTCTGAACCTGCGGGCGGACCACGGGCGGTTTCCCTCGACCGCTTGCGGTGATGAGACCTTCCTGGCGCAGCTCGGTGAGCGCAGAGCGGACAGTGATGCTTGCGCAGTTCCACTGGCCCTGAAGCTCGCGGACAGGCGGGAGTGGCTCTCCGGCCTGTAGCGCTCCTGAGTTGATGCGTTCGCGAAGGTCGTCGGCGATCTGAAGGTGCATCGGGACGACGCCGCTGGTGCGTTCTGCCTGCATGCGGGCATCTTCGCACACGCTCGAAAAGTTAGCTAGCGAACCCCTTGCGTCTTGGTCAACGTCGGTGATAGCCTACGGTCAGTTCGCTAGCGAACTAGCAAACTGAACTTAAGGAGGCAGGCATGCAGGACATCCCGTTCTACAGCGGCGGTTACAAGTTCATGGTCACCGAAGCGCCCGTGATGAAGATGCGGGAGGTCAAGGGCGAGATGGTCCCTGCGGTGGACAAGCAGAGCGGCGAGGCGTCGTTCGTGGTGATGCTGTTCGCGAAGCCGCGCCAGCCGGGGAAGAACGGCCGGATCGGCAAGGGCGAGGAAATCAAGGTGACGCTGGCGACGGACCCGGGCGAGGGGTTCGACGAGGGCACCTACGTGGAGCTGATCGACCCGGTGCTGAACACGTGGCAGACGACGAACGACGAGGGGCGGATCACCGGGTCGGGCCTGTGGTTCAAGGCAGAAGGTCTCAAGCCTGCCGGTGCTGGCGCGGTCCGCGACGCTGCCTAGCCCGGTTTCCTGACCGGCGGGTGCCCGGTCCCTCGGCGGCTTCCTCCCCGGCCGTGCGCGGATAACACCACCCTGGAGCCCTTCCCAAGTCGGTTGGCTGCCCGTTTTCGAGTCGGGCGAGGGCGCTTTCCGTTGATTGACAAATACAGAGTGGGCCGATCCATGCCTAAAACGCGCCTGTTTGTGGTGGCGCGCCTCGATTCCCGGGTGCTTTTCGTCCGGGAGTCCTGGGGTTTCACCACGGATTCGCATTGCGGAAGGGAGAACGGCATGCACACGGTTTTCACGGGGCGGGACGGGCTGTCGACGTTCGACCCGTACGGCCCGAAGCGGGGCTTGTGATGTCTGAGGACATGGTGCACATCGAGGCGGAGCACCAGTGGTTGAAGGGTGTTCGCACGAGTTTGTGCGGGCTGGTGTTCGGGCCGGGGCAGCACGAGCGGGTGTGGTTCTTCGCGTGGGGCGTGCCCCGCTGCAAGGACTGCGAACGGATCGACGAGCGGGGCTTCTGATGGCCGCGCACGCGTGCACGGCGAATTTTTTCTTGTCGGCGACGGGAATCGCGACCTGTCAGGTCTGTTCCCGGCAGTGGCATTACTTCGGAGACTAGGAGGTTTGGCGATGGTGGCGAATTTCAGTCCGTTTCTGTTCTGGCTGGTGCTGGTGGTCTGTCTGGGTTTCGCGTCGCCGCTGATGGCGGGGATGGCGATGTTCGCGGGCATCGTGGTGATGGTGCGGGAGGCCCGGCGATGAGCCGCCCGGTGCGCGTCGGCGCGGTGATCCGGATGCTCGCGGCACGGCTGGAAGCGCAGCGGTTGCAGGCGCTGGCCGAACCGGCCGAGGACATGGCGTGGCAGGCGGGCTACTGCGAGGGCCTGCGGGACGCGCAGCACGTGATCCGGAAGGACTCCTGACATGCCGGAGATCGTCGCCATCATCGAGGCCGCGCAGACCGCTTACCGGCGGTTCGTCGCGGCGAACCCCGACCGGGACATCCGGGTCGCGGTCGGCAACGCGGTCGGGTTCCTGACCGCTGATCTCAGGACGGCGGCCGAACTGACCGCCGCGACACGGGAAGGGTGACGGGCAGCCATGCAGGTGGGTTACCTGAATCGCCGGGCGCAGGAGCGCTACGGCACGTTCACCGCGGCGCTGGACCTCGTGGCCGAGGTGCTGGCGGAGGTGGACAAGCTGATCGATTCCTACGACGACGGGCACGCCTCGGAGTCGTGGACGATCTCGACCCGGGACGAGCTGAAAGCGTTCCGGACGAAGGCGTTCGACGAGCTGGACCGGTTGCGGACGCTGGGCAAGAAGCACGAGGCCGAACTCGTTTCGCGGGATTGGAGGCTCTGAGCCATGGCGCATCAGGTTGACCGGGTCGTGGACGACCTGCACTCGGCGATGAACACGCTCAAGGACGCGATGCGCGGGATGCCGGTGCACCGCAACGGTTTCAAGGCCGCGCACGACAAGGCGGCCCGCGCGATGGGCACGCTGTCCACGGAACTGCTGGACGCGCGCCCCGCGCTGGAGCACTAGACCGAACACGCAATATCGCACGCGACCGGCCCCGCCCTCCGTCCTTGCCGGACGAGGTGTGCGGGGCCGCTTTCGTGCTGCCGGAAGGGAGTTTCTGCGATGAAGAACCGCGTTCCGAAGTCGGACCGCCGGGCGGGGATGGAGTTCCGGGGTCTCAAGTGGACCGCGCGGCACCCGGGCTCGGTGCTGATGCCGGCCGGACTGGCCGCCTCGGGGCTGGAGCTGGGCTGGAGTGCGACCGGCGGGATCGTCGGCGGCACGGCGCTGGGGCTGTGCACCTGGTACCGGGCGCACCCGGACACGTTCGACCACTACGCCGCTCCGCGGATCCGGGCGTGGCGTCGCCGCTGGTCGAAGTACTGCGGGCCGAAGCTGAACAAGGCGTTGCAGGCGTGCGACCTGTACGTCACCAACCGCCGCACCGGCAAGGCCGAGTTCCCGCGCGTGGTGCGGGTGCAGTCGTTCTCGCCGTCGGTGGACACGGTGACGCTGCTGCTGCCCCCGGGCATGGGACGGCGGGCGTTCAACGACAAGCTCGAAGACCTCGCCGACACGCTGCGGGTGGAGCGGATCGCGCTGGAGCGGGTCAAGCCCGGACAGGTGTCGCTGGTCATCGAACGCCGGGAGCCGTTCACCGAGACCATCCCGGCCCCGGACATGCCCGAGGAATCCGGCGCGGTCGACCCGGGCGACATCTACGTCGGCGACACCGAGTACGGCACCGACTGGCGGCTCTCGGTCCTGGGCAAGCACACCTTCATCGCCGGGGCGACGGGGGCGGGCAAGAACTCGATCCCGCTGTCGCTGCTGCGCGGCCTGGCACCGCTGATCCGGGACGGGCTGGTGCGGCTGTGGATCTGCGACCCGAAGCAGATGGAGTTCCGCAAACTGCAAGGGGTCGCGCACCGCTACGAGCACGACGAGGCCGCCTGTGCGGAGCTGGTGCGGGAGTTCATCGAGGACCTGCGCCGGGTGCAGCGTGACTTCGCCGCGACCGGCAAGCGCAAGATCACGATGTCGCGGGAGACGCCGCTGAACCTGCTGATCGTGGACGAGATCGGCGCTCTGCTGGCCTACGGCGACGGCACGATCGCCCGCACGCTGCGCAAGGATCTGGCGATCGCGGTGTCCCAGGGCCGGGCGACCGGGCATTCCACGATGGCGCTCGTGCAGGAACCGACCAAGGACACCGTCCCGGTGCGCGACCTGTTCCCGGTCCGGGTCTGCCTGCGGGTGACCTCGCAATCGCATGTGGACATGGTGCTCGGCGACGGGGCCCGGCTGCGCGGCGCGCTCGCCGACGAGATCCCCGAAAGCGAGGACACCGCCGGGATCGGGTTCGTCATCCGGCCGCGTTCGCGGGTCCCGCAACGGGTCCGTGCCGCGTACGTGTCGGATCGGGAGCTGGACGAGCTGGTCGCGTTCATCCTCCGCGGCTACCACGCCGGTCCGGCCCTGTCGGTGGTCGCATGAGCTACCGCGAAGACCGGCACCAGGACTTCCTGTCCTGCCTGTCGGTCGCCTCGGACCGCGCCGGGACCTGGTGCGACGCCGTGCGCCAGGAACGCGAACGCCACCTCGGGGCCATCGACACCGACACGCTCGTCGACGACCCGGAGTACTCCGCCGCGCTGGACGTGTTCGGCGCGCTCGCCGACGTGCTGGCCCTCGCCCGCCGGGTCGGCGCATGACTGTCCCCATCGGACAAGGAGAAGCGATGCAGCAGATCGTCTACTACCCGTGCCTGGTGCGCGAAACGTATTGGGTGGTCGGCTACGAACGCTTCGGTGGCTCCGGCCCCGTGCGGCGCAGCGTCACGCAGATCGCGGCGTGCACCACGGACGACGGCAAAGCGCTGGCCGCATGGCGGAAGCTGGCCGACGAGGGGCACGCCCCGGGCCTGCGCCGCTACGACGAGGTGTTCTTCCCGCGCTGCGGGGTGTGCGGCGAGCGTCCCTACGGGGCCTCGGCGACGCGGCCGGAACTCTCCTGGGACGCGGTCCTCCAGGTGATCTATTTCGAGCCCGCCTGGCTGGCCACGTCCGAACAGTTCGTGTTCTGCCCGTACCACCGACCCGAAGACGCAGAGGAGTAAACCCATGTGGCGCATCGGTTTTTACGTGTGGCGGGCGTGGCTGTGGCTCAAGCTCGGCGCACCCGCGCTGCTCGTCCTGATCCTGATCTACATGGCGCAAGGCCCGTCGGCGCTGTTCTGGAGCGCGACGGTGGTGTTCGGGTGCATCGGGCTCGGCGTGGGGATCGCGGTCGCGGACTTCCGCAACCGGGAGTTCGGGCCGGTCGGCCGGGAGCGTGTCCGGTGACCCGCCGCGACCCGGCGCAGCTCGGGCTCTTCGGCACCGTCCCCGCGGCTTCGGCTCCGCAGTCCGGCCGACAGTGCCCGCCCGCCCGGGTCTCCCGCCGCAAGGACACCGGGCAGGGCGCGAATCCGCTGGTGGCCAAGGACGTGCTGGCCGAGGTCCGCGACGGGAGGTTCGCGCTGCTGGACGACACGGACCGGGTGCTGGTGTTCGAGGACACCGACCGCGTCCGGACCGCGCTGGACGAGGACGTCGTGCATCACCTGATCTCCGTCGGCTACGTCGCCCCGGGCGGCAGCCGGGACACGGTGTCGGCGATGCACGGCGCGATCCGGCGGCCGGTCACGCCGCTGAAGCTCACCGCGCGCGGCCGCACGATGCTCCAGCGCTGGAGCAACCTTTCCGACTACCCGGGCGGTGCGCGGCCGTGAACGAGGACGTGAGCGGCATCGTCTGGCCGCTGGTCGCGCTGGTCGACGAATACGAGGACGCCGTCGCCCGCGGCCTGGAACACCGGTCCGGCGACGCTTCGTCGACCGTGCTGGAGCTGATCGACCTGGACGTGCGGATCGTCCGCGAGTGCGAACGCCTCATCGACGTCTTCCGCACCGACCTCGCAGAGAACGAGGACGCCCTGCACCTGCCGGGCTCGTCCTGACCACCCTCACGGAAGGAACCCCACCGATGGAACACCACTTCGGCGAGAACTTCGCCGACGCGTTCCGCCAGGCACTGCCGGTCGTCGACGAGTTCCAGGAGCTCTACACGCTCGAACTCGGCGTGCACGACGGCGAACCGTGGTTCGTCCAGCCCCGCCTGGCGGAGCTGTCCGACGACCTCGCCCGCTGGCTGGACACCTACGCCGGGGTGTTCCGCCGCTGCGCGCAACGCTTCCGCACCGGCCACGAATAAAAGGGAGGAAACCTCATGTCCACTGCGGACAGTGCGAACGCGACTCGTCGGCTGGTGGACATCGTCCGTCTGCTGGTCGCCTCGACGCTCGGCCTGATCGGCGCGGCGGCCGGGTTCACCCACACCCACGACTGGGCCGTCCACCACGGACAGACCGGCTGGATCGCCTGGGCCGACGCCGTCGTCATCGAAGGGATCGTGATCGTGGCCGGGTTCGAGGTCCAGCGCGACCACCGCACCGGCCGACACCGCCGGTTCAGCTTCCCCCTCGGGGTGCTGGTGGCCGGGTTCGGTGTGCAGATGACCGCACAAGTCGCGCTCGCCGAACCCACCCCGGCCGGATGGCTCGTCGCCGCGATGCCCGCCCTCGGGTTCCTCGTGGTCGTCAAGCTCCTCATGCGCCGCGCCTCCGCCGAACCCGCACCGGCTGCCACACCGGCCCCGGCACCGGCCGAACCCGCCGGTCCCGCTGAACCGGAGACCGCGCCCGCACCGCAAGGCCCGCCTGCGCGACCGGCCACCCGGCTGAAACTCCCGCCGGAGATCGCCAGCCGCGTCCACGCCGCCGCCGACGCGGCCCGCGACGAAGGCCGCGACCTCACCGCCGACGACATCCGCCGCGCCGCCCGCGTCCCCGATGCCATGGCCGCCCGCATCGTCGCCGACCTGACCGGCCACAACGGACACCCCGTCATCGCCTGAACCACCCCGCACCGACCGACGGCGCGGGAGCTGGCCTACACCGGCTGGTTCCCGCGCCGTTTTCCATGCCCGCGAACGAAAGGGCCAACCGACATGCACACGTTGGACGACCGCATCGCCTACCGGGTCCGGATGCGCGACTACGACGAATGGCGCGCCAAAGTGCACGCCGTCAACGGCTGCGCCCGCCCGATCCGCCTCGGCGGCGCACACCAGCTCCAGGACGCTGCCAGCGGACAGGTGCTGCACCACCACGGCGGCGACATCTTCGTCCCGTGCGGCAACCGCCGCGAATCGGTCTGCCCGTCCTGCTCCGACCGCTACGCCGCCGACGCCTTCCACCTTGTCCGCGCCGGACTCGTCGGCGGCCACAAAGGCGTTCCCGAGCACGTCACCGACCGGCCCCGCGCGTTCGTCACCCTCACCGCGCCCTCCTTCGGGCCGGTGCACCACGCCCGCACCAGTCCGCGCGGCAAACGCATCCCCTGCGGCTGCGGGGAATACCACCTCGACGCCGACCCGCGCGTCGGCACCCCGCTCGACCCCGACGCCTACGACTACACCGGCTCCGTGCTCTGGCAAGCGCACGCCGGGGTGCTGTGGCAGCGGTTCACCACCCGGCTGCGCCGCGAGATCGCCAAACGCGCCGGGCTCAAAGCCCGCGAGTTCGCCGAACAAGCCCGCCTCTCCTACGGGAAAGTCGCGGAATACCAGCGGCGCGGACTCGTGCACTTCCACGCCGTGGTCCGCCTCGACGGCCCCGACGGCGCGGCCGACCCCGCCCCGCCCTGGGCGCACCCGGACCTGCTGGAAGACGCCGTCTACGCCGCCGCCGGAGCCGCCTACGCCACCAGCGCACTGCCCGACGGCACGCCGCTCGTGCTGACCTGGGGCGACCAGGTCGACGTCCGCCGCATCGAACCCATGGGCTCCGCGGAGCTGGAGGACAATGCCGGCCGGATCAGCGAAGCCCGCCTCGCCGCCTACATCGCGAAGTACGCCACCAAAGGCACCGGTAAGAGCGAAGCCGCGGACCGGCCGATCCGCTCCGAACGCGACATCGCGCACCTGCGGGTCTCCGACCACCACCGCCGCATCATCCAGACCGCCTGGGACCTCGGCGCGCTCGAACCCTACGAAGAGCTGAACCTGCGCCGCTGGGCGCACATGCTCGCCTTCCGGGGCCACTTCCTCACCAAGTCCCGCGCCTACTCCACCACGTTCAAGGACATCCGCGGCGACCGCCGCCGCTTCCGGCTCGAGGAAACCCTCGAACGCCTCGGCCTCGCCGACCGCGCCGACACCGTCGCCGTGGTCAACAACTGGACCTTCGACGGCGCGGGCTACAGCGACGACGCCGAACGCGAACTCGCCGCCGCCATCGCCTGCCGCATCCGAGACGACCGCAAACACAAATACAGCAAGGAAAACGACCATGGACAACAAGCTGCTTAGCGTCGACGAGCTCGCCGACTACCTCGGCGTTCCGTCGAACACCGTGTATCAGTGGCGCAAGACCGGCAAAGGGCCGAGGGGTTACCGGATCGGCAAGTACGTCCGATTCCGGCCCGACGAGGTTGACGCCTGGATCGATGGGCAGGTGACCGCCTGATGGCCCGCGCGTGGATCTACGACCGCTCCGGGCAGCCTGACTTCGCTGCGCGTGTCCGGAAGGCGAAATCGGCCGGACGCAAGCCGCCCGCTCGATGGATGGTCATGTACTACGACCGGGCGAACAAGCTGCGCTCGGAGGTCGCGCCGAACAAGACGGCGGCTGAGGATCGCCGCGACAAGATCGCGGAATCGCTCGCGGGCGGGACCTATGTGGACCCGAATCTGTCCAAAGTGGCCGTAGGGGAGATGGCAGAGAAGTGGCTCGCCTCGCGGCATGACCTCAAGCCGAGTACGTGGTGGAAGTACCGGGGGTTGCTGGACAACCACGTGATTCCGAGGTGGGGCGAGACGCCGCTGAACGCGGTTCTGGGCGAGGACATTGCCGTCTGGGTCGCCGAACTCGTGAAGAGCACGAAGGACAAAGGCTCGGGGTTGGGACCCTCGCAGGCGCGCCATGCTTACCGCGTGCTGGCGATGGTGCTGGAGTGGTGCGTCCCGACGCGGATACCCCGGAACCCGGCTCGCGGGGTGAAGCCTCCGATACCGCTGGAGGCCGAGCACGTGTACCTGAGCTATGACCAGGTGGAAAAGCTCGCGGCGGCGGCCGGGGAGCTGCGGACGAAGTACGACAAGCCCACCGCGTGTGCAGCGGTCAACCGGGCGTTCATTCTGCTGCTCGCGTACACCGGGATGCGCTGGGGCGAGGCTGCCGCGTTGCGCGTGGGGCGTGTCGACCTCGACAAGCGCCGGATTCGGATCGCAGTGACCTTCACTGAGGTCGGCGGGGTGCAGCACGAAGTCCTGCCGAAGACCGGAAAGAAGCGGACCGTGTCGATCCCCGCGTCGCTGGTGCCGCTGCTGAAGCCGCTGAAGGAGGACAGGGCGGACACCGAGTTGCTGTTCACCACGAAGCGCGGCGATTCGCTGCGGTCGCACAACTGGCGTACCCGTGAGTTCAACGCCGCCGTGCACGCTGCCGGGCTGGAGGTCGACGGGCTGACGCCGCACAAGCTCCGGCACACCGCAGCTTCGCTCGCCATCGCGGCAGGCGCGGACGTCAAGGTCGTGCAACAGATGCTCGGGCACGCTGACGCGTCCATGACGCTGAACATCTACGGGCACCTGTGGCCGGACCGCCTCGACGAGGTGGCTGACGTGCTCGACTTTCGCCGTGGGCAAGCACTCGAACGCATGGCGGCCTGACCGGGAAGCCCCGGGCGCGTGTTGTACGAATGTTGCACGGCCCGGGGTTTCTGTCGTTCCGGGCCGATCGCGGGCAACAAAAAAAGCCACGTGCACCTGCGTGAACGTGGCTCTGTCCGGTCGGGCTGACAGGATTTGAACCTGCGACCCCTTGACCCCCAGTCAAGTGCGCTACCAAACTGCGCCACAGCCCGGACTCCTCACTCCTCGAGGAACCCCTCGTGGAGTGCGATGTGACTACTCTAGCGGGTCCCCAAACCGGCCCTGCAGCGAGGTCTTCATTAGTCCCTGACCTGCGCAAACCCAGGCAAACGAGGTTCCCCGCGCGAGAGGCGGCACGACACCGTCATGATCAACCCGGAGCTGCCGACCGCAGCACCACGCGGGCACCAAAAAGCCCTGGCCCGCGCCAGGGGGCCAGGGCTGGCGAGCAAGCCGCTCATTGACCGCTGAACCGAGCCTTCCCTGGCCCATCCGCCAGGAACGACTTCACCGCACCCCGCAGGTCCTCCGTGTTGTACAGATCCGCGGCAATCTCCGTCACGTGCGCGTTCGCTTCTGGCACCCCGCCGTGCTCGAAGTGCGCCAGGATCTGCTTCGTCGCGGCGTGTGCTTGGGTGGGGCCTTCAGCAAGCTGACGGGTGAACTCCCGTGCAGCGTCATCGAAACCCTCATCCGGAAGCACCCGGTTGACGACGTTCCACCGTTCCAAGGTCGCCGCGTCGAACGGCTCCCCGGTGAACACGAACTCCTTGGCCCGCGCCACCCCAGCGCGGGCAGCGAGGCGTTGGGTTCCACCCATCGTGGGCGTCAGGCCGACGACCTTCTCCACTAGACCGAACTTCGCGCGGGAAGCGGCCAGCAACAGATCGCAAGCCATGGCGACCTCGAAAGCCCAGGTCAGGCAGAGGCCGTGCGCGGCGAAAACCGTCGGGAACGGCAGTGCGGCAAGGCGATCCGGGACAGTGAGCAGCTCGTCGAAGAGCACCTTCGCCTCAGCGGGAGAAGACTGCGCGTCGAACAGCGCGACATCGACACCCCCGCTCACGACGCGGCCTTCGGCGCGGATCAGGAGGGCTCGGGCGGGGGTTTCCTCCAGCGAGCTGATCGCGTCCAGAAGCGCGTCCTGGAGCGGCTTCGTGTAGAGGTTGAGCGGCGGCTCGTCGATGGTGAGCACGGCGAGCCCGCCGTCGCGTTCCAGCCTCGTCATGCTTGCTCCTCGTTCGCGGTGAGTTGGTCCCAGTACGCCTGCGCGGCGGGGCGCCATTCCACGTGTTTGCGGTGGAACAGCTCTGCCGCCTTGGCACCGCTCCAGCTTGCGGGCAGCAGTTCCGCGGGCAGTTGCGGGTCGAGGAACGGGAAACGCCGCCACTCGTGCACCAGTTCCGTTTGCGCGCGCAGGACTGCTTGCGAGCCGGAGGGGGACACACCGGTGAAGCGGTCGATGAAGTCCTCGTACCGGTCGGTCAGCTCGGAGAGGTCCCAGGACCGCGCGACCATGCTTTCCTGGTCGCCGATCGCGCCGTACTCCGCGGTGAACGACATCGCCTGCGCTTCGAGGCCCAGTTCGGCGACGATTTTCTGCGCTTCGGGCTCGCGGCTCGGATCGGGGCTGACCCAGACGCCTGCCACGGGCGAACCGAAGCCGGCCCAGGTGAGGCGGGTGCGCAGGCGGTGGCGCAGGTCGCGCTTCGCCTCCGGCACCGAGACGATCAGCATCAGCCAGCGGTTCTCCCAGGCGTGCGCGTCGCGGCCGAAGGCGTATATGCGGTCGGCGCCCTCGGTGAGCAGGCGCCGTCCGGGCGGGGTCAGCGACCAGCGGACGCGGCGGCCGATGCGTTCGGACACCAGCCAGCCCTCGCCGGCGGAACGGGCCAGCGCCTGGCGCGCGGACTTCTCCTCGATGTCGAGCATGCCGAGGGATTCGACCAGCATCGACGTCCACACCGGACGGTCGCGCGGCAGCACGTACTCGCCCAGCACGGTCATCAGCAGCGACCGCGCACTCGCGTGGCTCACCTCGCGCCGTCTGCTGACGGTCGGCCGGGGAGCCCGCTGCTTCCCCCGGCCGAACGGGACCGGGGCGGGTTCCGCCATCGCTTTTCACCGACCTCACTGCTCTCGTTGGACCCGGCAACCCGCCCAGAGTACCCACTCGGAGTGACGGAGCCGACACGCGGCACGCGGCGCGAGGGGCACCCGTAAACTCGGCTGCGATATGAGCGCCACACTCGTCGCGAAGGACCTGGCCGCCGGCCACGGTGACCGCGTTCTCTTCTCCGGCCTTGATCTCGTCGTCGCCCCGGGGGAGGTGATCGGCCTGGTCGGCGTCAACGGCGCCGGCAAGTCCACCTTGCTGCGCACGCTGGCCGGGCTGACCCGCCCGGAATCCGGCGAGGTCCGGCTGAATCCGCCGACGGCCACCGTCGGGCACCTCCCGCAGGAGCCGGAGCGGCGCGAGGGCGAGTCGGTGCGCGCGTTCCTCGCGCGACGCACCGGTGTCGCGACAGCGCAAACCGCACTCGACGCCGCGACCGATGCGCTTACCGCGGGCATCGACGGCGCCGACGACGCATACGGCACCGCGCTGGACCGCTGGCTCGCGCTCGGCGGAGCGGACCTGGACGACCGTGCCGGCGAGGTCGCCGCGGACCTCGGGCTGGCCGTCGACCTCGACCAGCCGATGCTCTCGCTCTCCGGCGGGCAGGCCGCGCGCGCCGGGCTGGCGTCGCTGCTGCTCAGCCGGTACGACATCTTCCTGCTCGACGAGCCGACGAACGACCTCGACCTCGACGGGCTCGCCCGGCTGGAGCGCTTCGTCACCGGGCTGCGCGCGGGGACCGTGCTGGTGAGCCACGACCGCGAGTTCCTGGCCCGCACCGTCGACCGCGTGGTGGAGCTGGACCTGGCGCAGCGCCAGGTGAAGGCGTACGGCGGCGGGTACGAGTCCTATTTGGAGGAACGGGCGGTCGCGCGGCGGCACGCGCGCGAGGACTACGACGAGTACGCCAACACCCGCGCGGCGCTGGAGGCGCGGGCGGGCATGCAGCGCTCGTGGATGGAGAAGGGCGTCAAGAACGCCCGCCGCAAGGCGACCGACAACGACAAGATCGGCCGCAAGTTCCGCAGCGAGGCCACCGAGAAGCAGGCCTCGAAGGCGCGCCAGACGGACCGGATGATCGAGCGGCTCGAGGTCGTCGAGGAGCCGCGCAAGGAGTGGGAGCTGCGGATGGAGATCGCGGCCGCTCCGCGCGCGGGCGCGGTGGTCGCGACGCTGCGGGGCGCGGTCGTGCGGCGCGGCGAGTTCACGCTCGGGCCGGTGGACCTGCAGATCGACTGGGCGGACAAGGTCGCCATCACCGGCGCGAACGGCGCGGGCAAGTCCACGCTGCTGGCGGCGTTGCTCGGCCGGGTGCCGCTGGACGAGGGCAATGCCGCGCTCGGGCCGGGCGTCGTGGTCGGCGAGGTCGACCAGGCTCGGCGGCTGTTCCTCGGCGACCTTCCGCTGGCGGACGCGTTCGCGCAGGAGGTCCCGTCGCTCGCCGACGCGGAAGTCCGTACCCTGCTGGCGAAATTCGGGCTCAAGGCCGCGCACGTGCTGCGTCCGGCGGCGACGCTTTCGCCCGGCGAGCGCACCCGCGCGGCGCTGGCGCTGCTGCAGGCGCGCGGGGTGAACCTGCTGGTGCTGGACGAGCCGACCAACCACCTGGACCTGCCCGCGATCGAACAGCTCGAGTCCGCTTTGGACGATTACCCCGGGACGCTGCTGCTGGTGACGCACGACCGGCGGATGCTGGACGCGGTGTCGGTGACGCGGCGGCTGGAAGTCGACGGGGGCAAGGTTTCCGAGCGCTGACCAGGCCTCGTGAGTGCCTGCGCCGGAGAACGGAACAGGCACTCACGAGCTGTCAAGGACGGTCGGTGAGATACCCGCCCATGGTCGTGAAGTACTCCGCCGCCGAAAGCTCCCGGTCGTCAGCCGTCCGGACGCGTTCGATCCGCAGCCCCGGCGACTGACCCCGCCGCGCCTCCCGCCCGGCGACGATCACCACGCCCTCGCCTTCGCGGATGAAGACGCGTCCCGGCGTCCCGCCGTAGTGACCGTCCGAAACCGACGCGCGCACGATGCGCAGTTGCTCGCCGCGGTGGTAGGTGAAGGCGTTGGGGTACGGGTCGGATTGGGCGCGTACCAAGCGGTCCAGCTCCTCCGCCGACCACGTCCAGTCGATGAGGCTGTCGCGCGGCGCTCGCTTGTGGAAGAAGCTCGCCTTCGTCCGGTCCTGCGCGATCGGGACGACCGTGCCGGATCCGATCAGGCCCAGCGCTTCCGTCACGAGCGGTTCGATGAGGTCGACGGTGCGGTGGAACAGATCCGTGGCGGTGTCGCGCGGGCCGACCGGCACGGCGCGCTGGGCCACGATGTCGCCCGCGTCGAGTTCGTCGTTCATCATGTGCGCGGTGACGCCCACTTCCGGCTCGCCGTTGATCAGCGCCCAGATGATGGGGGAGAAGCCGGCGTAGGCGGGCAGCAGCGAATCGTGCACGTTGAGCGTGCCGTTGCGCGGCAGGGCGAAGATCTCCGGCGGCAGCCAGGTGCGCCAGTTGTTCGCGACGATCAGGTCCAGGTCCGCGGCCTTCAGCTCGTCGAGCAGTTCGGCGTCGTCCGGGCGGGTGCGCAGCAGGGTGCGGATTCCGTGCTGCTCGGCCAGCTCGGCGACCGAATCGCTCCAGATCCGTTCGTAGGCGTGGTCGCTCGGCGGGTGGGTGACCACCAGCCGCACGTCCTGGCCTGCGTCGAGGAGGGCCTTCAGGGTGCGGTGTCCCCAGGTCTGGTAGCCGAACATGGCCACGCGCATCGGCGGTGCACCTTTCGTGGTCGGGACGAACATCACCCAGACAGTACTAGTTGAGGCTTACCTAAGTTAGGTTAGGGTTTCTTGAGCATTGGTCAGTCGGGAACGGTGATGCGGCAGTGCCGCGCTAGGGGACTTTCATGTCACGAGCAGGGGCCGAGGACAGCCAGGTGCCGGTGTACGACGTGGTCGGAGTCGGGTTCGGGCCGTCCAACCTCGCGCTCGCGATCGCCCTCGCCGAGCACAACGCGGGCTCGGGGGAGACGGTCACGGCGCACTTCCTGGAGCGCCAGCCCCGGTTCGGCTGGCATCGCGGGATGCTGATCGACACCGCGACGATGCAGGTGTCGTTCCTCAAGGACCTGGTGACGATGCGGAACCCGGCGAGCGCGTTCACCTTCCTGAACTACCTGCACGAGAAGGGGCGGCTGGTCGATTTCATCAACCACAAGACCCTGTTCCCGCTGCGCGTCGAGTTCCACGACTACTTCGAATGGGCCGCGGCGAAGGTCGACGACCTGGTGTCCTACGGCAGCGAGGTCGTCTCGGTCGAACCGGTGCGCGACGGGGACGAGATCGCGTTCTTCGACGTACGCGCCGAGGTGGACGGCGAAATCACCGAGCTGCGGGCACGGAACCTGGTGCTGGGAACCGGATTGCGGGCGAAGCTGCCGGACGGTGTCGTCGCCGGGGAACGGATCTGGCACAACAGCGAACTGCTGCACCGCGTCGAGTCGTTGCGCGGCACGGACGCGCGCCGGTTCGTGGTGATCGGCGCCGGTCAGAGCGCGGCCGAGGTCGCTGCCTTGCTGCACGACGAATTCCCGCGCGCCGAGGTGTGCGCGGTGTTCGCCCGCTACGGCTACAGCCCCGCCGACGACAGTGCGTTCGCCAACCGGATTTTCGACCCCGAGGCGGTCGATTCCTTCTACGCGGCAAGCGAACCGGTCAAGGAACGCTTGATGGGCTACCACGGCGCGACGAACTACTCCGCGGTCGACCTGGACCTCATCGACGAGCTGTACCGGCGGCGGTACCAGGAAAAGGTGCTCGGCGTGGAACGGTTGCGGCTGTTCAACATCTCGCGCCCGGTCGAGGTCGCCGACCAGGGCACGCACGTGCGCGCGACAGTCGAATCGCTGGCTACCGGCGAACGTTCGGTGCTGGACGCCGACGCTGTCATCTACGCGACCGGCTATCTGCCCGCGGATCCGACGTCGCTGCTCGGCGGACTGGCCGGGCAATGCCGCAGGGACGACGAGGGGCGGTTGAAGGTCGAACGGGACTACCGGATCACCACCGATCCCGTTGTACGCGGCGGTCTCTATCTGCAAGGCGGAACTGAACACACGCACGGGATCACGTCGTCGCTGCTGTCGAACACGGCCGTGCGGGTGGGCGAGATTCTGCAGTCCATTGTGGATCGACGGGCCGCCGGAGCTGACCCGGTCGAGTACGCGGTGAGCGGGATTCGCTGAGCGAGCTGGGAGAGGACTGAGCTATGACGAATCCGTTCGAAAGCCCCGACGGCGTTTACCGGGTTCTCGTGAACGACGAAGGCCAGCACAGCCTGTGGCCGGACTTCGCGACCGTGCCGGACGGCTGGCGGACCACGTTCGGCCCGGACGCGCGGCAAGCCTGTCTGGACCACATCGAGCAGAACTGGACTGACCTGCGTCCGCTGTCGCTGATCAGGTCGCGGGAATCCTGAAGCCCCGGCGGGGGACCCGGTGCGAATCCAGGGTTCCCCGCTCCGGTCTGCGGTTAGCTGGACTTTGCCTGCCGGAATCGGGCACCGGCGCTGGTTCCTCAACGTGCGTCGGTGCGGTCCGGCAGGAGTTGAGCCGCGAGCGACTGTGCGGTCGCGGTGAGCGTGGCTGTGTCCAGTCCGGTCCGGCTCATGAACACGAGCCCTTGTTGCGCGGCCAGGAGGGCTCGCGCCAGTGCGATCGGATCCGCGCTGGAAGGCAGGTCGCCCTCGTGTTGGGCACGCGCGACGCAGTCGCCGATCAGCGCCGTGGACGTCTCGTAGGTGCGGTGGGCGTGGGCGAGGACTTCCGGATCGGCGTTGCCGAGTTCGCACGTGCTGTTGGCCATCAGGCAGCCGCGTCGCGTGCCGGTCGGGTCGTCGATCGGTGCCTCGAGGAGCAGGCGCAGTGCGTCCAGGGCTCGCGGCGGCTCGGAGAGGGCTTTCCGGAGAGCGTCGTGGCTGTCGTCGGTGTAGCTGCGCAGCGCCCGGAGGAAGAGCTGGCGCTTGTCGCCGAACGCCGCGTACAGGCTGCCTTTGCCTAAGCCGCTGACCCGCATCAGGTCTTCCAGCGAGGTCGCGGCGTAGCCGGCGTCCCAGAACTGATCGCGGACGGCGGTGAGCACCTGTTTCTCGTCGAACGTGCGCGGACGTGCCATGCGGACCAGGGTAAAGGTTCTTGACCGTGCGGTCCACCATCCTTATGGTGGACCGCACGGTCAAGAACTCCGCGGCACGTCGCGGCCAGGGGAAAGCGGGAAGCGCATGGGAAAGCTGGACAACAAGGTGGCGATCGTGACCGGCGGGTCGCGGGGGATCGGGGCGGCGTCGGCGCTGGCGCTGGCCGACGAGGGAGCCGACGTCGCGATCAGCTACTCGTCCTCGGCGGATCGGGCCGAGGACGTGGTCGCCGACCTGGAGGCGAAGGGGGTGCGCGCGGCGGCTTTCCTGGCCGACCAGGCGGACGCGACGCAGGCGGCGGGCTTGATCGGGCGGGTGGTCGAGCGGTTCGGGAAGCTGGACATCCTGGTCAACAACGCGGCCGTGGGCGGCGGCGATCTCGTCGGCAGCGAGCTTGTCGACGAGGCCGCTGTCGAACGGCAGCTTGCCGTCAACTACACCAGCGTGGTGGCCGGAATCCAGGCGGCGGTGCCGTTGCTGCCTGAGGGCGGGCGGATCGTCAGCATCAGCTCCGGGGTGGCCGCCCGGGCGGGTTTCCAGGGGATGGCGTACTACACGGGCACGAAGTCGGCTCTCGAGGGCTTCAGCCGGGGCGCGGCCCGCGATCTGGCGCAGCGGGGCATCACGGTCAACGTCGTCCAGCCCGGATTCATTGACACCGAAGGAAATCCCGCCGACGGTCCAGCCGCGTCGATGTTCCTTCCGACCGCGGCGATGGGGCGGTACGGCAGGCCGGAGGAGATCGCCGCGGGCGTCGTCTTCCTTGCCAGCCCGCAGGCCTCCTACGTCACCGGTGCGGTGCTGAGGATCGACGGCGGATACGCCGCATAGCCCGGCCGCGCGGGATCACTCCGTCCTGCGGAGGCCGGACCAGGCGGTCCAGAGCGTGGCGTACCGTCCGCCAGCCGCGACCAGTTCGTCGTGCGTGCCGGATTCGACCACCGCACCGGCGTCCAGGACGACAATGCGGTCCGAAGCGGCCGCCTGGGTCAGGCGGTGCGCCACGATCAAGCCGGTACGACCTTCGAGCGCGGCGGCTGCGGCGGATTCCAGCGTTTTCGCTCCCGCGCTGCCTGCTTCGGCCGTCGCCTCGTCGAGGATCGCCACCGGCGGGTCGGCGAGCACCAGGCGGACCAGCGCGAGTTGCTGAGCCTGCGTGACGGTCAGCCGATGCCCGCCCTCGCCGACGACCGTCGCGAGCCCCTCCGGCAAGGCCTCGACCCACTCGGCCGCGCCGACTTTCGCCAGCGCGGCCCGCAGTTCGCCGTCGCTGGCCTCGGGGGCGGCGAGGCGGAGATCATCGGCCAGCGGGCCGCTGAAGACGTGCACCTCCTGGCTGATCAACGCCACCGCGCGACGGGTGGCGGCCGGGCCGAGCTGGTCGAGCGGAACGCCGCCGATCGATACTGTGCCCTTGCTGGCCTGGTGGATTCCGGCGAGCAGTTTCGCCAGCGTTGTCTTTCCCGCGCCGCTGGCCCCGACCAACGCGACTCGCTCGCCCGGCGCGACTTCCAGATCGACGTCCCGGAGCACCGGATGGTCGTCCACATAGGAGTGTCCAATGTCGACGGCCTTCACCGACGCGTCGACCGGACGGCTCACCTGGGCCGGTTCGGCCGGTGAAGGGAGATCTGCCACCCCGATGAGCCGCGAGAGGCTCGCGGTTGCCGCCTGCGCGTCGTCTACGAGCGCGAGCGCGGTGTTGATCGGCCCGAAGAGGCTGTGGAAGTACAGCGCGGCCGCCGTCGCGACGCCGACTGTCGCGAGATTCGCGCCCACCAAAAGAAAACCGGCTGCGAGTACGGCGGAAAGACCGACGAACTCGGCGAGATTCAGCCGTCCGTAGAACCGGGTGCCGAGGCGAACCCCGCGCAACGCCAGCTTCACGGCGCCATTGGACCGTTCGCGGACCCTGTCGACGTGTGCGTCCGCGAGACGGAACGCGCGGACCGTCTTGGCGCCGCCGATGGTGTCGAGAAGCTGTTGCTGCTGCGCGCCGACGGCGGCTCGCTGGGCGGCATACAGCGGGGTCGCGCGGCGGACGTACCAGCGGACGGTGTGCAGCTGGATCGGGACCGCCAGCAGGGCCGCGGCGAGGAAACGCCAGTCGAGGATCGCCATCGCGACCAGGGTGAGCACGATCGTCAGCACCGAACGGGCCAGCGCGGGCAGTGCTTGCCGGACGGCTTCGGCGACGACCGAGACGTCGTTGGTGACGCGGGTGGTCAGGTCGCCGGAACCGGCCTTTTCGACCTGTTCCAGCGGCAGGCCGAGCGCGCGGTCGATGAACCGTTCGCGCAGGTCGGCGAGCATGGTTTCGCCGAGCCGGGCGAGCATCGAGACGCCGATGGCGGTGGCGATCGCGGACGTCACGGCGACCAGGACCAGCCCGGCGACCGGGTACGCGAGCGCGGACGCGGGCTGCCGGGTGGCGACGAGGTCCACGACCCGGCCGAGCAGCGGAGCGGTGAGCAGGCCGATCGCGGTCGCGCCGACCACGAAGGCGAAGGACCCGGCGGCGCGGCCTTTCGCCTGGCGCAGCAGATCGAGCAGGACGGCCCGGATGCGCGGCCCGGCGGCGACGGGCAGGAGTTCGCGTTCGGTCACGACAGCACCGCCGCTCGGTAGGCCGCCTCGGCGCGGACCAGTTCGGCGTGGCTGCCTTCCGCGACGACCTGGCCGTCTTCGATCAGCACGACCCGGTCGGTCTCGGAGAGCAGGGCTGGGCTGGTGGTGACCACGATCGTCGTCCGGTTCCGGCGCAGCTGCGCGACTCCGGTGGCGATGCGGGCTTCGGTGACGGTGTCGACGGCGGTAGTCGGATCGTGCAGCACCAAAACCGTCGCTTCCGTGGCGAGAGCGCGCGCGAGGGCGACGCGTTGTCGTTGCCCGCCGGACAGCGATCGCCCGCGTTCGGTGACCGTCGTGGCCGTGCCGGAGGGGAGAGTGGCGGCAACCTCGTCGGCGGCTGAGGCGGTGAGCACTCCGTCGGGGACGGCGGGCATTCCGCCGCGGACGTTGTCTTCCACGGTGCCCTCGAACAGATCGGTGTCGTGCGCGGCGACGAGGACGACGTCACGGACTCGTTCGGGATCCACAGTGGACAGATTCACGGCATCGATGCGGACGGCTCCGTCGCTGGGGTCGGCGAACCGGCCTAGGCAGTCGAGGAGATCGGTGGCCGTGGCGGGGTCGGTGGTCACGACACCGAGCAGTTCGCCAGGCGGGACGGTGAGGTCGAGCTCGCGGAGTTTTCCGTGCGACACGGAGGAAAACGTCACGCTGCCGCGAGCCGAGATGGGCAGCTCGCCGGTTCCGTCCGGGACAGCCGGGGGCGCGCTGAGCACAGCGGCGACTCGCCCGGCGGAGGCACGGCCCTGGGCGAGTTGACCGTTGACCCAGGCGAAGATGGTGAACGGTGTCTGGAGGAACTGGGCCAGTCCGACCGCGGCGACCAGGTCGCCGACGGAAATCTCGCCGTTCGCCGCGAGCGAGCCGCCGACGAGTGCGACGATCGCGATGAAGATCCCGGTGAGGGCGAGCAGCGCGCCGTTGTGCCAAGCCTGCGCGCGGGCGGCGCGGATGGTCGCCTGGAGGGAATCGCGACTGGTGCGGCGATACCGTGCCGTCGCCGCCGGTTCCGCGCCGATGCCCTTCAGGACGCGCAGCCCGCTGACGAGATCGGCGGCGACGCCCGAGGCGTGCGCGGCGCGTTCCTGTTCGAGTTCGCTGCGTTTCTCGAGCGGTTTGCCGATGAGGTGGGCGAGGAAGAGCAGCGGCGGGGTGCCGAGGAGGACGAGCAGCCCGAGCGGTACGGACATCCGGAGGAGCACGACCGCGCTCACGACCAGTCCCACGAGTGCCGCGATGCCGAACGGAAGCACCGCGTTGACCATCCCGACGCGGCGGGCGTCCGAGGTACCGACGCTCACCAATTCCCCGGCGAGGGAGCCGTTCTCCGCGCCGCCGCGCGGATGCAGGACCCGACGGCTGACCGCGAGCCGGATCTCGTGCGCGGCCCGTTCGGACGCCCGCTCGGCGGCTCGTGCGCCGAAGCGGTAGCTGTAGGAGAGCACGAGGAAGACGACGGCGAGCACGGTGAGCCAGCCGAGAAGGGTGAGTGTCGAACTGTCGCCTACGGCCCGGTCCAGTACGACGCCGACCACTACCGGGACGAGTGCCTCGCCGCCTTGGTGACCTGCGGCGAGGACGGAGGCGGCGAGAACGGACTTCCGTTGGCCAGTGACGGCGCCGCGGAGGACCCCACGGCCGGTCGTGGGTGCGGTCGTGCTCACCAGCGCCTCCCTTCGTGCGGGCGAGGCTGGTCCCGTTCGCCGATTGCTCCCGTTCGTCCCGCCAGTTTCGAAGGCTAGCCTAACCTTCAGTGGGTGACGGCGGGGCGGTGGGAGGTGCGGGCCTACCGGCGGGCGTCGTGTCCGGCGGGCTCTGCCTCCGGCGGCTGCTCTCCGGACGGGGCGGAGGCCGGTTCGGGTTCGCCGAACCGGGCCAGTGCCAGAGCGGCGGCGACGGCCAGGACGAAACCGATCAGGGCGACGACGGCGAAGCCGGGTCGGGTCCGGTCGCCGAGCAGGACGACGCCGATCAGCGACGGCATGACCGTCTCGCCGAGCACCATCATCGCCGTGGCCGTTGTGACGCTGCCGCGTTGCAGGGCGGTGGCGAAGAACAGCATGGCCAGCGCACCTGCGACGGCGACGACGTACAGGGCAGGATCGCGTAGCAGGTCCAGAGGCGCGAGGCTGGGGATCACCCGTCCGGCGACCGCGACGAGGCCGAAGCACAGTCCCGCGACCAGGCCTAAGCCTGCGGTGCGTACACGGTCGCTGGCGCGGCCGACCAGGAGTCCGGCGATTCCGAGTGCGACGGCGGCGCCGGCCAGCGTCAGGCGGAAGCCTAGGCCGACCTCGCTGGAGCCCTCGCTTTCCGCCGACGAACCGAGAAGGGCGAGCCCGGCGCACACGACGCCTACCGCGGTCCATTCCCGTGCGCCGAGTCGGACGCCGAAGACCCGCACCGCGACTGCCGTTACCGCGAGGCTCGCGGCTTGGGTTGCCTGCACGAGAAACAACGGCAGGACGTGCAGGGCGGCGATCTGCGCGACGAAGCCGACACCGTCGAGCAGCAGGCCGACGACGAACTTCCACTGCCGCAGCACGCGCAGCAGCAGGCGCGGGTCGACGCCGGAACCGCCCTCGTCGGGGGCGGCCTTCGCGGCCACCGCCTGCATGACCGAAGCGACGCCGTAGGCCACCGCGGACAGCAACGCGCACAGAAATCCCCACACCATGACGCCGAGGGTATTCCTGCCCGGCGACGGTAGGATCGGGGCCATGGCGGAGGTAGAACGCGTCTGGCCGGATCCGCTCGACGGCGACGAGTTGACCGTGCAGACGCGGTTCCTCGACTTTCTTCGGGCGACCGCGGTGCGGAAGGTCACCGGGCTGACCCGGGAGCAGGCGGCCGCGACGCCGTTGCCGAGTTCGCCGCGGACCAGCGCGCTGGGCGTGCTCAAGCACCTGACCGCGGTCGAGCGGTGGTGGCTGGTGATCGAGGCGGGCGGGTCCGATGAGCCGTCGCTCTGGCAAGGGTCGCCGGATCCGAGCTGGGATTTGACGGCCGAGGACGACGTCGCCGGGGTCGTCGCGGCTTATCGCGCGGAGCGGGAACGGGTGGCGGCGGCGCTGGCCGGGCTCACGCCGGAGGACCGGACGCGGCGGTCCGGGGACTACACCGTCCGCTGGGTGCTGGCGCATGTCGTGCAGGAGACCGCGCGGCACGTCGGGCACCTCGACGCGCTGCGGGAACTCGCCGACGGCTCCGTGGGGGAGTGAGCGGCGACCGTTAGGCTGCGGGGCATGGCAGACCAGCTTTACTTCCGCCAACTGCTCGCCGGCCGCGATTTCGCCGTCGGGGATCCCGTCGCGACCCAGATGGTGAATTTCGCTTACCTCATCGGGGACCGCGAATCGGGCGAGGCGGTGCTGGTCGACCCGGCGTACGCGGTGGGCGACCTGATCGAGACGCTGGAATCCGACGGAATGCGGCTGACCGGCGTGCTCGCCACCCACCACCACCCCGACCACGTCGGCGGCGACATGATGGGCTTCTCGCTGCCGGGCATCGCGGAACTGCTCGCGCTGCGGCCGGTGCCGATCCACGTCAACGCGCAAGAAAGCGAGTGGGTGCGCCGGGTGAGCGGCGTGTCGGACACCGATCTGCGCGCCCACGAGCACGACGACGTCGTGACGGTCGGCTCGATCGACATCCGGCTGCTCCACACGCCGGGGCACACGCCGGGAAGCCAGTGCTTCCTGGTCGGCGACCGCCTGGTTTCCGGGGACACGCTGTTCCTGGAGGGCTGCGGCCGGACCGACTTCCCCGGCGGCGACGCGGACGCGATTTTCCGCAGCCTGCAATGGCTGGCGACGCTTCCGGGCGATCCGGTGGTGTATCCAGGACACCAGTATTCGCCGGAGTCTTCGGCGTCGCTGTCGCGGGTGAAGGGGACGAACTTCGTCTTCCGGCCCCGGTCGCTGGAGGAATGGCGGCTGATGTTCGGCGGCTGAGCCGGGTCTCGGTTCGGGCCGCTGACAGTTCGGCTCGGCGCGCGGTGCCGGGGGCGGGCGGCGGGATCGGCTGGTTGGCTGTGCGGTCGCCGCAGCGGTGGTGCCGCAACTTGCCCGCGGGGCAGGCTGGTTGCGCCGACGGGGTGCGCTGTGCGGGGCCGGGGCGAAGAACGCTTGCTGTGCCGTGGAAATAACCATAGTGATCTTGTACCGCACAGCACCGACAATTTTCGCGATGGCTCCGGGCGTCCGATGGTTCGGCGAGGTGGGCGTTGCCAGGGGCGGCGAGCAGCCGCCGCGATGACAGCCCGGATCTCGGACTGAGCGCGCCGGATGTGCGGAGCTGACCGGGAAACCCCTGTGCGGACGCCATTCCGCAGCGCGGCACGCCCCGTCCCATGTTCGGCAACAGCCCGGGAAACCCGTCCCGCATCCCGGGCATCCGCGTACCCGCCGGGTGAACAAACCCCGTACACCGGCGCGCGGGTTCCAGTGCGTGAGAGCCGTCCGGCGCGACATTGACTTCACCCGTCCGGGGATCGAAGCTCGGGGGCATGAAGCGCGGCGTCCTCCTCGTGTGCCGCCTGCACGTCGACCTCCGGCAGCAGGCGAGCGCGGTCTGTCTGCCCCGCCGCTGAATCCCTTTCCCTGAAACGAAAACCCCCACCCGGGAGAAATCCGTGTCGATTTCCACCACGGGCGTGCTGCCGCGCGCCGAAACGGCCGCGCCGAAGCGTGCGCCGCGGCGGCGGTTGCCGTCGCCGCGACGCTGGATCAGCCCGGTCGTGCTGGTCGCGGCGTGGCAGATCGCCAGCTCGACCGGCGCGTTGCCGCCCGACAAACTCAGTTCGCCGTGGACTGTCCTGCAAGCCGGCGTCGACGTCGCCCGCAGCGGCGAACTCGGCAGTGCCTTCGTTGTTTCGCTGGGCCGCGTCGGCGCGGGGTTCGCGCTCGGGGCGCTGGCCGGGCTCCTGCTCGGGGCCGTCGCGGGGTTGTCCCGGTGGGGCGAGGCGCTGGTCGACCCGCCGGTGCAGATGTTGCGCACCTTGCCGTTCCTCGGGTTGATCCCGTTGTTCATCCTGTGGTTCGGGATCGGCGAAGAGACCAAAATCGTGCTGGTGGCGCTGGGCGTGGCGTTCCCGTTGTACCTGAATGTCCACTCGGGAATCCGCACCGCCGACCCGCAGCTCGTGGAAGCGGCGCGGGCACTGGGATTCACCCGCGGCGAAAGGTTGTGGCACGTTGTTCTGCCGGGTGCGCTGCCGCAGGCGCTGGTCGGGCTGCGGCAGTCGCTCGGGGTCGCGTGGCTGGCGCTGATCGTCGGCGAAACGGTCAACGCGGACGCCGGGATCGGTTACCTCATCAACAATGCCCGCGAGTTCCTGCGCACCGACGTCGTGGTGGTCGGGCTCGTGGTCTACGCCGTGCTGGGCCTCGTCACCGACGCGCTCGTCCGGCTGCTCGAAAGGAGGGCCCTGCGATGGCGAGCCCGGTAGTGGAGGTCCGTGACCTCGCGAAGAAATTCGGCGACCGTACTGTCCTCAATAGACTCAATCTGGAGATCGGCCGCGGCGAGTTCGTCGCGCTGCTCGGGCGAAGCGGGTCCGGGAAGTCGACGCTGCTGAAGGTGCTGGCCGGGCTGGATCGGGAGATCGAGGGCACTGCCAGCGTCGACGGGACGGTATCTGTCGCGTTCCAGCAGCCCCGGTTGCTGCCGTGGCGCAAGGTCTGGCGCAACATCGTGCTCGGTCTGCATCAGGACAACGGCCGTGCTGTCGCGGAGAAAGCGCTGGCGGAAGTGCAGCTGTCGGAGCACGCCGACAAATGGCCGCTCACCCTGTCCGGTGGTGAGGCGCAACGGGTTTCGCTCGCGCGGGCCCTGGTCCGCGAGCCGGATCTGCTGCTCCTGGACGAGCCGTTCGGCGCGCTCGACGCGTTGACCCGGCTGGCGATGCACCGTCTTGTCGAGGATCTGTGGCGCACGCATAAACCCGCGGTACTGCTGGTGACCCACGACGTCGACGAAGCGCTCGTGCTCGCCGACCGGATCCTCGTCCTGGGCGAAGGCCACATCGTCGCCGAACACGTTCTCGGCCAGCCGCGTCCGCGGAAGGCCGCCGACCACGCCGAGGTGCGCAGCCGCGTCCTGGCCGATCTGGGAGTGACCGAAGGTGCACCTGCGTAACGTCCTGGCCGCGGCGCTGCTGCTGACCGGGCTCGCCGCCTGCTCGTCGTCCGCTTCGGGCGGTCGCGCGCCGGTGCCCGCCGCGGTGTCGCCCGCCGAACTGAAGAACGTGACGCTTCGCGTCGGCGACCAGAAAGGCGGGGTGAAATCCCTGCTCACGGCGGCGAATCAGCTGAGCGGAACGCCGTATCGGGTCGAATGGTCGACCTTTACCTCCGGGCCGCCGTTGCTGGAGGCGGCGTCGGCGGGCGCGATCGACGTCGGCCGGGTCGGCAACACGCCGCCGATTTTCGCGGCGGCGTCGAAGGCGAAGATCTCCGTGGTGAGCGTCGCGAAGAGCAATGTGGAACGGGAAACCATTCTGGTTCCGCCGGATTCGCCGCTGACCGATGTCGCGTCTTTGCGGGGCAAGACGGTCGGCGTCGCGAAGGGGAGTTCGGCGCACGGCCAGCTGCTGAATACCTTGAAGAAGGCCGGTTTGTCCACAAAGGACATCAAGATCTCGTTCCTGCAGCCGTCCGAGGCGTTCGCCGCGTTCACCCAGCACCAGATCGACGCGTGGGCGATCTGGGACCCGTACACCGCGCAGGCCCAGCTCGAGGCGCACGCCCGGGTGCTCGCCGACGGTCGCGGCGCGTCCAACGGGCTCGCCTTCGAGACCGCCAGCACCACCGCGCTCGCTGATCCCGGAAAGAACTCGGCGATCAAGGATTTCGTGCAGCGCGTGGTGAAGGCCCAGCTGTGGGCCAATTCGCATCCGGACGAATGGGCGCGCGCGTGGGCGACGGAAACCGGGCTGAAGCCGGAGGTGGCGAAGAAGGCCGTTTCCGCCGGACGGGACCGGCCGATTCCGCTGGACGATTCCGTCGTCGCGTCCGAGCAGCAGCTCGCCGACGCGTTCACGAACGAGGGCACGCTGCCCGGGAAGGTCGACTTCGCGGCGTTCGTCGACCGCCGTTACGGGCCCGACATCGAGGCCGCGAGGAGGAACGGATGAGCGTCAAACTGCACTGGTTCCTGCCGACCACCGGGGACGGCCGGACGATCGTGGAACGCTTCCACGCCAACAAATCCCAGGGCCCGAGCGCACAGCGGCCGGCGGATCTGGACTACCTCGCGCAGGTCGCCCGCGCGGCCGAGCGGCTCGGGTTCGAGGGCGTGCTCACGCCGACCGGCACCTGGTGCGAGGACGCCTGGCTGACCACCGCCGCGCTGATCCGCGAGACGAACCGGCTGAAGTTCCTGGTCGCGTTCCGCCCGGGCGTCATCTCGCCGACGCTCGCCTCGCAGATGGCCGGCACGTTCCAGCGGCTGTCCGGCGGCCGGGTGCTGCTGAACATCGTGACCGGCGGCGACGCGATCGAACAGCGCCGCTTCGGCGACTGGCACGACCACGACGCCCGCTACGCCCGGACCGACGAATTCCTGTCGATCGTGCGCGGCGTGTGGTCGGGCAAGCCGTTCGACTTCGCTGGCGACCACCTGCGCGTCGAAGGGGCCACGACGCTCGCCGCTCCGGATCCGGTGCCGCCACTGTACTTCGGCGGGTCCTCGGCGGCGGCGCTCCCGGTCGCCGCGAGGCACGCCGATGTGTACCTGACCTGGGGCGAGCCGCCCGCGCAGGTCGCGGAGAAGATCGGCAAAGTGCGGGAGCTGGCGGAACAGGAGGGACGCACGGTGCGGTTCGGTGTCCGGCTGCACACGATCGCGCGCGACACCTCGGCCGAGGCTTGGGCGGAGGCGCAGAAGCTGCTCGACGCGTTGAATCCGGAGCAGATCGCGAAGGCGCAGGCGCAGCTGGCGGCGAGCGAGTCGGTGGGGCAGCAGCGGATGGTCGCGCTGCACGGTGGCAAGGCGGGGACGACTGCGCGGGATTTGGAGATCCATCCGCATCTGTGGGCGGGGATCGGGTTGGTTCGCGGCGGGGCGGGGACTGCGCTCGTGGGCAGTTACGCGGAGATCGCGGATTTGATCGAGGAGTACCACGACGCCGGGGTGTCGGAGTTCGTGCTGTCCGGGTATCCGCATTTGGAGGAGGCGTACTGGTTCGGCGAGGGAGTGCGGCCGGAGCTGGGGCGGCGTGGATTGCTGGACGAGGTTCCGGTGTTGCGGGCGGTGCCGGGGGAGAGGGCGGTGGCTGCGCAGTAGGGATGGTCACGAGAGCAGGTGGGGGACCTCGCTCCGGCGGCGCAATGCGAGGTGCATCATCGCGCGGCCGCCGAGTTCGAGGTCGTCATCGAGCGCCTTCAGCGCCGGCTCGCCGCCGACGCGGAGCTGGCCGACGAGATGCCGGTGCGTCGCCGCCAGGTGCTCCGCCGAGGACTCGGCCCGGATGGTCGCGAGCATGCAGTTCAGTTCGTTCGCGCAGGCCCGGTGCGCGGCGACCACACGAGGGTTTCCGCTGGCCGCCACGATTTCCGCGTGCACCGCGCTGTGCGCCTCGATCACGTGCCGCCACGGCGTTTCGGCGGTCATCGATTCGAGGTGCCGCACGGCCTCGTCGACGGCGTCGAAGTTCGCGTTCTGGAGGAGCGCCAGGCGCAGCGCGCCCAGTTCCAGGATCGACCGGTACGAGCACATCGCGTCGATGCGTTCGGCGGTCACCGCGGGCACGACGATTCCCTTGTTGCGCTGGTGTTCGAGAAGCCCCTCGGACACCAGCGTCTGCAGCCCGGACCGCACCGAATGCCGTCCGGCGCCGAACCTCGCGCTCAGCGATTCCTCGGTGAGCCGCGTCCCGGGTTCGAGGACGCCGTCCAGGAGGTCGTCGCGGAGGGCTTGCGCGATGCCGCCTGGCGTACTGCTCGCCTGATCGCGCACTTCGCCACTCGTTTCAGCAGAACTTCCCACAGCCACTGCCGATCTTAGCCGAGCCCACCGTCAAATCCGGGCGGGCAGGCGAAGGGAGGCGTGTTCCGAGCGGATCTCGTCGGTGCGCACGACGCCGAGAAGCCGCAGCGTTCGCGTGTACTCCGCGCGGAGGATCTCGATCGCGCGCTCGACGCCTTGCTCGCCCGCCGCCATCAGGCCGTACAGGTAAGCCCGGCCCACCATCGCCGCCGACGCGCCCAGTGCCCGCGCGGCGACCAGGTCGGCACCGGTCCGGACGCCGGTGTCGAGGATGATCTCGCAGTCGTCCCCGACCGCATCGACGACGCGCGGCAGCAGCTCCAGCGGGGTCGGCGCGCGGTCGAGCTGGCGGCCGCCGTGGTTCGAGAGCACGAGCGCGTCGACGCCGGAACCGGCCATCTCCTTGGCGTCCGCGACGCTCTGGATTCCCTTGACGATCAGCTTTCCCGGCCACAATTCGCGCAGCCACCGCAGGTCTTCGACGGTCAGGGACGGGTCGAACATCGTGCCGATCAGCTCTTCGACCGTGCCGTCGAAGTTGCTGAGCGCGGCGAACCGCAGCGGTTCTGTCGTCAGCAGGTTCATCCACCAGGACGGCCGCACGGCGATCCCGGCGAGCGTGCGGACGGTCAGCGTGGGCGGGATGGTCAGTCCATTGCGGACGTCGCGCATCCGCGCCCCGCCGATCGGGGTGTCGACGGTCAGGACGAGCGCTTCGTACCCGGCCCGCGCCGCGCGGTCGATCAGCGCTTCGCTCGCGGCGCGGTCTTTCCAGAGGTAGAGCTGGAACCACTGCCGCGCGGACGGCGCGCACGCCCGGACGTCTTCGAGATCGGTGGTGCCCATCGTCGAGAGCACGTAAGGGATTCCGGCGCGAGCGGCCGCGCGGGCGACGGCGATCTCGCCCTCGTGGTGCATCATGCGCGTGAAACCGGTGGGCGCGAGCACGAGCGGCAGAGCCGACTGTCCACCGAGGACGGACGTCGACGCGTCTACCTCGGTGACGTCCTGCAGCACGCGCGGATGCAACTCGACGTTCTCGAAGGCCCGCCGCGCCCGGCCGATGCTGATCTCCTGCTCCGCCGCGCCGTCGACGTAGTCGAAAACCGGCCGGGGAGTGCGGCGGCGCGCGATCGTGCGCAGGTCGTCGATGGTGTGCGCGGCGGCGAGGCGGCGCTCGCGGACGTCGAACCTCGGCTGCCGGAACTTGAGCAGCGGGCGGATCTCCGACGGCCGGGGCAGCCGCCGCTTGATCGGCCGCCGGGGCAGGTGCTCGGGTTCGAACGTGGTCATCCGCTGCCTCCTGGCCGCCGAGAGATCGGTACACAATGTGCGAGACGAAAAAGACTTGCTGCGCCGCCATTTCCGGAACTTGTGGGCACGGCGAGTCAAGCACGGTCCCGTCATGATCGCAAGGATTGTGACACAATCTGCTCAGCGGTGCGCGGCCTCCAGCGCGCCGAGAGTGTCCAGATCGTGCTCGAGCGCGTGCCGGGCCAGTGCGGTCCGGTTCGGACAGTCGAGCTTCACCAGCGACGACTCGACGTGGCTGCGCACCGTCCGGATCGCGATCCCGAGCCCCGTCGAGATCCGCTCGTTCGACCATCCGCGCGCGACCAGCCCGACCACGTCCAGCTCCCGGCCGGTCAACGGCTCGGGCTCGGGCACGCGGGAGATCCGCAGCAGCACGCCGTCCGGCCGACGCACCCGCGCCAGCACTCGCCACCAGACACCGTCCGCGTCCCGGTGGCGGAATCCGGTCCGCTCGGTCAGCACACACTGCGCGGCGAGCCGGAACTCGCGCTCGCTGAGCGGCAGCTGATCCACGGCGGCAGCGCGCACTTCGATCTGATTCCGCGAGACGAGCAGTACGACGTCGGCCGCGGACTCGCCCGGTTCGGCGCCGGGGTCGGCCAGCGCGGCGAAATCGTGCGACAACATCGTGAGCGCGAGGACGGATCCGTCGTCCAGCGGGCGGTCGTGCGTCGAACTCAGCGCTACGAAACTCCGCTCCGGACCAGTGCCCGGCGCGAGCGGCAGCGTGACGCCCTCGCGGAAACCGTAGGGCTGAATGCCTTCCCGGTACGTCCTTGTCTCGTGGACCTCCGGGATGTCAACGAAACGCAGCGGCAGACCCAATCGGGCCGCGCGCGAGTGGATCGGGCATTTCCACCGGTAGGTCGTGGTCAGGTAGCCGAGCATGTCCGCCGGGTAGCCGAGGTTGACCGTCGCGGTGCGCTGTTTGCTGCCGCTCACCAACGCGACGCAGGCGAAACCGAGTTTGTCCCGCACCGCGCGGAACGGAGTTTCGACGGGCAGTTCGCCGCGCCCCGCCGCGCGCACTTCCCGCGCGAGCCGAGCCCACCACTGCACATCCGCGGCCATGTTCCGAACCTCCGCTGCCGGACGGAGCATGAACGCCCGCCGTCCGGAATGTCAACGGGGCGCACATCCGAGGCGCGGGCGGAACGGCTTTTAAGCCGATGCGACGACCAACGCCCGCTCGTAGCGTTCCGGATCCCGGCTGAAGGAGACTCGATGAACCTCGACGAATACGCCGCCTTCGACGCCACCGCGCTCGCCGCGGTCATCGCCTCCGGCGAGGTGACTGCCGAGGAGGTCGCCGCGCTGGCGGTCGAGGCCGTCGGCAAGGTGAACCCGGAGCTGAACGCGGTCGCCGACGGCCCGTTCGAGCGTCCGCTCGACTACTCGCCGGACGGCCGGTTCGCCGGGGTTCCCTTCGCGATCAAGGATCTCGTCCTGCACGCCGCCGGAGTGCCGACCCGGATGGGCACGCGGCTGCTCGGCAAGGGCGTCGTGCCGTCGGAGGACACGCACCTGATGGAGCGGTTCCGCGCGGCGGGCCTGGCGACGCTGGCCGTCACGACCACTCCGGAGCTGGGATTCAACGGCAACTCCGAAGCGCTGGCCTACGGTTCGACGCGCAATCCGTGGAACACCGGGCACAGCGCCGGCGGATCCAGCGGCGGTTCGGCGGCGCTCGTCGCGGCCGGGGCGCTCCCGATCGCGCACGCCAACGACGGCGGCGGGTCGATCCGCGTGCCCGCCGCCTGCAACGGCCTGGTCGGGCTGAAACCGTCGCGCGGCCGGGTGCCCGCCGGGCCGGATTTCGCCGATCCGCTCTACGGAATGGGCGTCGAACTCGCGGTCTCCCGGACCGTCCGCGACACCGCGGCGCTGCTCGACGAGGTGGCGGTGAGCTATCCGGGCGACCCGTACGTTCTGGCACCGCCCGCGCGCCCGTGGCTGGACGAAGTCGGCTCCGATCTGGGTCGGCTCAGGATCGCGGTGCACACCGAATCCTGGGCGGGCAGCTACGTCGACCCGGAGGTGGCGCGCGCCGTCGAGGCAGCCGCTGAGGTGCTCGAAGCAGCGGGCCACCACGTCGAACGCGCGACGCCGGTCTTCGAGTGGGAGCCGTTCCTGCATGCGAATCACGTGCTGTGGTGCGGATTCCTGGCCGGTGCGGTCGCCGGGATCGAAGAAATGACCGGGGTCGCTGCCAGCCCGGAGAACCTCGAACGCACCTCTTGGGCGTGCGTCGAGTACGGCCGCTCGGTCAGCGGAATGGAACTGACGGCGGCGCTGGGTGCGATGAACGTCGTTTCCCGTGCGGCAGGACGGTTCTTCACCGGATACGACCTGCTGCTGACCCCGACGATGAACACCCCGGCGCTGCCGCTGGGCCGCCTCGACGCGAACGCCGATCTGGCTGCGGCAGACTGGACCAGGCAGCTGTTCGACGCCTGCACGTTCACGCCGTTGTTCAACCAGACCGGCGCGCCCGCGATCAGCCTTCCGCTCGGGCAGTCCTCGCAGGGGCTGCCGATCGGCGTCCAGCTGGGCGGTCCGGTCTGTTCGGAATCGCTGCTGCTGCGGGTCGCGGCGTTCCTGGAAGAGGCGATGCCGTGGGCGGACCGGCGGCCCGCGGTGCACGCCGCCGGGTGACTCACTGGGCCCGGCAGGTCCGGAGGTAGCTGAGGAACGAGGACTGCAGGCCAGTCACGTGCGTTTCGCGCAGGACCGCGGTGGTGACGTTTCCGCCGCGAGCCTTGAGGCGGTGCAGGAAGGTCGCCGTGTGCTTCGCGAGGCTTTGGTACACGGCGAGGTCTCCGAACAGCTCCTGGTCGTTGACCGTCACGTGCAGCTTGGCGGCAGGCAAACTGTCGCCGAGCTCGGCAAGCTGGGCGAAAACCTGACTGTCCTCGCCGATGACGCCAGGGCTGCCCGCTCCGATGCTTTCGAAGAGCGGGCAGCCGCTGAGCCAGGCGTAGAGGCTGAAGAGCCCGCCGTAGGAATAGCCGAAGAGGCCGTGGCCGCTCGGGGCGGCGTGGTAGGCGCGTTCGATCCGCGGGTGCAGTTCGTCGGCGAGGAAGGCCAGGAACGCGTCGGCGCGGCTGTCGCGCAGTTCGGCGAGGTAGGCGTCGGCTTCCTCGCGGGTCATCCTGCACGTTTGGACTCCCATCTCCACGGCGTCGACGAACTCCGGGGCGATGGGTTCGCCGGGCGGAACGAGATCCCGGTTGCGCAGCCGCGTCCAGTCCTGCGCCTCCTCGCCCGCGTAGCCGACGCTGACCTGGAGATAAGGCTGGATCTGCTGCATCGGATCCGCCTGGGTGACGATGAGCGGAGCCGTCATGCCGACGGCCCAGTTGCCGTCGAGCACGTACACGACCGGCACCCGCGTCTTGGTGTGGTCGTAGCCCGGCGGCGTGGTGACCCAGATGCCGTAGGTGTGCCCGCTGCGGGAACGCATTTCGAAGTAGTCGGTGTCGGCGAGGCAGCCTTGCCACAGAGTGCTCATCGGAGGTCCTTTACGACGCGTCCGGCTTGGACGACGACAACGGCGTTCGCGGGGTCGGCGAACAGCTTCGGATTTTCGAGCGGGTTTCCGTTCCACAACACGAGATCTGCCTGCAGGCCGGGCGCGATGACCCCCGCCTCGCCGGACAGGCCCAGGATCTCGGCATTGGTCTTCGTGGCCGCGACGAGAGCTTCCATCGGCGTTTCCAGGTCTGCGCGCAACGTGAGCTCTTCCCCTCGGCGGTCCTGAGCCGGACCGATGAGATCAGATCCGAGCCCGATCCGCACCTCGGCTTCCTTGGCGGCGGCGAGCGCCCCGGCCATCCGCTCGCGAACACCCAGCGCCCGATCGCGGATCGACTCGCCGAGACCGGTTTCGGCGGTGTCGCGCAGCAGGTGCTCGACGACGGCGAAAGTGGGCACCAGGGCAACGTCGTGGGCGGCCATCAGGGCGGCCGTGGACTCGTCGATGTCGGTGCCGTGCTCGACGCAGCGCACCCCGGCCTCGACCGCGTTCCGGATGCCTTCGTTGTTGTGGGCGTGCACCGTGACGTAAGTGCCCCGGGCCGCGGCTTCCTGGACGGCGACGGCGATTTCTTCCACGGTGAACTGGGTGTCGGTCAGCTTGTCGTGCGCGCTGACCACGCCGCCGGTCACGCAGAGCTTCAGGAAGGATGCCCCGCGACGGAAGGCCTCGCGCACGTTGCCGCGCAGCTCGTCCGCGTTGCCCGACATCATCGACAGGGCGGCCAGACCGGGGATGTGATGGCCGCTCCACAGCTCGGTGGGCTCCCATTCGGCTCCGTAGTAGCCGTGCCCGCCGGTCTGGCACTGGACCGGTCCGCACGACAGCACGCGCGGACCCCGGACCTTGCCCTTGGCGATCGTGGTGACGACGCCGCCGTCGATCCCGCCCGTGTCGCGGACGGTCGTGAAGCCCGCGTCGAGGGTGGCGCCGGCGGTGGCGAAGATGTCCGCCGCGATCTCGGCGGCGCTGAGCTGGAACGAGAACTGCGGCTGGATCGGGCTCGACAGGCCCAGGTGAACGTGGGCGTCGATCAGGCCGGGCGTCATGGTCAGCCCGGTGGCGTCGAGGCGTTCGCCGGAGCCGCCGGGCTCGGTGATCAGCCCGTCCTCGACGGCGACGGCGACGTCCTCGGGATCACGACCCGATCCGTCGAGGACTGTTGCGCCGACTATCTGAAAACGTCCCACGAGCCGTTCCCTCCGCCGTTGCCGCGTTCTTTTCCAATGGATAAACTGTGCGAGTGAGCCTGTCAAGCACGGAAGGCAGAGGCGACGCCCGCGAACGTCTCCTGGCCCGGCTTCTCGATGCCTTCGACGGGACACTTCCGTCGCCGGAGGTGTCGCTTCGCGAGGTCGCCGCCAGGGCCGAGACCAGCCACGCCCTGCTGCGCTACCACTTCGGGTCGCTCCCGGGCGTCTTGGCGGCCATGCTCGGGGCGCAGCGGTCCCGGGACAACGAGGAGCTTTTCAAGACTGCCCGGCAGGGCACATTCGAGGATCTCGTCGTGGCGATCTGGCGGACCTACACGCGCCCGGAGCAGCTGTCGCGGGTTCGCGGGTTCTTTCACGTCACCGGGCTGGCCGCGTACCGGCCGGAAGACTTCCGCGAGTTCATCGATTCGCTCGATGACCTGACCAAGATGCTGGCCTCGCTCGCGGAACGCGAAGGGCTCGCCGCCGAGGAGGCGCTGACCAGGGCCGCTGTCACCGTCGCCGCGATGCGCGGGCTGCTCTTGCAGGAAGTCCTGACTCCAGGGGCTTATTCGGAGGAGGCCCTTGCCCTGATCCTGCGCCTGGGCAACGGGAAGTCCTGATCAGGTTTCGGAGACGGTCCGGGACAACGCCAGCGCCACCGTCCGGACCGCGGGCGCGACCCGTTCGGTCCGCATCCGGGTCGCCCATCCGGAGATCGACACCGCGGCCACGGCGAGCCCGTTCGCGTCGACGAGCGGGCTCGCCGCGCACACCACGCCCACCCCGGATTCCTCGCGCTCGAAAGCAATTCCTTCTTCGCGAATCCGCGCCAGCTGCCGCCGCAGCAGCCCGGGCGCGGTGATCGTTCGAGGGCTGACCCGGGGGAGTCCGGCATCGATCACCCGGGTCACGACGTCGTCGGGGGAGCAGGACAGAATCGCCTTCCCGACGCCAGTCGCGTGCGCGGGAAACCGTCCGCCGGTCCGCGAAGGCAGATCCGGCGCGTCCGGCCCGCGCAGCACATCGAGGTAGACCACCTCGGTGCCTTCCAGTACCGCGAGATGCACCGTGTTCCGCGTGGCCTCCCGCAGATCCGCCAGGTACGGCCGAGCCGCTTCCACCAGACCGCGGCGGCGCACCGCGAGCTGGCCGATCTCGAACAGCCGCAGCCCGAGCCGGACCGAGGTGCCCTCGCGTTCCAGCAGGCCGGTGTCGGCCAGATGCCCGGCCAGCCGGTGCACGGTCGTCTTCGCGAGGCTGGTCCGGCGGGCCAGTTCGGAGACGCCCAGCGCGTCGTCGCCGGGGCGGAAGGCTTCCAGCACGGCGGCGACGCGCGCGGTCACGAGCCCGTCGCCGTTCCGTCCAGTGGTACGCATGGGTTGAGTGTGCCCCATCCCGGCGAGCACCGTGGCGGCATGGCGGAACGCAAGGTGACGGCCGCGATCGTCGGCCCGGGCAACATCGGTACGGATTTGCTGGCAAAACTCCAGCGCAGCGAGCACGTGGAAGTGCGCTACATGGTGGGCGTCGACCCGGCGTCGGACGGGCTCGCCCGCGCCGCGAAGCTCGGGCTCGAGACGTCCGCCGAGGGCGTCGGCTGGCTGCTGTCGCGCGCGGAACTGCCGGAGCTGGTGTTCGAGTCGACGTCGGCGAAGGCCCACAAAGCGAACGCGCCGCGGTACGCCGAGGCCGGCATCCGCGCGATCGACCTGACGCCCGCCGCGATCGGCCCGCTCACGTGCCCGGCGGTGAACCCGCCCGACCAGCTGACCGACCGCAACGTCAACATGATCACCTGCGGCGGCCAGGCGACCATCCCGATCGTGCACGCGGTTTCGCGGGTGACGCCGGTGTCGTACGCGGAGATCGTCGCGTCGGTGTCCTCGCGGTCGGCGGGACCCGGCACGCGCGCGAACATCGACGAGTTCACCGAGACCACGTCGCACGCGATCGAGAAGGTCGGCGGCGCGGACAAGGGCCGCGCGATCATCATCATCAACCCGATGGACCCGCCGATGATCATGCGCGACACGGTGTTCTGCGCGGTCGACCCGGACGCCGACTTCGACGCGATCAGCGAATCCGTGCACCGCATGGTGAAAGACGTCCAGCAGTACGTGCCGGGCTACACGCTCAAGGCCGACCCGCAGTTCGACCCGCCGCGGCCGGACTGGAGCGGCAAGGCCCGCGTGGGCGTCTTCCTCGAGGTCGCGGGCAACGGCGACTACCTGCCCAAGTACGCGGGCAACCTCGACATCATGACCGCCGCCGCCGCGCGCGTCGGCGATCTCTTCGCCGCTCAGGAGGTGGCCGCGTGAACAACACCGACGTCCGGCTGGTCGACACCACTCTGCGCGACGGCAGCCACGCCATGGCGCACCAGTTCACCGAAAAGCAGGTCCGCGACACCGTCCGCGCGCTCGACGACGCGGGCGTCTCGCTGATCGAGGTGACCCACGGCGACGGCCTCGGCGGCTCCACCTTCAACTACGGCTTTTCCTTGGTGGACGAGCGAAAGCTCATCGCCGCCGCGGTCGACGAGGCGAAGCAGGCGAAGATCGCCGTGCTCCTGCTGCCCGGTCTCGGCACGGTCACCGACCTGCGCGCGGCGGCCGATCTCGGCGCGGGCGCGGTGCGGATCGCGACCCACTGCACCGAGGCCGACGTGTCCATCCAGCACTTCGGCGCGGCCCGCGATCTCGGTCTCGAGACCGTCGGATTCCTGATGCTGTCGCACATGTCGACGCCCGACGACCTGGCGAAGCAGGCCCGGATCATGGTCGACGCGGGCTGTCAGTGCGTGTACGTCGTGGACTCCGCGGGCGCGCTGATCCTGGACGACGCCTCCGAACGCGTCGCCGCGCTCGTGGCGGAACTCGGCGACGATGCCCAGGTCGGGTACCACGGGCACCAGAACCTGAGCTTCGGCGTCGCCAACTCGGTGCTCGCTTATCGTGCGGGGGCCCGGCAGATCGACGGTTCGCTCGCCGCGCTCGGCGCGGGTGCGGGCAACTCGCCGACGGAGGTCCTGGCGGCCACGTTCGAGCGGCTCGGCATCAAAACCGGGGTGGACAAAGACGTTCTGATGGAAGCCGCGGAGAACGTCGTGAAGAAGTACCTGACCCGGCTGCCGGTGATGGACCGGTCGTCGATCATCCAGGGCTACGCCGGCGTGTACTCCAGCTTCCTGCTGCACGCCGAACGCGCGGCCGAGCGCTACGGCGTCCCGGCGCACGAAATCCTGTACAAGGTCGGCGAAGAACGCTACGTCGGCGGCCAGGAGGACATGATCATCGACATCGCGCTGCGGCTGCGCGACGAGCGGGCAGCCGCTCAGTGAGTCCCCGAGTCGAAAGCGTCCGCGCCGAGCACGAGCTTCACGCAGTGCTCGACGAGACGCTCGCGGCTCACCTTCAGCGTGCCGTCGAGGTAAGCGATGAACACGTTGCTGAGCGCGCCGACGAGACCGATCGCCACGAGCTGGCGGCCGGTTTCGTCGCCGTGCGACAGCTGTTCGCCGACGAGCGTGGCGAACGCCGGGAGGAGGTGCAGGCCGCGGCTGGTCAGCGCGGGATCGGTCAGCGGCGCGAGCAGCAGCACCCGGCCCTTGCGCGGGTCGTCCAGCACGAGTTCCACGAACGCCGTGACCGCGCGTCCGGCACGGCGGCCCGGATCGGCTTCGCCGGAAACGGCGTCGGCGAGCGCTTGCCGGGCTTGGTCCCCGACGTCCTCGTAAACAGCGGCGACCAGGCTTTCCCGGTCGGCGAAGCTTTCGTAGAAGTACCGCTCGGTCAGCTTCGCGGACCGGCACACCGCGCGGACGCTCACCGCCGCGCTGCCGTGGCTGCCGAGCAGGTCGAGCCCGGCGGCCAGCAGCTGCGCGCGACGCTGGGCCTTGCGGTCGTCCAGCGTCGTGCCCGCCCACGTGCGGCCCGGCATACCCGCTCCCGTCCCGAGTTGACCACAGATGTTGTCACATCCTAACCTGACAACAGCTGTAGTCACTTCGCCGACCCGCCGAGGAGCCGCGATGAGCAGGGAAGCACCTGAGCCGCTGGGGCCGGACTCGCTGACCTGGAAGTACTTCGGCGACTGGCGCGGGCTGCTGATCGCGCTGTGGGCCGGGTCGATGCAGAACATGCACCCGGGGCTCGGCGCGGGCGTCGAGGAGCATTCGCGGTTTTTCGAGGAACGGTGGCAGCGGCTCTTCCGCTCGCTGTACCCGATCGGCGGGGTGGTCTACGACGGCCCGCTCGCGTACCGCACGGCGCTGGAAGTGCGCGGCTACCACGACCGCATCAAGGGCGTGGACAAGAAGGGCCGCCGCTACCACGCGCTCGACCCGGACACGTATTACTGGGCGCATTCGACGTTCTTCGTCAGCACGATCCTGATCGCCGACAATTTCATGGGCGGGATCGGCGAAGAGGAAAAGCGCACGCTGTTCGACGAGCACGTGCGCTGGTGGCGGATGTACGACATGACGATGCGGCCGGTGCCGGAATCGTGGGAGGACTTCCAGCGGTACTGGAAGCACATGTGCACCGAGGTGCTGGAAGACAACAAGGCCACCCGCGACGTCCTCGACCTCGACGGCATCGCGAAACCGCCGTTCCTGCCTTGGCTGCCGGATCCACTGTGGACGCCGGTCTCGAAGATCATCGCCAAACAGTTCGTGTGGCTGACTGTCGGCCTGTACGACCCGGAAGTGCGCGATCTGCTCGGCTTTCGCTGGACCGTGCGGGACGCCCGGCGGCACCGGCGCGTCGGCAAGCTGATCAACGCGGCGTTCGCGCTGCTTCCGCACGATCGCCGCTACCATCCGCGGGCACGGGCGGGCTGGCGGCGCGCCCGCGGCGCACTGGCCCCGGGGACGCCGCCGGTCGAAACCCCGCGCCGCAATCTTCCCCCGCTCGCCGAGCGCGGGAAACCGGAGCACTACTCGCCGGACGTGCCGTGAGGGGAACCCTGAGGGAATCAGAGTCCCTCAGGGTTCCCCTCACGGACTTCGGAGATCAGGAGGGCTTGATGAAGCTGGGCTTTCACCTCGGGTACTGGGGGAGCGGCCCGATCCCGGGCGCGCGGGAGACCGTGCTCGAAGCGGAACGGCTCGGGTTCGACTCGGTGTGGTCGGCCGAGGCGTACGGGTCGGACGCGTTCACGCCGCTCGCCTGGATCGGCGCGGCGACCAGCCGGATCAAGCTCGGCACCAACATCGTGCAGATGTCCGCGCGCACCCCGACCGCGACGGCGATGACCGCGCTGACCATGGACCACCTCTCCGGCGGCCGGTTCGTGCTCGGGCTGGGCGCGTCCGGGCCGCAGGTGGTGGAGGGCTGGTACGGCCAGCCGTATCCGAAGCCGCTGGCGCGCACGCGCGAGTACGTCGAGATCGTGCGCAAGGTGCTGGCCCGCGAGGAGCCGGTGACGCTCGACGGGCAGTTTTTCCAGCTGCCGCTGCAGGGCGGGACCGGGCTGGGCAAACCGCTCAAGCCGACCGTGCACCCGCTGCGCGCCGACCTGCCGATCTACCTCGCCGCCGAAGGCCCGAAGAACGTCGCGCTGGCCGCGGAAATCTGCGACGGCTGGCTGCCGCTGTTCTTCTCGCCCAAGTCGGACGCGTTCTACCGGACCGCGCTGGAGGAGGGTTTCGCCCGCCCGGGCGCGCGGCGGAGCGGCCTGGACGGTTTCGAGGTGGCCGCGTCGGTGCCGGTGATCGTGCACGACGACGTCGAGGAGGCGGCGGGCTTCATCAAGCCCGCGCTGGCGCTGTACATCGGCGGCATGGGCGCGAAGAGCGTGAACTTCCACCACGACGTCTTCGCCCGGCTCGGGTACGCGGACGTGGCAGCCAAGGTGCAGGAGCTTTACCTGGCCGGGCGCAAGGAAGAGGCGGTCAAGGCGATTCCGACTTCGCTGGTCGAGGACACCTCGCTGATCGGGCCCGCGGAGAAGATCCGGGAGGAACTGTCCGCTTGGGAAGCCACCGTGGTCACCACGCTGCTGCTGCGCGGGGACGCGGGATCCTTGGCGAAGGCGGCGAAAGCGCTGTCCTGACCCCTCGACCCCTCGGGGCGACCCCGCGTATTTCGTCGGCACCGCGAGCACCCGGCGTGCGTCAAAGCGGTGGTCGCGACGCTGCCGCACGTGGTCAGCGTCGAGAGCAACTACCGGACGCATGTCGGCATGGGCCGGACCGGCAACGTGGTCATCGATGCCGACACCGATGACGAGGGGGTGCGGAGGACCGTGCTCGCGGCGGCGTTCCCGGCGATCGTCAAGGCCGCCGACGGGGACCCCGAGGTCAGTCTCGGCATCCAGGTCGTCTCGGCGTCGGGCGGCACCGCGGTCACGCCGGGGGACCTCGGCTACTCCGGGACCGGAACGCTCGGCAGCTACCGGGCCTTCCTCGCCGGACACCCTGAGCTGCACCCGTGAAAGGCCTGTCCGGAAAGCAAGGCGGTAGTCGGCCCGGTACGGCCGGTGCATCACGACGGTGGCACGATTCCTCCCGACCACTACCGGGAACCGGCGAAGATCCATTAGGCATGCGTTCGTCGTTCCGCCTTCGAGGAGGACCTTTGGCGTCGCTGTCCCGCCGCACGAGATTCCGCTACTCGCTCGGCTCCTTCGTCACCGGCGGGTTCGGCACGGTGCCGGGGCTGCTCCTGCTGCCGTACCTCACCGACACGATGGCCGTGCCCGCGGCGGCGGCCGGGGTGATCGTGTTCGTGCCCAAGGCGTGGGACGTGGTCTTCAACCCGATCGCCGGACGGCTGTCCGACGCCGACCTCGCGCGCACCGGCAGCAGGCGGCGGTTCTTGCTGCGTGGCGGGATCGGCGTCGCGATCCTGTTCGCCGCTCTGTTCGCGCATCCCGGCTTCGGCGCGCCGGCGTGGGACGCGGCGTACGTCGTGGCGATGTTCTTCCTGTGCGCCACCGCGTACGCGTTCTTCCAGGTGCCGTTCAACGCGCTTCCGGCCGAGCTGACCGATTCCGCCGAGGAACGCACGAAACTCACCAGCGTCCGGATCGGCGTGCTCGCGGTCGCGGTGCTGGTGTCCGGCGGCGGCGCCCCGGCGATCACCGACCTCCTGCCCGGCGTCGCGGGCTACCGGGTGATGGGCCTGGTGATGGCGGTGATCATCCTGGCCGCCACGCTCGGCGTCTACTTCGGCCTGAAGGGCGCGCCGGTCGGCTCGCTGCGGCCCAACACGGTGCGGCTCAAGGAATTGGCGCGCACCATCGCGCAGTGGCGGTCGTTCCGGTGGCTGCTGGGCGTCTACTTCATCCAGGCGCTCGGCATCGGCACGGTGCTCGCCGCGATCCCGTACTTCGCGCAGCACGTGCTCGGCGACCCGAGCTACCGCACCTACCTGTTCGTCGGATTCGTCGGGCCCGCGCTCGTCACGATGCCGGTGTGGCCGCGGCTCGGCGCGCGCTGGGGCAAGCTCGTCGGATTCCGCATCGCGACCACGTCGTTCTTCGTCGGCCTGGTGGCGATGTACTTCGCCGACCAGCTCCCGTTCGCCGCGACGCTGGTGTTCGTCGCGCTCGCCGGCGTCGGCTACGCGGGCATTTCGGTGTTCCCGCTGGCGATCCTGCCGGACCTGATCAGCGCCGAGGAGGAGCGGACCGGCGAGACCCGGGCGGGCGTCACGGCCGGCGTGTGGACCGCGTCCGAGACGCTCGGGCTCGCGCTCGGACCGGGACTGCTCGGCATCGTGCTGCAGGCGGGGAGCTACGTGTCGAGCACCGGTTCCACCGCGGTCCCGCAGCCGCCGTCGGCGATCACCGCGATCGTGATCGGCGCGTCGGTGCTGCCTGCGGTGCTGATCGCGCTCGGCATCCCGCTGCTGCGCCGTTCGGTGCTGGAGAAGCGGCCGTGAACGACGTCCTCGCGCGGCTGCGCGAACTCCGCTCCGGCGACCTGCCGACGCACGGCGGCCGCACCCTGGCCTACGTGTACGACAGCGGACTGTCCGAAGTGGACGAAATCGCCGCCGCCGCGCACGCGCTGGCCAGTTCGGCCAACGGACTCGACCCGACCGCGTTCCCCAGCCTCCTGCGCATGGAGAACGACCTGGTCGCCCGCGCGGCCGGACTGCTCGGCGGCACCCCGGACACGGTCGGCGCGGTGACGTCCGGCGGCACCGAATCGTGCCTGCTGGCGGTCCTCGCCGCCCGCGACTCCCGGCCGGACATCGAGGCGCCTTCGATCGTGCTGCCGGAAACCGCGCACGCCGCGTTCCACAAGGCGGCGCACCTGTTCGGCGTCCGGAAGGTCGTCGTGCCGGTCGATCCGGAGACCTTCCGCGCGGACCCGGCGGCGATGGCCGAGGCGATAGACGACTCCACCGTGCTCGTCGTGGCGAGCGCGCCTTCGTACGCACACGGCGTCGTCGACCCGATCCCGGAAATCGCCGCCGCGGCTTCGGCTCGCGGAGTGCGCATGCACGTCGACGCGTGCATCGGCGGCTGGGTGCTGCCCTACTTCGCGAAGCTCGGCGCGGACCTGCCGCCGTTCGACTTCCGCGTCCCGGGCGTCACCAGCATTTCGGTGGACCTGCACAAATACGCCTACTGCGCCAAGGGCGTCTCGGTGCTGCTGCACGCTTCCGCGGAACTCCGCCGGACGCATTTCTTCGCGAGCGCGGCGTGGCCCGGCTACACGATGCTCAACCCGACGCTGCAAAGCACCCGCTCCGGCGGTCCGCTCGCCGCCGCGTGGGCCGTCGTGCACCACCTCGGCGAGGACGGCTACCTGAAGCTGGCCTCGCGCACGCGGGAAGCGGTGGACCGGATTCGCGCCGGCGTGGCTTCGATTCCGGGTCTGCGCGTGCTGGGCGACCCGGTGTCGACGCTGGTGGCGTTCACCGGCTCGGACGGCTTCGACCTGTTCACCGTCGCCGACGAGATGAAGGCGCGCGGCTGGTACGTGCAGCCGCAGTTCGCGCACGGGACTTCTCCGTTGAACCTGCACCTCACCGTCACCGCCGCCAACCACGGCAGCGAACCGGAATTCCTCGCTGATCTGGCGGCTTCCGTCGAGGCGGCGCGCGCGGACGGACCGGTGCGGGTCGATCCGGACGTCGCCGCGTTCGTGGCCGCGCTGGACCCGGGGACGCTGACGTCCGAGCAGTTCGGCGGGCTGCTCGCCGCGGCGGGCCTGACCGGTGCGGCCGGGCTGCCGGAGCGGATGGCGCCGGTCAACGCGCTGCTGGCGGTCGCGCCGGAACCGTTGCGGGAGCGGCTGCTGGTGGAGTTTTTGGGCGCGCTGTACACGCCGTCGCGGGACTAGCACAACCGAACGGCCGCTCGCCCGTCCAGTGATCATGGGGAGTGCTGAGGAAAACCGAAGACCGGACCTGGTGCTGGCCGCGGTCGTGTTCCTGCTCGGCTGGCTGCTGGCCGCCGCCGTGAGCTACTTCGTCGTGCCGATCAGCGGCGTGATCCCGGTGCCGGTCATCGTGCTCACGGCGGGAGCGTGGCTGACCGCGGCGACGGCGACGGGCATCAGCGCGTGGCTGGTGTGGCGCGGGCTGCGCTGGCCGGGTCTCGCCGGATACGCGGTGCTCACCGCGGCGTGCGCGGTGCTGATGGCCAGCACCAACTGGGTGCACTTCTACGCCGCTACCTGGTACTCGATGCACCGGGCGGACTATGCCGACGTGCTGCGCTCCCTGAACGGGCTCAAGAGGGGCGAAAAGCCGCCGCCGGCGATTTCGCGGATCAACAACGACCCGGACCGGCCGGTGTGGTTCGTCCGCGCCTGGGCGGGGATTCCCGACTGCGCCGCCGGGTTCGCCCACTTCAGCGGTTCCCCGGAGAAGTACCTTCCCGGCCGTCCCGTCGACTCGTACGACTACCTCGACGGCCTGGGCTGTGCCGTCCGCCCGACGGTCGACCTGGGCGACGGCTGGTGGTGGGTCGAGTAGCCGTTTCGCAACCGGACTGGCTGCGAAACGGCCCCGGCCTCAGAGGGCCCGGCGGAGGAGCGGCAGCAGCCGTTCCCAATGCCGTCGCAGGCCATCGGCGTCGAAAGAATCGGTGTCGGCCATGGTGAATCCGTGGATGGTGCTGGGGTAGATCTCGGACGTGTAGCTGACCCCTGCCGCATCAAGGGCTTGGTTGAGTTCGCCGAGAGTGTCCGGCGTCAGGTCGGAAGCGGCGTGTCCGAAGTGCGCCTGCGCGGTGAGCTGAGCGAAGCTCTCCGGCCCGGCAGCGCCGACGGGCGCGTGGAATCCGGCGACAGCCGCCACCTGATCCGGGTGGGCCGCCGCGGTGCGGACTGCGTGGAGGCCGCCGATGCAATAGCCGGTGACCCCGACCGGTCCGGCGCTGACTTCCGGCTGAGCGGCGAGGAAGTCGAGGTACGCGCTGGCGTCGCGCAGCACCAGTTCGGGGGTGTGCGCTTCGATCAACGGCATCACCTGAGCGAAGACCCCGGGGCGCTCGTCCGCTCCGATGAATTCCGGAAGTTCGAGCACGGGCGCGGGGCCCTGCCGATAGAAATAGTTGGGTACGAGCACGTAGTAGCCGTGCGAGGCCAGTTGGAGGGCCAGGTCGCGCAGTACGGGCCGGATGCCGAAACCGTCGGCGTACATCAGCACGCCTGGGTGCCGCTCGCCGTCGTCGGGGAACGCGGCGAAGGCGTCGGCTTGGCCGTCAGGGGTGGGGATCAGCAGAGTCTTGCCGGGCATGAATGTCTCCTGTCGTCGTTGAGGTGCCTGTGGTCACGACGAAGGAGGCGGGGCCCGCGCGGCGCTCAGAAGAGTGCCGGGTAGCCGATCCGTGAGTGGCGTGAAGCCGTCCCGGTAGTCATCGCTGATCAACCTAGCCCACCGGGCGGCGCCGGTCGAACCGGTATCCGGCGCTTGACGTCAAGTCCGCTTGATGTCGAACACTGGCGGTGATCGACACGAACGCTGGAGGCAGGCATGAGCAAGGCGATGGGGTTCCGCGAGCTGGGCGGGCCGGAAGTGCTGCGGCTGGAGGAGGTGCCGGAGCCGCATGCCGGACCGGGGGAGGTGCGGATCCGGATGAAGGCCGCGGGGCTGCAGGCGTTCGACGTCGCGGTGCTCGCCGGGCTCATCCCGGTGCCGGAACCGGGCGCGTTCACCGTGCCGGGCAACGAGTTCGCCGGGGTGATCGACGAAATCGAGGAAGGCGTCGAAGGGTTCGCGGCGGGCGACGAGGTGCTCGGGTTCGGCAGGCTGGGCGCGTATCAGGAACTGGTCGTCGCCGGGCGGGACCAGGTGGTGCCCAAGCCGCCGGAGATGCCGTGGGAGGTCGCGGGCGCGTTCACCGCGGCGGCGCAGACCGCGGACATCGCGGTCGAGGTGATCAACGTCGGCCCCGGCGACACGGTGCTGGTGCACGGCGCGGCAGGCTCTGTCGGGGCGATGGCGGTGCAACTGTCGCGGCTGCGCGGTGCGAAGGCGCTTGGGGTCGCGCGTCCGGCGTGGCACGAGCAGGTGCGGGCACTCGGCGCGATTCCCCTTGCCTACAGCGAGGATTTCGTCGAACGGGTGGCTCCGCACGGCGTCACGGCGTCGATCGACGGGGTCGGCGGCGCCGCACTGGAGTACACCTTGGAGCTGATCAAGGACCGGTCCCGGATTCTCACCCTGGTCGAGCACGACCGCGCCGACGAACTCGGCGTCCGGCTCACGGTGAACGACCGCTCGGCAGCCCGCCTCGGGCGGCTGGCGGGCCTGTACGCGAAAGGCGAGCTGACGCACCGCATCATGGCGACCTTCCCGCTCGCCGAAGCCGCCGAAGCGATGCGGACCTACCAGGCGGGCGACATCCACGGCAAGATCGCGCTCACGATGGACTGACCTGGTCCTGGTGGAAGTACCGCTTCCCCCGTGACGCCGACGCCAGCGCGGCGACCAGCGCCATCGCCGCGGCCGCGACGAACACCGTGACCAGTCCGTCGTGGAACGGCCCGGAAATCAGGGTCGGAAAGAACTCCTTGCCGGTCAGCGCGGCGGAATCGGCGGGGGAGAGCTGGCTGAGCACCCCGGGGCCGACCAGGTGCGCCACCGGGTTGCTGCCCAGGAAAGCGGCGAAGAGGGTGCTCACCGGCGGCAGCTGGGCGATGTTCGCGGCGACGTCCGCGGGGACGCCGTGCGCCTGGAGCCCGCCGGTGAGCGTCGACGGCAGCGAGCCGGCCAGCCCGGCGATCATCAGCGAGAAGAACACGCCGATGGACAGCGACGTCCCGGAATTCTGGAACGTCGAGCGCATGCCGGACGCGACGCCGCGCTGGTTGTCCGGCACGCTGCTCATGATCGCGGAGGTGTTGGGCGCGGAGAACATGCCCTGCCCGATGCCGCTCAGCACGAGCAGCGCCGCGAACGCCGGGTAGCTGAAGTCCACCGGCAGCGCGAGCAGGCCGAGGAAGGATCCGGCGACCAGCAGCAGCCCGCCGGTGGAGAACAGCCGCGCGCCGAAACGGTCGGAGAGGAATCCGGAGACCGGACCGGCGATCAGGAACCCGGCGGTGAGCGGCAGCAGGTAGATCCCGGCCCACAGCGGGGTCTGCTCGTAGTCGTAGCCGTGCAAGGGAAGCCAGATCCCCTGCAGCCAGATGATGAGCATGAACTGCATCCCGCCGCGCGCGATCGCGGTGAGCAGCGCGGCGAGGTTCCCGGCGGTGAACGCGCGGATGCGGAACAGCGACAGCTGGAACATCGGCGCCGGCACCCTGGTCTCGATCACGCAGAACGCCGCGAGCAGCGCGATCCCGGCGCCGAGCCCGCCGAGCACCCACGGGTTGCCCCAGCCGGTCGCCGCGCCGCCGTAGGGCTGGATGCCGTAGGTGATCGAGGCGAGGACGACCGCGGTGCCGAGCGCGAAGGTGACGTTGCCGCCCCAGTCGATCCGCGACCGTTGCGGACGGCTGATCTCGCGGAGGCTGCGGATCGACCAGACGGTGCCGAAAACGCCGAACGGCACGCTCACCCAGAACACCGCGCGCCAGTCGAGTTCGGCCAGCAGGCCGCCCGCGACGAGACCGAGGAACTGCCCGGCCAGCGCGGTGATCTGGTTGACGCCCAGCGCCATTCCCCGCTGTTCGCGCGGGAACGCGTCGGTGAGGATCGCCGCGGAGTTCGCGGTGAGCATCGCGCCGCCGACGGCCTGCACCACCCGCCAGCCGATCAGCCAGAGCGCGCCGCCGCCCGCGTGGAACGGGTCGAACGACAGCGCCACCGAGGCGGCGCTGAAGATCACGAACCCGACGTTGTACATCCGGACGCGGCCGAACATGTCGCCGAGCCGCCCGAGCGTGACCACCAGGACCGCGGACACCAGCAGGTAGCCGAGGATCATCCACAGCAGGTAGCCGATGTTGGCCGGGGCCAGCGGGTCCAGGCCGATGCCGCGGAAGATCGCGGGCAGCGAGATGATCACGATCGAGCCGTCGAGCGCCGACATCAGCACGCCGAGGGTGGTGTTGGAGAGCGCCACCCACTTGTACCGCCCGCTGTGCCGCGTCTGGGTTTCGCTCGTCCGGTCCGCCACAATCGACAGCCTAGACTGATAAACCTAGCCTGTTCAACTGGTGCGAAACGGGTATCCCGGACGAACGGACCCGTGAGTGGCGATGCCGGTTCTCGCCGGGATCGCCACTCACGAGTCCCTAGTGGACGTGCACCGGTTCCCAAGCGGGGAACGGGTCGGCAGCGGCCGCCGTGTCAGTCAGGCAGCTCTCGAGCGCGTCGAGCAGCGCGGCGTGCTGAAGCCCGACGCCGATGAACACCAGTTCCTGCCGGGGTTCGTCGGCGACGCCCTGCGGTTCGAACCGTGCGACGCTGCCTGCCTGTGACCACAGCCCGAGCGTGCCCGGCCGGGTGCTGAGGCTGAAGAACCCCTTCGACCGCAGCACCGTGCCGAACTCGCCGGAGTCGAGCCGCGAGGTCACGAACTCCCACAACCGCGCCGGATCGAACGCCCGCGCGGAGCGGAACACGACGCTGGAAATGCCGTACTCCTCGGTCTCCGGCACGTGGTCGCCGTTCAGCTCCGCCACCCAGCCCGGCGCCTGCTGCGCGCGTTCAGCGTCGTACCGTCCGGTGCCGAAGACCCGCGCCAGCGGCACCCGGCCGAACTCCGCGGACACGACGTCGGCTGCGGGGTTGAGCCGTCGCAGCGAGGCGAGCAGGCGGTCCCTTTCGGACGGCGTGACCAGGTCGGTCTTGTTCAGCAGCAGCACATCCGCGAACTCGACCTGGTCCATCAGCAGGTCGCTGACCGTCCGCTCGTCGCCGTCGTACTGGTCCAGCCGACGCTCGGCCAGGCTGTCCCCCCGGGCCAGTTCGCGGGCGAAGTTCGCCGCGTCCACCACGGTGACCATCGTGTCCAGCCGCGCCGACGACAGCACCGGAGTGCCGTCGCCGGCGGGGAAGGAGAACGTCGCGGCCACCGGCATCGGCTCGGAGATCCCGCTGGACTCGATGAGCAGATGGTCGAACCGCCCGTCGTCGCACAGCCGCGCGACCTCCTCGAGCAGATCCTCGCGCAGGGTGCAGCAAATGCACCCGTTGGTCATCTCGACCAGCCGCTCGTCGGTCCGCGACACGCTGTCCCGCACGAGCGCGGCGTCGATGTTGACCTCGCTCATGTCGTTCACGATCACCGCGACGCGCAGGCCGTCGCGGTTGGCCAGGATCTGGTTGAGCAGCGTGGTTTTCCCGGCGCCCAGGAATCCGGAAAGGACAGTGACCGGGACGCTCACCGCTCAAGCCGCTGGAAGTGCTTGATCAGCTTGCGCGGCACCAGCTTCCGCTCGCCGTCGACGACGATCGGCACCAGGTCCGGCACGGCCGCCTTCCACTGCGAGCGCCGGGAACGGGTGTTGCTGCGCGACGTTTTCCGCTTCGGGACGGCCATCAGTGCGCGCCCCCGCTCCGGCGCTGCCCGTAGCGGCGGTGGAACTTCTCGACCTGGCCCGCCGAGTCGAGGATCCGCTGGGTGCCGGTCCAGAACGGATGCGACCACGCGCTGATGTCGACCACCACGAGCGGGTAGGTGTTCCCGTCGGACCAGTCGATCGTGCGGTCGGAGGTGGCGGTGGAGCGGGTCAGGAACGCGTCGCCGGTCGACGAGTCCTTGAAGACCACCGGGTGGTAGTCGGGGTGGATGCCGGGTTTCACAGGGTTTCGTCCTTCTGGTTGGCGGCGTTGGCGCGCCGGTCGGGTTCTTCGGTTTCTTCGCAGGGGTCTTCGTGCCAGTCCCCGAACGGGTCGGGGTACGCGCGCCAGGCCGCTTCGCCCTCGGCCAGTTCGGCGTCGGTGAGCAGGGCTGCCCGCAGCGCGCTTTCGATCTCCGCCGGCGCGGCCTGATCGGCGACGATCACCAGTTCCTGCGCGCGGTCGCCGTGCATCGGGTCCCAGCGCAGCGAGGCGAGCGTGCGGCGTTCGGGGGAGACGTCGGCCCAGTCCGGTCCGTCCGGCGAGGCGAGCCACGGCCCGGCGTGCCCGATGCCGAGTCCGCCGCCCGCCGATTCGATCCAGAACGCGACGTCCGGCTGGCTCGCGACCCAGGCCCGGCCGCGGGTGCGGACCACGCCGTCGAGCAGCACGTCGATCGCCTCGTGCAGCCGCTCCGGATGGAATGGGCGCCGCGCGGTGAACCGCAGCAGTTCGATGCCGCAGTCCGGGTGCAGCGGGGGCGCACCGCGCAACAACGCGCCGTGCAGGTCGGTGACCTCGCCGCGCCGGGCGTCGGCGGGGATCGCGGCGAACAGCCCGGCGGCGTCGGTGCGGGCCAGCTCGACACGGGGCACGGACGGCGCGACCCGGTCCAGCACCGCAGAGGATTTGGCCGCACACCAGGCATCCGGGGCGGCTCCGGCGAGCACGAGCACGTCCGCGGATTCCACTTGGGACAGTGCGACCTGGGCGACCGTCCGCTCGTCCTCGGGGCTGCCGTGCAGGCCACGCTCGGCGAGCAGGTCGTCGCCGGTGACGTGGGCGAGCCAGGTTGCGCAGTCGAGCACGGTGAAGACCGCTTCGAGCTCGACGTCGTCGCTCACCGGGCGGTCGCCGACCAGGACGTTGCGGATCGCCCAGCTCACCGGTTCCGGCTCCATCGCCTCGTCGAGCCGCACCACGATGCGGTCGACCTGAGGCATCCGAGCCAGCCGACGCAGCAGCGGCAGCAGGTCCTCGCGCAGCGTGCAGTTGACGCAGCCGTGCGCGAGTTCGAGCGGCGTCAGCTCGTCGCGGCCGCGCAGCCGGATCCGGCGGCGGACGACGCCGGATCCGATGTCGCGCAGGTCGTGGTGGACGACGGCGGTGCCGGGGCTGGCGCGGAGCAGGAGGGCGGCGAGCGCATCGTTCGGGGCCGGGGCGATCCCGCTGCAGAGCACGAGCGGGACACGCGGACGTGGGGGCACTGGATCTCCAGACGACGGGGCGGGTACGGTGACGAGCGTAGTTGAACATGAATGTCACTATCAACTTGGGAGGGTCCGTGTCAGCCGTGTGCCAGGTCACCGGCCGCAAGCCGGGCTACGGCAAGCAGGTCTCGCATTCGCACCGCCGCACCTCGCGGCGCTGGGAGCCGAACCTGCAGACGCGCCGCTACTACGTGCCGAGCCTCGGCCGCTCGGTGCGGCTCAAGGTGTCGGCGAAGGGCATGAAGACGATCGACAAGCGCGGCATCGACGCCGTCGTCGCCGATCTCGTGGCGAAGGGAGTGAAGCTCTAGATGGCGAAAAGCACCGACATCCGGCCGATCGTCAAACTGCGGTCGACCGCGGGGACCGGCTACACGTACGTGACGAAGAAGAACCGCCGCAACAATCCGGACCGGATGGTGCTGCGCAAGTACGACCCGGTGGCGCGCAAGCACGTCGAATTCAAGGAAGAGCGCTGATGGCGAAGAAGTCGAAAATCGCGAAGAACGAGCAGCGGAAAGTGATCGCCGCGCGGTATGTCGAACGCCGGCGCGCGCTCAAGGCGGTGATTGCGTCGCCGTCCGCGTCGCCGGAGGAGAAGGCCGACGCAGTCGTTGCGCTGCAACGCATGCCGCGTGACGCCAGCCGCACGCGCATCCGCAACCGCGACACCGCCGACGGCCGCCCGCGCGGCTACCTGCGGAAATTCGGGCTGTCCCGGGTGCGCATGCGGCAGATGGCGCACAACGGGGAGTTGCCCGGCGTCTCGAAGTCGAGCTGGTGAGCGCCGTGCCTAAACCAGACCGGACGCCGCGCCGCCGCCCGAACCCCTTCCACGCGGCCGGAATCACCAGGGTGGACTGGAAAGACGTCGACCTGTTGCGGAAGTTCATCTCCGACCGCGGCAAGATCCGGGCCCGCCGGGTCACCGGATTGACGCCGCAGCAACAGAAACAGGTGGCGACCGCGATCAAGAACGCGCGGGAGATGGCGCTGCTGCCGTACCCGACGGCGGCGCGGAGCTGAAAAACCGGATGCGGGCAGCGGGCACGGCGCGCGACCATAGCGGTACGAAACGGGCGTCGCACGAGGATGTCCCGGCACCGGAGAGGTGCCCGTCTTGCACGCCCAGCTCACTGTCACGCCTGCCCAGCTGCCCGACATCCTGCTCACGACCGCCGTCGTCCGGCTGGTCTTCCTCTGGGGCGCACCCGGAATCGGGAAGTCGTCGCTGGTCCGGGAATTCGCCGCGGCGCTCGGCCTCGAATGCGTCTCGCTGCTCGGCACCCAGCTCGCGCCGGAGGACCTGATCGGCGTGCCGCAGATCGCCGACGGCCGCAGCCGGTTCTGCCCGCCCGAGCAGATCGCCCGCGACGAGCCGTACTGCCTGTTTCTCGACGAGCTGAACGCCGCGTCGCCGGACGTGCAGAAGGCGTTCTATTCGCTGATCCTCGACCGCCGGATCGGCTCCTACGAGCTGCCGCCCGGTTCGGTGGTGATCGGCGCCGGCAACCGCGCCACCGACCAGGCGCTCGCCCGGCCGATGGCCTCGGCGCTGGTGAACCGGCTGGTCCACCTGCACCTGCGCGCGTCGTCGGGCGACTGGCTCGCCTGGGCGGCGGGCAACGGCATCCACCCGGCGGTGGTCGAGTACCTGACCCAGCGCCCGGACCACCTCTGGAGCCAGCCGCCGAAGACCGAGGAACCGTTCTCCACGCCGCGGTCCTGGCACATGCTGTCCGACCTGCTGCACTCGGCGGGCGATCCGCTCGACGACGAGACCGTCGGGCTGCTCGCGTACGCCACGCTCACCCCGCAGCACGCCGGCGCGTTCCGGTCCTACCTGAAGGTCGCCCGGCACGCCTTCGACCTGGAAGCCATCCTCAAGGGCGACGCGCGCTGGCCCGCCGAGCCGGGCGAGCGCGACCTGCTCTACTTCCTGGCCGAGACGTTCCGCGTCCGGCTGGCCCGCGACCTGCCCGCGGACAAGCGGCACGCGTCGGCGGCGGTGCGGCAGTTCGCGTTCCGGGCGAAGAGCCTGCTGGTCGAACTGGCGGAGATCTCGCTGGAGATGGCGCAGCTGGTCATCTCGGACGACGAGGCGGGCAATCCGCGCCTGCCGTCCTGGTTCCTGGTCGAAGCCGCGCGCGACCTGCCGCGCCTGGTGGCGGCTCGGGCATGAGCGGCGTCCGTCCCGACGGGCGCCTTCGCGAACGCCGGAACAAGGCGATCGACGCGGGCTGGGCGCTGGTCCGCGCGAACACCGTCCTGAAGCGGCTCGCGGAGGGCGCGAGCCTGGACCGCACCAGCCTGACCGGCACCGAGTCCTGGGCAATCGTCGCCGACAACGGCCAGATCACCGCGAACCGTGCCCGCGACGCCGAGCCCGCCGAGTGGGCGTGGGTGTTCGCGCATCTCCTGCTGCACCTCGGCCTCGGCCACCTGGACGAGGAGCAGCTCGCCGAGGCGGACGCGATCACCGCCGACCGGGGCGTGGACGCGGCCTACAGCGCGGCGGGTTGCGTCGCGGTGCACCGGTTCGCGGAGGCGGTGCGGGTCGGCACTCCGTTGCTGCTGCTGCCCGAACTTCCGGGTACCGACGAGCTTTCCCTTGCCCGCGCTTGGCGCGAGACCGGCGTTCCGGAGGCCTTCCGCGCACTGGGCACCGGCGGCGACCGGCCGTGTCTCGCGCTCGCGGAGCCACCGAGCCGGTGGCACGTGCAGTACTACGGGAAATCCGAGCCGTGGACCGAACGGTTCGCGCGCGGCCTGATCGCGTCGGCCACCGAGGCGATGGAGCAGGCCGCCGACGCGCGCGGCCAGACCCGGCACCGGCGGAGCCTGGGCGAGTGGGATCGCGCGCTAGGGTGGTTCGCGTCGTCGTTTCCGCTGCTCGGCGCGGTGGCCGCCGGGTTCACCCTGGTCGTCGATCCCGAAGTGGTCCGCGCCTGGGACATCTCGGTCGCGGCGGTCGACGCCGAACAAGGCGAGATCTATGTCAACCCGCACGCCGCGCTGACCGCCGAGGAATGGCGGTTCGTGCTCGCCCACGAGATGCTGCACGCCGCGCTCCGGCACGACCGCCGGGCGCTCGGCCGCGACCCGTACCTGTGGAACGTCGCTTGCTACTACGTGATCAACGGCTGGCTGGTCGCCCTCGGCGTCGGCGAACTGCCCAGCGACGGACTGCACGATCCGCAGCTCGCGGATCTGTCCGCGGAATCGGTGTACGACACGCTGACCACCGACCTCCGCCGCGCTCGCAAACTGCGCACGCTGGGCGGCCGCGAGGCCGGTGACGTCCTGGGCGACTGGCTGTCCGAGCCGGACGCCGCCGCCCGCCGCTCCTCGCGCCGGGCGGAACCCAAGCCGCTCCCGTGGCGCGAGGGCGACCGGGCCGGCGGCGTCGACCTGGACGAGTTCTATCGCCGCGCGCTCAGCCAAGGGCTGGTCTACCACCACGCGCAGGGCCGCGGCCTGCTGCCGCTCGGGCTGGAGCAGGAGATCCGCGCGCTGGACCATCCGCCGCTGCCGTGGGACGCCCAGCTCGCCCGGTGGTTCGACGAGCACGTCCAGACGGAGCAGCCGGTGCGCAGCTACGCGCGGGCGTCGCGCCGTCAGTCGGCGACGCCGGACATCCCGCGCCCGGGCCGGGTCTTCCCGGAACGGGTCGAGCGCCGCGCGACCTTCGGCGTCGTGCTGGACACGTCCGGCTCGATGAACGCGGAACTGCTCGGCAAAGCACTCGGCGCGATCGCGTCGTACGCGCTGGCCCGCGACGTCCCGGCCGCCCGGGTGGTCTTCTGCGACGCGGCCGCCTACGACGCCGGATACCTTGCGGTGGAGGACATCGCGGGCCGGGTGAAGGTCCGCGGCCGCGGCGGCACCCGGCTGCAACCCGGCGTCGACCTGCTGCGCCGCGCCCCGGACTTCCCGGCGGACGGCCCGGTCCTGATCATCACCGACGCACAGTGCGACCACGTCCGGCCGCTCCGCGAACACGCGTACCTGGTCCCGCGCGGCGCCCGGCTGCCGTTCGTGCCGCGCGGCCCGGTCTTCCGCGTCGAATGAGCCCGAGTCGCGGCAAAGCCTTGCGCGCTAACGGCTGAAACCACTGCGGGAGGTGGCCGCTTGCGTGCCCGAGTGCGGCGGGTCGAGGATGGATCCAGGCCTTCGAAGGCAGTTCTCTGGTTCGGTGCACGTCCCTGTGTCCTATGACGATCTCCTCGGCGATTTCGAGACAAGGGAGTGGAGATGCCGCTCAACGGGAAAAACGCAGCTCTGGTGAATGCTTTGTCCCGCCGCCGTTTTCTGCGAACGGCGGCCGGGGCGGGCCTGCTGGCGGTGAGCGCCGAAATGGTCGGCGCCGTTGTCGCGCGGGCGGCCCCGAGGATTGGCGCCACCCGATTCGGTCCGAACGAGGATTGGACCTCCGGCGCGTATTACGGCTCGCTGGGCACGTTCTTCGCCGACGTGACCGGCGATGGCCGGGCTGATGCGATCGTCGTCAACTTCGACACGCTTACGGTCCGGCGTTCGAATGGTTCGTCCTTTACCCCGAACGAGGATTGGACTGGCGGCCCGTATTACGGTTCCCGTGGCACGTTCTTCGCTGACGTGACGGGTGATGGGCGAGCGGACGCCATCGTCGTCAACAACGACACGGTCACGGTCCGGCGTTCGAATGGTTCGTCGTTTACTCCGAATGAAGATTGGACTGGCGGAGCTTATTACGGCTCGCGCGGCACTTTCTTCGCCGATGTAACTGGCGACGGCCGGGCGGATGCGATCGTGGTGAACGACGACACGGTCACGGTGCGGCGTTCGACCGGTTCCTCGTTCGGTCCGAACGAGGATTGGACCGGTGGCCCTTATTACGGCTCGCGGGGCACCTTCTTCGCGGACGTGACCGGCGACGGCCGGGCCGACGCGATCGTGGTCAACGACGACACCGTGACAGTCCGGCGTTCGACCGGATCGTCGTTCAGCCCCAACGAAGACTGGACCTTCGGCGCGTATTACGGTTCGCGCGGCACGTTCTTCGCCGATGTAACTGGCGACGGCCGAGCGGACGCGATCGTGGTGAACGACGACACGGTCACGGTCCGGCGTTCGACCGGATCCTCCTTCAGCCCCAACGAGGATTGGACTGGCGGCCCCTATTACGGCTCGCGGGGCACTTTCTTCGCCGACGTGACCGGCGATGGCCGGGCCGACGCGATCGTGGTGAACGACGACACGGTGACCGTCCGGCGCTCGGTGTAATCACCTTCTCAACGGGCAACTAGCCCGAAAAGGAGTTCGCATGACAGGCAACCTGCGTCGCCCGGCACTGCTCGCCATGGCTGTTTTCATTGCCGGACTGTCCGCCGCCACACCCAACGCTTTCGCGGCGCCCGGCCGCGCGCCGAGCACCACCGACAGTCAGGCAAACGCGCTCGCCGCCGCTGTCAGACGTCAGGCGGCGGCGCATCCCGCTGCCGCCCGCCATATTTGCTACGCGGCGCACGTCGAGAACATCGGCTGGCAGCAACCGGTGTGCGACGGCGCGGTCGCGGGCACCACCGGGCAGGGCCTTCGGCTGGAAGCCCTGGACATCGTCGTCTCCCAGGTCGGCGGCGTCTGCGCCGCGGCGCATGTGGAGGGCCTGGGATGGGGACCGGTGACGTGCGCCGGGGAGAACACCACTGTCGCCGTCGGCACGGTCGGCCGCGGTCTTCGGCTGGAAGCGCTGCACATCAACGTCAATTCCGGAACGGTGTGCGCCAACGCGCACGTGGAGAACATCGGCTGGCAGGGTGTTTCCTGCGCGTCCGCGCCCTCGTTCGCCTTGGCGGGCACGACCGGCCGGGGCCTGCGCATGGAAGCGATCCAACTGACCGTCTAGGGAACCCGGCAGTTCCCAGCGGCCGAGGCGCCGCACCCGCGCCGCTGGGAACAAACCAGCCCTTACCCGAGTTTCCAAGCCACCGCGTGCGTCTTGTACCCAGTGGTGTCCGCGCTCCCGACCACATACCCGCTGTCGGTGATCCACTCGCCCTTGCTGTGACTGCCGCCCGGCAGAATCCCGAACCGCACGGTGTTCCCGTTGTCGTACCAAACAGTCGCGCGGTTCTGCGAAGCCCCCACCGCGTTCCCGTTCGAGTCGACCCCGGCGACGTCCCCGTCGATGAGATACACATTCCCGTCCGGATCCCACAGCACCGAATCGCGGTCCGGCGGATAGAGATAGCCGCTCCCGGTCACGTATCCGGCGGGGCTGACCTGATTGAGCCAGACCGGATGCGGGCTCGGCCATTGCAGGCGCCGCACGACCCCGTCGCGGTCCCAGGTCACCGGCGCGGAGTTCCCGTGCTCGACGTCGGTCAGGTGCCCGGCGATGGTCCCGTTCCGGTTCATGACGTTGTTCGCGCTGGACCACGCCGTCGGGGCCAGGTCGGTGATCGGACCGCCGTTCACCCATCGCACGGAGTGCGCCTTCGCGGGGTTGGAATCCTGGCCCGAGACGATGGCGCCGTCGGCCGAGATGCCGGTGGCGATGGCCCACGTGTCGCCGGGCAGCGTGCCGAGGTCGGTGACCTGGCCGTTCGGGTCCCAGCGGAACGGGTGCTGCAGGCCGTCCGGCGTCTGCCATTCCCCGACGACCACGCCGGTGTCGCTGATCTTCTCGCCCATCGCGTTGTGGTAACCCGGCGGAAGCGACATCAAGGTCACCTGGCCTGCGGCGTCCCAGCGCGCGGGGATGGCGATGGTCGGCGTCAGCACGTACCCGGCGGCGACGCCCTGGCTGTTGATGGCGCGTGCCTGTCCTTGAGCGGCACCCGGCGTCGGCAGCGCGGTCGGATGCCCGGCGGTGTCCCAGCGGACCGGGTGGTCGAGGCGCGGGTCGCGGCCCACCGACGACGTGCCGACTGCCGTCCCCGCCTCGTTGACCGCCAGCGCCAAGCTTTGGTCGTCCCCGGGCAGCGGAGCGAGGTCCGTCGGCGCGAGCGGATCGGCCTGCGCGGTCCCGGTCGTCGCGCCCGCGAAAACGAGCAGGGCGGCGGCGAGCGAGCACGCGCGTCTTCGTCTGGTCGCACTGTTCCTGGTCATCATGACTCCCCATCTGATCCGGCAGTGTTTGATCCGGCACCGTGCGACAAGCAGTCGTTTCCCGATGCGGCAGTGGTACGACCCGCGCGCGGAATTACTCCCGTAACGCTGGATTTGCCTGCGGACAGCCGACGTATTTTTGCCGTCGTGTTAACCCTGGCGGCCTAGCGGCGTGGCATGACCCACGCCCGGCGTGCGAACCGGTGCCCCGCCCATAAACTTCCGCGCATGGACGACCCGCACTACCTTTCCGGACTGAATCTGACCGGCCGCCGCGTCGTGGTCTTCGGCGGCGGTTCAGTCGCTCAGCGCCGGCTGCCCCGGCTGATCAGCGCGGGCGCCCGCGTCGAACTGGTGTCGCCGCACACGACGCCGTCGGTGCAGGGGATGGCGGACGCGGGGGAGCTGGTCTGGCATCAGCGCCGCTACACCGAGGGCGACCTGCGGGACGCCTGGTACGCGCTGGCGTGCACGAACAGCCCGGAGACCAACGCCGAGATCTGCGCCGAGGCGGAGCGGGAACGCGTCTTCTGCGTCCGCGCCGACGAGGGCGAGTCCGGTTCGGCGGTGACCCCGGCGACCGGACGGCACGGCGGCCTCCTGTTCGGCGTCCTGTCCGGCGGTGAGCCGCTCCGCTCGGCCGCGGTCCGCGATTCGATGCTGGACGGCCTGCACGCGGGCACGATCGAGGACGGCCGCCAGCCGCGTCCGGAAGGCACGCTGCCCGGCGTCGCGCTGGTCGGCGGCGGGCCCGGCGACCCGGACCTGATCACCGTCCGCGCCCGGCGGCTGCTGTCGCGCGCCGACGTCGTGGTCGTCGACCGGCTCGGCCCGCGCGATCTGCTGGACGAGCTCGCGCCGGAGGTCGAGGTCGTCGACGCGGCGAAGATCCCGTACGGCCGCGCGGCGAGCCAGGACGTGATCAACCGGACGCTCGTCGAGAAAGCCAAGGAAGGCAAGTTCGTCGTCCGGCTCAAGGGCGGCGACCCGTACCTGTTCGGCCGCGGCTTCGAAGAGGTCCAGGCGTGCGCCGAAGCGGGCGTTCCGGTGACCATGGTCCCGGGCATCACCTCGGCGTTCGCGGTGCCCGCGGTGGCCGACGTCCCGGTGACCCACCGCGGCGTCGCGCACGAGGTGGTCGTCGTGTCCGGGCACGTCGCGCCGGGCGACGAGCGGTCGCTCGTGGACTGGTCGCTGCTGGCCCGGATGCGCGGCACGATCGTGCTGATGATGGGCGTCGAACGGCTGCCGAAGTTCGCCGCCGCCCTGCTCGAAGGCGGCCGTCCGGGCGACACGCCGGTCGCGGTGATCGAAGACGGGACGATGCGGACCCAGCGAGTCCTGCGGTCGACGCTCGCTTCGGTGGCGGACGAAGCGGCGGCCGCGGGCGTGCGCCCGCCCGCGGTGATCGTGTTCGGCCCGGTCGCCGGACTTGACCGGAATGAGGCCGGATAACGCCAGGCAGCGTGCCATTCGCGCGCGAAGATGTCCGGCATGACCCTGCCTGCCTTGCCCGAGGAGTCCTTCCAGCGCGTGCTCTGCGTCGTGGCGCACCCCGACGACATGGAGTACGGCACGTCCGCGGCGGTCGCACGTTGGACAGCGCGCGGCATCGAGGTCGGGTACCTCCTGCTCACCCGCGGCGAGGCAGGCATGCCGAACCCGCCTGAAGAAACGGCCCGGCTGCGCGTCGCCGAGCAGCGCAACGCCTGCGCGGCCGTCGGCGTCGAGCGGCTGACCGTCCTCGAACATCCGGACGGCGTGCTCGTCTACGGCCTCGACCTGCGCCGCGACATCAGCCGCGAGATCCGCCGGTTCAAGCCCGACGTCGTGCTCGGCTGCGGGTTCGACGTCGAAACGCCCTACGGCTTCGACCAGGCCGACCATCGCGCCGCCGGGCTCGCGACGCTCGACGCGATCCGCGACGCGGGCAACCGGTGGGTCTTCCCGGAGCAGATCGACGACGAGGGCCTGGCTCCGCATTCAGCGCGCTGGTACCTCGTCCCGGGGCTCTCCGGTTCGGGCGCGACGCACGGCGTCGACGTCACCGGCGAGCCGTTGCGGCGCGGCATCGCTTCCCTGGAAGCGCACGCCGCGTACCTGGCCGCGCTGCCGGACCACCCCGCGCCCGCGGACTTCATCCCGCAGTTCGCGGCGATGAGCGGCAAGGACCTGGGCGTCGCGCACGCGGTCCTGTTCCGCGCCCACGACCTGCAGGCACCGCCCGCGTTCCCCGACGCCGACCAGCAGTGACCCGCGACGTTCCGTGAAGGACTCCTTGAGGGAATCAGATTCCCCCAAGGAGTCCTTCACGGAACTTCGGGCTACGGGGCTAGGCGGGGTAGCGGCGGAAGGCGAAGTCCCGGATCGCCGCGCTGAGCCGCTTCGGGTCGAATCGCAGCTCGACCGGGCTGCGGGCCCGCACGAACTCGGCGTTCGGCAGGTCCTCGGCGAGGCTGCCCGCGTCGCCGAACGGGTGGATCGGGTCGCCCTCGTGGCCGATCACCAGCGTCGGCGTCGTGATCGTGCCGCGGATCGACTTGGGCGGCGCGATCCGGCCGAACAGCACGCCGTGCAGCAGCGCGGCCATCGGCGCCGGGTCCTGGCTCAGCGTGTCCGTGATGACGTCGACCCACTGGTTCCCGTGCGGCACCAGGTGCGCGGCCAGCGACACCCCGCGCACCGTCGCGGGCAGGAAGCGCGCGGCGAACAGCAGCGGCGCGAAAGTCAGCAGCCCGGCGACGATCGCGTTGTCCAGCACCGGCATCTCGACCACCAGTCCGCGCGCTCGCGACGGCGCGGCGACGGCCACTTCCAGCGCCACGTTCGCGCCCAGCGAGGTCCCGCCGACCACCGCGTCCTCGATCTCGAGATGGTCGAGGAGCGCGACGGCCTGCTCGCCGAACGCGGGCATCGAATAGCGCCACGACTGCGTCGGCCGGTCGGAATCGCCGTGGCCGAGCAGGTCGAGCGTCACCACGCGAAAACCGGCGCGCGCGAGCCGCCGGGCCAGCGGCGCGTGCATCCGCCGGGTGAACATGATCCCGTGCATCAGCACCACGACGCGGTCGCCGCTGCCGTATTCGGTGTAGCACAGGCGCTGGCCGTCGTGCCGGAACGAACCGGACAGCTCGATCGGCCGGGCCTTGCGGGCCGCCGCGGGTTCCGCCGGCGGGGCGTCGGCGACGGGCACGGGTGCCGGATCCATACGGGCGCCTCCCTCTCCACCTCGGGTCTCCAGGAAAGCATCCCGCAGCCGCGTTGGCACAGTGTCAACCGGATGAGCTGGGGTCGGCCCGATGAGTCAAGATGACCGCATGACCGAACCAGTAGCCGCCCTTCCCGAACTCGCCTCGCTCCGCGTCGACCTCGACGGCCCGGTCGCCGAGGTGACCCTGCTCGGCCCGGGCAAGGGCAACGCGATGGGCCCCGACTTCTGGCGCGAGCTGCCGCAGGTGTTCGCCGCCCTCGACGCCGACCCGCGCGTGCGCGCTGTGGTCCTGACCGGCAGCGGCAAGCACTTCTCCTACGGCCTCGACCTGCCCGCGATGATGGGCAGCTGGGCTCCGCTGCTGGCCGGCGACGCGCTGGCCGGGCCGCGCACCGAGTTCCACCGCGAGGTCCAGCGGCTGCAGCAGGCGGTCAGCTCGATCGCCGAATGCCGCAAGCCGGTGGTCGCCGCCGTGTCCGGCTGGTGCATCGGCGGCGGCGTGGACGTCATCACCGCCGCCGACATCCGCCTGGCCAGCGAGGACGCCAAGTTCAGCGTCCGCGAGGTGAAGGTCGCGATCGTCGCCGACATCGGCAGCCTGCAGCGCCTCGCGCCGATCGTCGGCGAGGGCCACGTCCGCGAACTCGCCCTGACCGGCAAGGACATCGACGCCGCCCGCGCGGAGAAGATCGGCCTGGTCAACGACGTGTACCCGGACCAGGAGACGTTGCTGGCCAAGGCCCGCGAGCTGGCCGCCGAGATCGCCGCGAACCCGCCGCTGGTCGTCCAGGGCACCAAGCAGGTGCTCTCGACGAACACCGAACGCCAGGTCGCCGAAGGCCTGCGCTACGTCGCCGCGTGGAACTCCGCGTTCCTGCCGAGCAAGGACCTCCAGGAAGCCGTCCAGGCCTTTATGGAGCGACGGGCGCCGGAGTTCAAGGGCGAGTAAAACAGGCACGGGAAAGCGAGCACGAGGAGTACGACGTGAGCAACGGCGCTGAGGTCACCGGCTACCAGGCATTCCGCGCGGCGCGGGACTATCTGCAGGCCCATCGCGAGGACTACGAAACTGCCTATCGCGAGTTCGCGTGGCCGCGGCTGGACGAGTTCAACTGGGCGACGGACTGGTTCGACGCCGTCGCGGCGGATCCGGCGAACGCGCAGCGGTACGCGCTGTGGATCGTGGAAGAAGACGGCACCGAGAACCGCTGGACGTTCCCGGAGATGGCGGCCCGGTCCAACCAGGTCGCGAACTGGCTGCGCGGCCTCGGCGTCTCGCGCGGCGACCGGGTGATCGTCATGCTCGGCAACCAGGGCGAGCTGTGGGAGACCATCCTCGCGGCGATCAAGCTGGGCGCCGTCGTGATCCCGGCGTCCACGCTGCTCGGCCCGGCCGACCTGGTGGACCGCGTCGAGCGCGGCAACGCGAAGCACGTCGTCGTGCGCGACGTCGACGCGGAGAAGTTCGCCGACGTCGCTGGCGACTACACGCGGATCGCGGTCGGCGAACCCGTTTCCGGTTGGCACGCCTTCGAAACCGCGTACGCCGAGCCGGCCGAATTCACCCCGGACGGGGTCACCCGCGCCGAGGACCCGCTGCTGCTGTATTTCACCTCGGGCACCACCGCGAAGCCGAAACTCGTGCAGCACACGCACGTTTCGTACCCGGTCGGCCATCTGTCCACAATGTACTGGATCGGGCTGGAACCGGGCGACGTCCACCTCAACATCTCGTCCCCGGGCTGGGCCAAGCACGCGTGGAGCAACTTCTTCGCGCCGTGGAACGCCGAAGCGACCGTGTTCCTGTACAACTACGCGCGGTTCGACGCGGCCGCGCTGATGGCGCAGATGGACCGGTGCGCCGTCACCAGCTTCTGCGCGCCGCCGACGGTGTGGCGGATGCTGATCCAGGCCGACCTCACCGCGCTGCGGACGCCGCCGAAGAAGGTCGTCGGCGCGGGGGAGCCGCTCAACCCCGAGGTGATCGAGCAGGTCGAGAAGGCGTGGGGCGTCACCATCCGGGACGGCTTCGGGCAGACCGAAACCAGCGTCCAGGTCGCGAACACGCCGGGCCAGGACGTCGTGGCCGGTTCGATGGGCCGCCCGCTGCCCGGGTTCGCGGTCGCTCTGGTCGACCCGGTCACCGGCGAGCGCGCGACCGAGGGCGAGATCTGCCTCGACCTCGCGCACCGGCCGGTCGGCCTGATGGCGGGCTACGCGGACGACGACGAGCGCACGTCGGCCGCCTTCGCGGGCGGCTACTACCACACCGGCGACGTCGGTTCGGTCGACGAACGCGGCTACATCACCTACGTCGGCCGCACCGACGACGTCTTCAAGGCGTCGGACTACCGGATCTCGCCGTTCGAGCTGGAGAGCGTCCTGCTGGAGCACGAAGCGGTCGCCGAGGCGGCCGTGGTGCCCGCGCCGGACCCGATCCGGCTGGCCGTGCCGAAGGCGTACGTGGTGCTCACCTCCGGGCACGAGCCGGACGCCGAAACCGCGCGGGCGATCCTCGCGTACGCGCGCGAACACCTCGCGCCGTACAAGCGGATCCGGCGGCTGGAATTCGGGGAGCTGCCGAAGACCATCTCGGGCAAGATCCGCCGGGTCGAACTGCGCGGCCGGGAAGGCGGCGAGCGGCCCGAGGGCGAGTTCCGCGAGGACGACTTCCCGGATCTCAAGTCCTGAGCCGCGGCGGTGGCGCCGGTCCTATTCGGCCGGCACCACCGCCGCCAGCACGGTCTGCTCGCCCTTGCTGCACGTCGTGCCGCCCTGCGCGGCGGGCGGGCCGGAAACGCACAGCCAGCCGTCGACGGTCGCGTTGACCGGGTTGTTCGAGCCCGCGGCCTGCCGGCCGTTGATCGCCTGGTGGAACTTCTTGACCAGCGCCATCGCGTCCGCGCACGGGATGGCTTTGTTGTCGTACACGTACAACGTCATCCCGCTCGCCGCGGTGACGGTGCCGCAGGTGCCCGGATTGACCGGCGGAGCCTGTTTCGACGGCTTCGGCGCGGCCGCGGTGCTGCTGGGGGCGGCCGGCGGGCTGCTCGCGCCCCCGGTCGCCGGCAGCGGCGGGGGAGCGTGCGTGCTCGGCGCTGCCGAGGCGATCGCGGAGGGCGCCGACGGGGCGGCCGCCGGTGGCGCTTGATCCCCCGAACAGGCGGTGAGCGCGGGCAAAACCACCACAGCCGCGCACAGCGGCCCGTACACGGTTTTCGACGGGAGCACCGCGATCCTTTCGCCGGGGTCGCGCCCATTCTGGCCCCTCGCGCCTCGCTGAGCGGCACCGACACACCGGAGCGGGCGTCGTCCAGTCTACTGTGGACGGTTGTTTTCCGGTTCCGGACCGGGAAATCCGCATCGCCGGGGCGCATCGTTCGGAGGAATCCGGCCCGCGGCGGTTAACGCTCGGCGGTCCCGCGCCGACGTAGAGGGCAGGCGCCCCGCGCGTTCCAGGTCCCCGAAGCCCGACGCCAGAGAGCACGAGTCACCGAAAGCATGAGCACCGAAGCCGCCCCCGCAGCCGAGACCGACCTCCCGACCGATCCGCCGACCGAACCCTGCAGCGTGGTGTGGTGCGGCGGCCGCCCCTACGTCCTCGAGGCCGGGGCCGTGCGCCCGCGCTGGGTGGGCACCGACGGCCGCGGCCGTCCGGAAACGCTGAGCACCGCGCAATTGCGGCGCCGCGGCTGGAGCCACCGCCGCGCGGCCGGCCGCCGCCGCTCCCGCTGAGACTTCCGCCGGGGTCGCGTCCGGAACCGGGGAGGAGTCCCGGACGCGACCCGGCGGATCCGCCGGATTCCCCGTCACCGCACCGATTCGCCCGCGCCGTGAGCGGAATCGTTCCAGCCGCGCACCGGCTCCGCCGGATCCCCGCACAGAGTCCCGCACGAGGTCTCGCGGCGGAACATGGCGTTCCGTATAGCGGAACAGTTCGCGCCGGCCTCCCCTCCGGCGGCTGTCCTCGCAGCTTCGACGGCCGCCGCGGCACAACCCCGGCCCCGCCGTTCACCCCGCCGGGACGAACGCCGCGGCTCCGCCCGCTCTAGGCTGGCCGCGTGACCACGGTCCCCGACGAGCCCAAGACCGAGCCCTCCCTGTGGCGGCAGGCGCTCACCATCCCCAACCTGCTGTCGCTGCTGCGGCTGGCGGGCGTCCCGGTGTTCCTCTGGCTGCTGCTCGGCCCGAAAGAGGACGGCTGGGCGCTCGCCCTGCTGATCTTCTCCGCGCTCACCGACTGGCTCGACGGCAAGCTCGCCCGCTGGCTGGACCAGATGTCGCGGCTCGGCCAGCTGCTCGACCCCGCCGCGGACCGGCTCTACATCCTCGCCACGCTCGTCGCCTTCCTGATCCGCGACATCATCCCGTGGTGGGTCGTCGTCCCGCTGGTGCTGCGCGAGCTGGTGCTGGGCGTCTGCGTGATGCTGCTGCGCCGCGGCGGGTTCGCGCCGCCCGAGGTCACCTACATCGGCAAGGGCGCGACCTTCGTCCTCATGTACGCCTTCCCGTTCCTGCTGCTCACGCAAGGCGGCTCGGACGTCGCCGCGGTCGCGCGGCCGATCGCGTACGCGTTCATGGTGTGGGGCGGCGTCCTGTATGTCTGGTCCGGCGCGCTCTACGTCGTGCAGGCGGCTCGCGCGCTGCGCACCCGGTGATGGAAGATTGCCGTCAGCATCGCGAGCACAGCCGGCACCAGGAAGGGGAGCGGCGTTGACCACTCCGGAAGAACTGCGCTACACCGAGGAGCACGAGTGGGTCGCGACCCGCGAGGGTTCGCTCGTGCGGGTGGGGATCACCGAATACGCGCAGGACCAGCTCGGCGACGTCGTGTTCGTCGACCTGCCCGAGGTCGGCAGGCAGGTCGGGGCGGGCGACGCCTTCGGCGAGGTCGAGTCCACGAAGAGCGTCTCCGAGCTGTTCGCGCCGGTCGGCGGCGAGATCGTCGCGGTGAACTCCGCGGTCGCCGAGTCGCCCGAGCTCGTCAACTCCGACCCCTACGGCGAGGGCTGGCTCGTGGAGATCCGGCTCGACGACCCGGCCGGTCTCGAGGCGCTGCTCGAGGCCGAGGCGTACGAGGCTCTGATCAAGGGCTGAGCCGCTCGGCCCGGCGCCGGAGCCTCAAGGGGAGCCCGAGGGTTCCGGGCCGGTCGGGCACGGTACGTTGACAGCTACACGTTCTTGGTCGATGGCAACACTTCATGCGTAGAGGAGAGCTCAGGTGAGCACGAACGACGGGCCCGGCGTTCCCCCGGAGCAGTCTCCGGAGCGGACCTCTGTCTTCCGGGCCGATTTCCTGGCCGACATGGAAGGCCAGCAGGAGTCCGCGCCGGCCGCCGAGGCACCGGTGCAGGGCGTCGACGCCCTGCCGCCGGGTTCCGCCCTCCTGGTCGTGAAGCGCGGGCCCAACGCGGGCTCCCGCTTCCTGCTCGACCGCGACACCACCAGCGCGGGACGGCACCCCGACAGCGACATCTTCCTCGACGACGTCACGGTTTCCCGCCGCCACGCGGAATTCCGGCGCGAGGGCGGGGAGTTCGTCGTGATCGACGTCGGCAGCCTCAACGGCACCTACGTCAACCGCGAGCCGGTCGACCAGGCCGTCCTCGCCGGCGGCGACGAGGTGCAGATCGGCAAGTTCCGCCTGGTCTTCCTGACCGGCCCGGGGCACGGGGGCCAGGGGGCGCAGTGACGGCGGCCGGGCAGCCCGGTCGTCAGGAGGCCCGGCGGGACGGGTTGAGCATCGGGGCGGTGCTCGCGCAGCTGCGCGGGGACTTCCCCGATGTCACGATTTCCAAGATCCGCTTCCTCGAGGCGGAGGGCCTGGTCCGCCCGGGCCGCACGCCCTCGGGGTACCGGCAGTTCGCGCCGGCGGACGTGGAACGCCTGCGGTACGTGCTGTCCGCGCAGCGCGACCACTACCTCCCGCTGAAGGTCATCAAGGAGCAGCTCGACGCGGCCGACGCGGGCGCGCAACCGCCCGCGCCGGTCCCGTCGGCTCCCCAGCTGCCGCGCCGGCTCGTGCCGCTCGGCGACGGGAGCGATCCCGCCGGACTGCCCGCGGCGGCGGACTTCGAGACCGGGCCGGAGCTCCGGCTCACCCAGGAAGACCTGCTGGAGCAGGCGGGAATCGACGACGCGACGCTGGCCGAGCTGTGCCAGTACGGCCTGCTGCGCCCCGGCGCGGCGGGTTTTTTCGGCCCGGAATCGGTGCTGATCGCCCGCACGGTCAAGGCGATGACCGAGTTCGGGCTCGAGCCGCGGCACCTGCGCGCGTTCCGCGCCGCGGCCGACCGCGAGGTCGGCCTGCTGGAGCAGATCGTGACCCCCGCGTACCGGCATCGTGACGCGGACGCGAAAGCCCGCGCGGACGAGGTGGTGCGCGAACTGGCCGCGCTGTCGGTCACGCTGCACACGCTGCTCGTCAAAGCCGGCATCCGCGGCGTCGCCGGCGACTGACCCTGTATGCCCGAGACGCGTTTTCCGTCACTTGTCAATGACTGAACCTCAGCGCCGGGATGCCGTACCGTGAGAGACGGTTCGCGAGACCACGAACCGAGAATGTCCGCTGCGAGCGAGCACAGCGCCCGGATGACGGGTAGCGTCGGAGACAACGGTCGTCAGCCGTCGCCAGCGCTGCGGCCCGTGTGCACGAGAGGGAGGCGAAGCCCGATGAGCGAGATGCGCGTCGTCGGAGTGCGGGTCGAGTTGCCCGCCAATCAGCCGATCTTGTTGCTGCGGGAGACCGAGGGCGAGCGGTACCTGCCGATCTGGATCGGCTCGGTCGAAGCCACCGCGATCGCCCTGGAACAGCAAGGCGTCCGGCCCGCCCGGCCGCTCACCCACGATCTGCTCAAAGAGGTCATCGGCGCGCTCGGCCGCGAGCTCGAGCAGGTCGTCATCACCGACCTCAAAGAAGGCACCTTCTTCGCCGAACTCGTCTTCGACGGCGACATCCGCGTTTCGGCCCGCCCGAGCGATTCGGTCGCGCTGGCGCTGCGGATCGGCGTCCCGATCCACGCGGTCGACGCGGTGCTCGAAGAGGCCGGCCTGATCATCCCGGACGAGCAGGAGGACGAGGTCGAGAAGTTCCGCGAGTTCCTCGACTCCGTCTCCCCGGAAGACTTCCGCGGCGCCGACACCTGAGGCGCCCCCGCCCGGCGGTTTCCCGCCGGGCGCGAGCTCATCGCGCGGTGGCGCGGGCGAACAGGTCGGCCAGCTCCCGGCCGTAGCGGTCCAGGTCCACCTCCGGATTCGCGGCGTAAGCGGCCGCGACCCCGTCGATGGCCTGCGCGATCGACAGCGCCACGATCTCCGGCGAAATGTCGCCGAACGCCCCCTCCTTGCGGCCCTGGTCCAGCTGCCGCTGCAGCGCGCCGGTGCGCAATTGCCCGACCATGACGCCGGTCATCGCCCAGCCGTCTCGGTCGTCGGCGTGCGCGGCCATCTCGACCAGCACCCGCTCGCATTGCGGGTAGTCGCGCAGGAACGCGACCGAGGTTTCGATGTACGCGCGCAGGTTCGCCGGCCGGTCCGCCGGGTCGACGCCCTCGCTGCGCTGGCGCAGGTATTCCGATTTGGTCTCGGACACCGTGCTCAGCACCGCCTGCATGAGGCCGGCCTTGTTGGTGAAGTGGTACGAGATCAGCCGGGTGCTGCTGAGCCCGGCCCGCTCCTTGATGCGCGCGAAGGTGGTGCGCGCGTACCCGTGGTCGGCGATCGTCGCGATGGTCGCGCCGATGATCTGCGCCCGGGTGGTGGCCTCGGTGACGCTGAGGCCGAGTTCGGCTTGCGTGTCGATGTTTACTTGCATGAGTAACAAGTTATCCGGCTGAGTAAAAAATGTCAATCCCGTACGGCGAACGGGCCAAAGCCTCGACACGGCCTTGAGGTCCGCCGCGCGTCGCGTTGACCGGCTCGCGGCGCAGCCTTACCGTCAAAGGCGGTAAATCGCCACGATGTGATTCGCCGACCCGGCGCGCTCGTGGCAGTTTTCCCCGGCCGATCCCGATCCTGGGCTCGACCGGCCTGTCGAACGCCCTGCCGCGAGGCCGGGCGAGGGGAGGCTTGCGGTGGTCGAGGCTGGTCGTCCGGAGATACCTGCCGGACCTGTCGCCGACGGCGAGCAGGGCGAGCTGTTCCCCGACGCCTCGCTGCCCGACGAGCTGGTCGGCTACCGCGGTCCCGCGGCCTGCCAGATCGCCGGGATCACCTACCGTCAGCTGGACTACTGGGCGCGCACGAAGCTGGTCGCGCCCAGCATCCGGACGGCGCACGGTTCGGGGTCGCAGCGGCTGTACTCGTTCAAGGACATCCTGGTCCTCAAGGTCGTGAAACGCCTGCTGGACACCGGGGTCTCGCTGCAGAACATCCGCGTCGCGGTGGACCACCTGCGCGTGCGCGGGGTGCGGGACCTGGCGAAGGTCACGCTGTTCTCCGACGGCACCACGGTGTACGAATGCACCTCGCCGGAGGAGATCGTGGATCTGCTCCAGGGCGGCCAGGGCGTGTTCGGCATCGCGGTCAGCGGGGCGATGCAGGAGATCAGCGGCACGATCCACGAGTTCCCGGCCGAGCGCGCCGACGGCGGTCTCGTCGAGGCCGTCGTGCCGGACGAGCTGACCCAGCGCCGCAACGCCCGCCGCACCGGCTGATCTTCCCCCGCGCTAGACTGGGCGCGCGATCGACGATCCCGCGCGGGAGAGACCGGACCGGCATCCCCGGACCGGCGCCGAAGGAGCAAGTCCTCCCCGGAACCTCTCAGGCACCCTGGACCGCGCGGACGAGACGCCTCTGGAAAGCGCATCGGCAGGAGACCACCAGCCGGTGCCGCCGACGGTGCAAGCCCGGGTATCCACGCGGGTGAAACTCTCAGGCGCCCCTCGGGGTACGGACAGAGTGGGGAGGGCCTTCTTCGCGTGCTCGCCGGTGAGGTTCAGACCTCACGGGTGGTCTGAACCTCGTGCATGTGGTCAAGACCACATCCCGGCGTTTTCCTCGGGTCAGCCCGGAATCTTGTCCAGGAAGCCGTGCACCTTGGCGATCCGGCCGTCGGCGATCTCCACGACGTCGAACCCGATCGCGATCGGCTCGGGGTTGCCCGGGGCCGACAGGTGCCACTGGAACCGCGCGAGATCGTGGTGCGCGTCCGGCTCCGCGGGCAGGCTGAAGACCAGTCCGGCGAACTGCGCCTGCGCGCCGCCGATGAACCCGTCGATCTCGTCCTGTCCGGCGACCGCGCCGAGCGGATCGGTGTAGGTCGCGCCCGGCGCGAAGACCTCCGAGACGAGCTGGCGCCGCCGCTGCGGGTCGGTCTCGTTCCAGACGTCGAGGTAGCGGCGGGCGATGGCGGCGGCGGTCGGGGCGGTGGTGGTCATTTCGAGGTTCTCCTTGCGTCGTACCGTTTTCGGTAGGGCCAAGCCTGTCGGAGGAACGGCGGCTGGTCGATTACGCGGGAGGTAATCGGTTCGCCGTGCTAAACCGGGGCATGGACTACGGCCGCCTGCCGATCGACCGGCAATTGGGGAAATTCCGCGAGATCGTGACGCGCAACGAGATGGTGCCGGAGGTGCTCGCCCGCGCGGCGGAGCTGGCTCTTCCCGGCTGGTACCTGACGGCGGGCTGCCTGTGCCAGACCGTGTGGAACGTGGTGACCGGACGCCCGCCCGCCGAGGGCATCAAGGACTACGACCTGTTCTACTTCGACGACTCGGATCTCAGCTGGGAAGCGGAGAACTCGGTCATCGAGGAGGGCGTCCGGAGGTTCGGGGATCTCCCGGTCACGGTGGAAATCCGGAACGAGGCGCGGGTGCATCTCTGGTACGAGGACCGCTTCGGCGTGCCCTGCGCGCCCTACCCGTCTACCGAGGCGGCCATCGACTCCTTTCCGTCCACGACGCCGTGTCTCGGGATTCGGCTGGACAGCGAAGGGGCGTGGCAGGTCTACGCGCCGCACGGGTTCGCTGACATGTTCAACCTCGTCGTGCGGCCCAATCCCGGGCACGCGCCGCGGAGCAGTTACGAGGCGAAAGCCCGGCGGTGGCAAGAACAATGGCCGACGTTGACCGTCCTGCCGTGGCCCAGTTGACGCGTGCCTCGGGTGCGGCGTACTTTCGATACGAAACGGTAGCGTATCGAAAGTAGGTTCGGGTGTCGGACTCGCCAGTCGTGGGCAGACCTCGCGATGCCCGTCGGGGCCTCGCGATTCAGGAAGCAGCCTTGGCGGTGCTGGCTGAGGTCGGCTACGACCAGTTGTCCATCGAGGCGATCGCGGCGCGGGCGGGCGTGGCGAAGACGACGATTTACCGCCGGTACCGCGACAAAGCGGCCCTCGTCGCGGCGGCGGTGGAGCAGCGGCAAGGTTCTGCTCCGCCCGAACCCGTCGCCGGGGGATTGCGGGAGAACCTGCTGGCCGTCGTGGGTTGGCTGGCGCGCGAGATCGAAGAGCAGGAGATCGGACTGCTGGGCGCGCTGTTCGCGGGCATGCGCGGCGATGCCCGGCTCGCCGACGAGATGCGCCGGATCCTGCGCCGGGACCAAGCCGCGATGACGGATCGGCTGCCGGGCGAGGAGCTGGCGCCGGGCGCGGCCGAGTTGTTCGCCGAGGTCGCGCCCGCGGTGATCGTGCACCGGATCGTCTTCGCCGGAGAGCGGTGCGACGAGCGGTTCGTGCGACACCTCGTCGACGACATCCTGCTTCCCTTGCTGCGGAAAGGAATCCAGTCATGATCGTGATCACGGGGGCGACCGGTGCGCTCAACGGGGCGACCGTGGAGCATCTCCTCAAGCGCGTCCCGGCGGAGCGGATCGGCGTGTCCGTCCGGGATGTCGCGAAGGCGCAGCACTTCGCCGAGCGGGGCGTGCGGGTGCGGCAGGGTTCCTACGAGGATCCGGCGGCGCTGCGGAATTCCTTTGCGGGAGCCGAAAAAGTGCTTCTCGTTTCCTCAAATGACCCGCACACGGACGGGGCGAGCTTGCATCGCGCGGGCATCGAGGCGGCGGTAGCGGCTGGGGCGCAACGGATTCTGTATACCAGTCACCAGAATTCCCGGATGGACACTCCTTTCCCGCCGGGGCCGGAGCATGCCGCGACCGAACAGATTCTCGCCGAGTCGGGCGTCGCGTGGACGGCGCTGCGCAACGGGTTTTATGCGCACAGCCTAGGTTGGCTGCTCGGGAACTGGCGGGAGACCGGGATGATCTCGGCACCGGCGGACGGGCCGGTTTCCTGGACCGATCGTGCCGACGTCGCCGAAGCGGCGGCGGTCGTTCTGGCCGGGGACAGGGCGTTCGACGGTCCGGTGACTTTGACCGCGCGACAGGCGGTGACGTTCGACGACGTTGCCGAGATCGCCTCGCGGGTCAACGGACGCGAGGTGAAGCGCGTGGTCGTGGACGACGAGCAGTGGATCGCGGGCGAGCCAGGGGAGATGGCGCGCCTGAAGCTCACGATGTTCCAGGCGGCCCGTCAAGGTCACTTCGCCGAGACAAGCCCGGTGCTGGCCGAGCTTCTCGGACGCGAACCGAGCGCCATCACGCTGTAGACCCGAAAAACTCCCGGCAGAAGGTCCGGAACGTTTCCGCGCGCCGCGTCAGCCGCGCACCCTCCGCGCGGGCCAGCACGACCGGCGTCGTCGGAACCCGCTCGCGCAACGGACGCACGGCGAATGGCGTGCCTTCGACGGAAAGCTCCAACGGCGGTCGCTGCACGGAGAGCGTGTAGCCGAGCCCTCGCGCGACCAATGCCCGCGCGAGTTCGAAGCTCGTCGTGCGGTGTGCGACCGGCATCGGAAGTCCGACGGAGGCGAACACGTCGCGGAAATAGCGTTCCGACGGCGGTACGTCCAGCAGGACGAACGGCTCGTCGGCCAAGGCGCGCAACGAAACCGTCTTGCGGCGCGCCAGGGGATGGTCCGGCGGGAGGAGCACGCTCGGCGGCTGGTCGTACAGTTGGTCCACCGCGATTCCCGGCACGAGGTCTTGCCGGTACAGCACGGCCAGGTCGCAGCGGCCCTCCAGCAGGAGATGCTGCAGGTCGGGCAGGGTGCCTTCGACGAACGTGACGTCGACTTCCGGGTGCCGGGTGCGGAAGGTCGCCAGCGCGGCGGGCACGTGCAGCGGTGCGAGGGGGGTGTAGCAGCCGAAACTCAGGCGTCCGGCGAGGTCTTGGCCGTAGTCGCGGGCCGTGGTGCCGAGTTCGGCGACGGAGGTGAGCACCGCGCGGGCCTCGCCGACGACCTGGCGGCCGGCGTCGGTCAGCGCGGTCGTCCGGCCGGGGCCGCGAAGGATGAGCTGCACGCCCAAAGTCCGTTCCAGCGAAGCGATCGCCAGCGACACCGCCGACTGCGATACGTGGCAGCTGTCCGCCGCGGCGGTGAGACCGCCGGTGTCCGCGACCGCGACCAGATACTCGAGCTGGCGCAACGAGGGAGACATGAGCTCACCTTATGTCCTTCACCAGAAATGTGAACTGGACCGATGACCGCCGACGCGGCAGGGTCGGAGCATGACCCGGCACCAGCACCCGTTCGTCCCGTACGCGCCGCCCCGGCTGTCCCCGAAGGAAAGCCTCGCGCGCGGGCAGGAGCTGTACCGGCTGCTCGACCAGCGCCGGTCGGTCCGCTGGTTCTCGCCGGACCCGGTGCCGCTCGAAGCGATCGAGACCGCGGTGCGGATCGCGAACACCGCGCCGAGCGGCGCGCACCACCAGCCGTGGACGTTCGTCGCGACGGCTGACCCGGACGTGAAACGCGCGGTGCGCGAGGCGGCCGAGATCGAGGAACGGAAGTTCTATCGGGAGCGCGACGCGCCGGACTGGCACGCGGCGCTCGCCCGGCTCGAAACCGACGAGCACAAGGAGTTCCTCGAGGTCGCGCCGTGGCTGGTGGTCGCGTTCGCGCAGAAGAGCACGCCGCTGCCGGACGGTTCGCTGCGGAAGAACTACTACGTCAACGAGAGCGTCGGCATCGCGTGCGGCATGTTCATCACCGCGCTGCACACGATGGGCCTCGCGACGCTCACCCACACCCCGAACCCGATGGGCTTCCTCAACGAGGTCTTCGAGCGCCCGGCCACCGAACGGCCGTACATCCTGTTCCCGGTCGGCTATCCCGCGCCGGACTGCGAGGTGCCCGACCTCGACCGCAAACCGCTCGGCGAGGCGCTGGTGGTGCACGCGCCGTTACCTCGGGGGTAATGGTCCCCCGGCCGGCGACGCCGTAGCGTCGGACGGGTGACGACTACGGTGAAGGCCCCGGTCGGCGAACTGCTCCGGGAATGGCGCGACCGCCGCCGCATCAGCCAGCTCGACCTCGCGATCTCGGCGGACATCTCGACGCGCCACCTGAGCTTCGTGGAGACCGGAAGGTCCAAGCCGAGCCGGGACATGGTGCTGCGGCTGGGCGAGCACCTCGACATCCCGCTGCGGGAACGGAACCGCCTGCTGCTCGCCGCGGGCTACGCACCGGCCTACGGCGAGTCCGACATCGGAGCGCCGGAGATGACCGTGGTCCGCGAAGCCGTCCGGCGCCTCCTCGCCGGACACGACCCGTACCCGGCGGCAGTGGTCGACCGCGGCTGGAACCTGGTCGACGCCAACCTGAGTCTTGGCGTGCTCACCGAAGGCATCGCACCGGACCTGCTGACCGGGCCGGTGAACGTCCTGCGCGCGACGCTGCACCCGGACGGGATGGCCCCGCGGGTGCTCAACCTGGGGGAGTGGCGGGCGCATCTGCTGGGGCGGTTGCGGCGTCAGGTCGAGCAGACCGCGGATGCCGGGCTCGCGGAGCTGCTGGAGGAGCTGCGGGGCTATCCGTGCGAGGACGAGGTTCCGGAGGTCGAGGTTCCCGGGCCGGGCGACATTTTCGTGCCGCTGCGGTACCGGCAGGGGGATCTGGAGCTGACGTTCTTCAGCACGGTGGCGACTTTCGGGACTCCGTTGGACGTCACGGTCGCGGAGCTGGTGATCGAGTCGTTCTATCCGGCCGATCCGGCTACGGCGGCTTTCTTGCGCGAGCGCGTGACCGGCTGAGCGCCGTTACGATCGGGGCATGCGGGCGTTCGTGGTGACCGGACCGGGGGAGGCTGGTCCGGCCGAGGTGCCGGAGCCGGTCGCCAGGGTCGGCGAGGTGGTCGTCGACGTGGAACGGGCCGGAGTCTGCGGCACGGACGTCGAATTCTTCACCGGCGACATGCAGTACCTCGCCGACGGCCACGCCCGGTACCCGATGCGGCTCGGCCACGAATGGTGCGGCACGGTGTCCGAGGCCGGACCCGGCGTGCACCCGGCGTGGGTCGGCCGCCGCGTCACCGGCGACACGATGCTCGGCTGCGGGGACTGCCGACGCTGCCGGGGCGGCCACCAGCACGTCTGCGAGAACCGGCAGGAGGTCGGCATCCGCGGCGGCCGGGCCGGGGCGCTGGCCGAACGTCTCGCCGTGCCGGTGCGCTCGCTGCACGAACTGCCGGACGCGCTGGATCCCGTCGCCGGCGCGCTGGTCGAACCGGGCGGCAACGCGTGTCGCGCGGCGCGGGCGGCGGCGGGGGAGCGCGTGCTGGTTCTCGGGCCGGGGACGATCGGGTTGCTCACCGCGCTGTTCCTCCAGGCCGCGGGCAGCGAGGTGCATCTCGTGGGCGCGACGCCGTGGTCGGTGGAATTCGCGCGTGGCTTGGGTTTCTCGGCTGGCACCAGCGTTCCGGAGCCGCCCTTCGACGCGGTCGTGGACGCCACCGGCGATCCCGCGGCACCGGCACTCGCCGCCGAGGTGGTCGAACCGGCGGGGCGGGTCGTCTACATCGGACTCGCGGGGCGGCCGAGCCTGCTCGACACGCGGGCGTTGGCGCTCAAGGACGTTACGGCGATCGGCGTGCTGAGCGGATCGCCCGGATTGGCGCAGGCGATCGACGCTTACGCTTCCGGCGAAGTCGATCCGCGGCCGTTGGTGGCGGCGACGGTCGGGCTGGCCGAGGTCGCGGCGGTGCTGGGCGGGGAACGGCCGCCGGGCGCGCCGAAGATCCACGTCGACCCGCGCCGGTAACCAGGTTGCTTGGCGGGCGCGGAAACGAGAGGGTCGGGGCATGAGCGCCGACCTGACTTTCCGCCAGCCGACCGAAGCCGACCACGCCCGCGTGCTTGCCGCGCTGGGCCCGTGGTGGGGCGGGCTGAAGGGCGAAGCCGGTGCGCGGGAGCGGGCGTCGCTGGTGCCGCGCCTGTACTTCCAGCACTTCACCACGTACAGCCGCCTGGCCGAGCGTCCGGACGGGACGCTCGCGGCGTTCCTGATCGGCTTCGTCTCGCAGACCGACCCGTCCGTCGCGTACATCCACTTCGTCGGCGTCGACCCGCAGTTGCACGGGCAGGGGATCGGCCGGTCGTTGTACGAATGGTTCTTCGGCCAGGTGCGGGAATCGGGAGTACTGAAGGTCAAGTGCATCACGAGCCCGCAGAACACCGGCTCCCGCGCCTACCACGCCCGGCTCGGGTTCGAGGTGTCCGAGGTGCTGCCGGACTACGACGGGCCTGGGCTGGACCGGGTCGCGTTCACTCGCAGCCTGGCCGCGGAACCAGCCTGACGGTGCTGCCGGGCTCTCACTCCGCTTTGAGCGGTTCGAGGAAGCCCGCGACGGCGGCGGAGACCTCCGCGGGCGCGAGTTCGGCCATGTGGTGCCCGGAGTCGATGCCGTGCCCGCGGACGTCCTCGGCCCAGTCCCGCCAGATGCGCAGGGGATCGCCGTAGAGGTCTTCCAAGTCGTCGCGCAGGGACCACAGGACGAGCGCCGACTGCTTGAGCATGCGGCCGACGGCGCGGTCGGCGAGTTCGTCGCGGTAGTCCGCGGTGAGACCGGCGCGGTAGTCCTCGAGCATGCCGCGGACGACTTCCGGGTCCCGCATCGCCGCGCGCCATTCGGCGTGGTTCTCGCTGCCCATCTTTTCCGGATCGCCTCGATACCACGAGTCGGGGTCGGCGTTGATCACGCGCTCCGGGGTTTCGGGCTGGGCGAAGAAGAACCAGTGCCACCACGCGGTCGCGAACCGCGGGGTGATCCGGCCGAGGTGCTCGCTGATCGGCAGGCAGTCGGCCAGCACCGCCCGGAGCACCCGGTCCGGATGGTCGAGCGCCATGCGGAGGGCGAGATAGCTGCCCCGGTCGTGCCCGACCACGGCGAACTGTTCGTGGCCGAGCGTGCGCATCACCGCGAGCAGCCGATGCGCGTTCGCCCGTTTGGAATGCGGCTCGTGGTCGTCGGCGGGTTCCGGCTTCCCGGACCGGCCGTATCCGGGAAGGTCGGCGCACACGACCGTGAACCCGCGCTCCGCCAACCGGGGCGCGACCCAATGCCAGGTCGCCGAGGTGCGGGGATGTCCGTGCAACAGCAACACCGGCGGGCCGCTTCCCCCGTGCCGCACGAAAACGGGGCAACCGGCGCCGTCCACCGTCTCGGTCGTAAAACCATCGAACATGAATTCACTTTCCCCGGGTTCCCCTGCGGCGCGCCGTGACCGCGTCGGCGACCGGTCTTGTTCCGCTGTGCGGCAAACGGTTCCGGCGGTGCTCAAGAGCCCGGGGCAGCCCGTGTTCTCGGCCGCCGGATGAGGATGTCGTGCCCCGCAGGGGCAATCGCGCCGTGGTCAGCGGGCTTCGATGACGGTCCGGAACTGCTCGGCGGCCCGCTCGACCTTCTTCTGCGGGTCGGCCAGCAGCGACGCGACCGCTTCGCCCAGTTTGCCCGCCGGGGGTTCGTACTCGAGGGAGATCTCGACGCCGGTGCGGCCGTCGCCCTTGTCGTCGAACCGGACGACGCCGGAGTTGCGCACGTCCGGGTCCGCGTCGTCCACAGTGGTCCACGCGATTTTGCGCGGCGGCGAGTCCTCGGCGATCCGGGCCTCCCATTCCACTGTGGACGACGCCGGGCCGTCGACCTTCCAGCGGGTGCGCGTCTCGTCGCCGTCCACCGGCTCGACTGACCGGACGTCGGAGAACAGTTCCGGCAGCCGCGTCAGGGGCCGCCACCAGTCGTAGCAGGACTGGGCGGGGGCGTTGACTTCGAGGTAATGCGCTGCGGCAGCCATGGGGCCTTTCCTTGGAGATTTCGCGGAGTCTTGCCGAGCTCTCCGGCTACCCGGCCGGGCGGGGGAGCAAACGCGCCGGGCGAGTGCCCAGCGTGCCGCGCTTCCGCGGAACGCCGTGCCGGGTAGGCTTTTTCTTCGGTCGTTAAACAGGCAGCGTCCACCACCCGCTGGTCGCGGCGTGCCCTGCGCCCGGTCCAGCCCGCTCCGAGGAGTGCGTGTGGCTGCCGCCGAGTGCCGAACACGTTGTACAGACCAGTCCGACCCGGGCATCGCGGGCTCCGGCTCCGCGGGAAACGCGGGCGTGCGGCAGCCGTGACCGACCTGAAGATCATCCCTCGGCAGGTCGGGGACGCAGTGGTGCTGACCTTGCCGGGCCGGCTGGCGGCGACCAGTCCCGCCCAGATCGCCGAGGCACTGCACAGCGCGGGCGGCGGCGTCGCGCCCGGAACGCGCCTCGTGATCGATCTGCGGAGCGTCGGCTCGTTGCCCGGCTGGCTGGCGCGGACGCTGGTCTCGTTCGCTCGCGCTCGCGATTGCGTGCTGGTGGCGGACCCGGAGCAGGCCGAGTCCGTTGTAGACGGTCCTGGTCCCGCCGTCCGGCAGGCAGCCTCGCTGGGGGAGGCGCTCGCCGAGCCCGGCGGCGTGCGGCAGCCGTTCCCGGCGAGCGGCGCGGTGAGTTCGCTGGCGTTCGACAGCGACGATCTCGGCCGCACCGAGGCGTTCCTGAGCAGCGCGTACGCGCCGATGCGGATCGGCAGCGACACCGGGCACGCGGGCACGCGCATCAGCAGGCACTCAGTGGACGGGCTGAGTGCCGACCGGCTCGATCTGTCGTTCGAGATGAGCTACGACGTCGAGCCGCTGGGAACCATCTGCCTGTGCGACGTCGAATCGGGCACGATCGAGGACCATCGGGTGGACGGCTGGGCGGAAACGGAAGCGTTCGGCCCGGGGGATCTGGTGTCCTTTTCGCCGCCGGATCGGCCGTACACCGGACGGGTCGCGCGCGCCAAGTACAGCATCACGATGTTCGATCCGGCTCTGCTGAGCCAGGCGGCGGGTGTCGACGGGCCGGTGCGGTTGCTCGGCCACCGGCCGGTCGAGGCCGGCGCCGCCCAGCATCTGCGGTCTGCCATCGCGCACCTGCGCGACGACGTCCTCGGAGTGCCCGGTGTCGGGGAGAATCCGCTTGTCGTGGCGGCGGTGTCGCGCTACCTCGCCGTGGCCGTGCTGAACGCGTTCCCGCACACGGCGTCCGGCGAGCGGGCCGGAGACGGGCTCGACGCCCATTCGCGGACGCTCCGCCGCGCGATCGCGTTCATCGAAGCCAACCTCGACCGGCCCGTCGACATCGCGGAGATCGCCGCAGCGGCGCGGGTCTCAGCCCGGGCGGTGCAGCTGGCCTTCCGAAGACACCTCGGCACCACTCCGATGGCCTACCTGCGCCGAGCCCGTCTCGACCGCGCCCGGGCAGAACTGCGCACCGCGATGCCAGAGCAGGACACCGTCGCCAGGATCGCCGCCCGATGGGGCTACACCTCCAGCGTGTTCGCCGCGCACTACCGGGCTGCCTACGGCGAGCCGCCGTCAGCGACGCTGCACCGGGAAGCAGGCCCGCGACTTCGTTCTTCCGGCAGCCGGAGTTTCGTCCGGACGGGGAGCGAGCAGAGAAGCGAAAACGGTGCGGCGAAAACGAACACGCCAGCTCCCGGCCGGGAGAGCGCCGCGCCGGACGCCGGGTCTGCCCCGCCGTCGAGCGAGCCGGACCTGGCTGCCCTGGGCGAGTTGGCATCGCTGACGAGGATGTCCGTGAGGTCCGTGACCGACGCGGTGCAAAAGGTCGTCGACGTGGCCGCGGCGGTGGTCGAGGACGCGGACCTGGTCAGCGTCACGGTGCTCGCGCCCGACGGCCGGTTCAGCACCGCGGCGCGGACCGGCAAGGCCGCCGCCGAACTCGACCGGATTCAACATCGCCGCGGAGAAGGCCCCTGCGTGGAAGCGGCCCGCGCGGACGGTCCGGGCTGGGTCGTCAGCTCGGACTTGACCGCTGAGACCCGGTGGCCCCGGTTCACCGCCGCCGCGACCGCACTCGGCTGCCGCTCCGTGTTTTCCGCGCCGCTCCCGCCTGGAGCCGGCCCAGACCGGCTGGCGGGAGCGCTGACCGTTTACTCCCGCAGCCCGGACAGCCTGACCGAGTCCGATCGCCGCGCCGTGCTGCTGCTGGCGACGCACGCGTCGCTGGCACTGGCGAACACGCAGCTGAGGAGGACGGCCGAGGTGCGCCGCGCCCAGTTCGCGCGTGCCGTCGACACTCGGGACGTCATCGGACAGGCCAAGGGCATCCTGATGAACCGGGAGGGCCTCACCGCCGACGAAGCGTTCGACCTGTTGCGCCGGATGTCCCAGGAGCTGAACGTGAAGCTGGTCGATTTGGCGCGCACTCTCACCGGGCGGCACGGGGAACTCGACGAGAGGTGACCGGCGCCCGCTGCGGCAAGGCGAACGTGGTCAGGAATCTCGGTTCTGCTGTGCGTTCTCGGCCGCCGACCCGGTGAAATGGGCCAGGAGGTTCGTGCGCCTGAGCAGCCGGTCGAGTTCCGGCGACCGGTTGTCCAGCTGCAGCGCGGCACCGGCTGAGCGGACCAGCCGGTCGACCATCAGCAGGGCGGCCAGACCCGACGAGTCGCAAAAGGACAGTCCGCCGCAGTCGAGGCGGACGGAGCGGCAATCCGGTTGCGCGGCCAGCATTTCCCGGGCGGCGCGGACGAGTGCGGGCTGGCTGTCGTAGTCGAGTTCGCCGGTCACGGTCAAGCGCGCGACCCCCGGGTACGGCATGCTCCACGTGCAGGCGAGCGGGTGCGGCGGCATCATGCCCGGCTTTCGGGATCGAGGTCGCCGGCCGCGCGGACGAGGGTGGCGCGGGCCCGGGGGAAGTCCCGCAGCTCCTCGCCGAGGACGTCCAGCGCGGGCGTCAGGTATCCGGCCGGGACGCCGCGGGCGGCGAGGATGTCGGCGGTCCAGCGCAGGAAACCCGTGAACAGCCCGGGATCGTCGACGTAGACCGACGTCTTGAGGTAGTCGACGATGCTCGCCAGGTCCTCGACGGTGTGCTGCAGCTGGAGTTCGTCGTAGCGGGCCACCGCGGGGACCCGTTCGCGCAGCCCGGCGAGCGCGGCCTTCACGAGCTGGGGCGAGGTCCGCGAGATCATGGTGTATTCCTGGTCGAGCAGGTGCGGCAGATCGTCCACGGCCTGGTGTGCGCCGCGAGGTGCGCCTAGCGGATTCCCGGCCAGCAGGTCCGCGGCGGCGCGAGCGTCGGGCGCCCAGGCGTCGGCGCCGAACAGTCGGGCGTAGCGGCCGTCCGTTCCGAACGCGGCACCGCCCGCGATGACCGGGACGCCGGCGGCTTGGCACGCGGTGATCGTCGCGTGCGCCGCGGGCAGCCGCGTCGGGATCGAGCCGGACAGCGCGACGGCGTCCGGGCCGGTGCGGTGCACGTCGGCGATGAGGTGCGACGCCGGGACTTGCGCCCCGAGGTAGTCGACCCGGAACCCGCGCGACCGCAGCACCTCGGCCAGCAGCCGTGCGGGCAGCGCGTGCCATTCCCCGTCCACGCAGGCGACGGTCACCCGGGCGAGCGGGGGACGGGACGCCGGGCCGGAGGCGAGGCTCACGGCAGCGACCACCCGGTCGTTGATCGCGGTGACGGCATGTTCCCTGGTCACGGTCAGCCGGTTGGCCGCCCACTCCTCGCCGACTCTCCGCTGTACCGCGCCGATCACGTCGAGCAGGACGGTTTCGGTGTCCATCCCGGACTCGAGAGCCCGGAGCGCGATGCCGCCCGCCGCGTGCTCGTCGCCGTCGGCGGCCGCGGTCCAGAGCTGGTCGGCGACGTCCGCGACGGACAGCGACGGGTCGGTGCGAGGCTTGCTCGAGGCGGTCATGCGGCGGTGTACCTGCCTCGGCCCGAGCCGCCGACCGCCGACAGGTGCTGACCGCGAGGCGCGGCGATCACGACGACAGCCATGTCGTCGTGCTCGCGTTCGCGAGCCCATTCGGCCGCGAGCATGTGGACGTGCTCGGCGATCGCCTCCGCGGGCATGCCGGCGCACCGGGTCAGTGCCTCGTGCAGGCGCTCCTCGCCGAACATCTGATCGCCCAGCGGACCTCCGCGCGCCTCGGTGATGCCGTCGGTGTAGAGCAGGCACGCCTCGCCGGGCTCCAGCGTGACTTCGACCGTTGTCGTGTCGATCTCGGGCAGCACGCCGACCACGGTGCCGACCGTCTCCACGACCTCGACCGCCCCGCTCGCGCGGACGATCAGCGGCGGCAGGTGACCCGCGCAGGTCAGCCGCAACCGCAGGCCAGCGGCCAGCTGCGACACCGACGCGAGCGCGAGGGTGACGAAACGGGTGTGGTGGGAACTGAGCAGTGCGTCGTTGAGCATGCTGAGCACGCGATGGTGGTCCGAGGCCAGCGGCAGCAGGGCGTGCAGCGTGTTGCGGACCTTCCCGGTGAGCACCGCGGCCTCGACGCCTTTGCCGCACACATCGCCCAGCACCACGAGCGATTCCGGGCTGTCGCCCGCCGCCGGGTAGACGTCGTAGAAGTCGCCGCCGACCCGTTCCGAATCGAGCGCGGCGCGATACCGTCCCGCGAGCTCCGCGCCCGCGACCTCGTGCAGCACGGGCGGAAGCAGTTCGCGCATCAGCGTTTCGGTGATCGACGACTGCTGGGCGAACATCCGCGCGGCGGACATCGCCACCCCGGACCGGGCCGCGAACAACCGGGCGAAGATCTCCTCGTCCTCGCTGAACGCCGCGCGCTCGGCCTTCCGCAGGAGAACGAGCGCCCCGGCCGGGACGCCGTGGCCGGGCAAGGGCGTCACCACGATCGAGCCCACGTCGCCGAATCCCGGGGGGATCAGCCACGCCGGCGCGGACGCCGGGTCGATCCAGCGCGACGGGACTGGCGGAAACCCTTGCAGCGCCTCGGCGAGCCCGGGAACCTCGGCCAGGTCGGCGGCCAGTTCGATCTGCTCGGGTTCGCGGCCGCGCACGCAGAGCACCGCCGGAACGCGGCGCTCTGCGGCCGGAGTGATCAGGAGCGCGGCGTCGGCGAGGTGCTGCACGGCCAGCTTTCCGGCGACCTGCATGCACCGCTGCAGGTTCAGCGACCCCAGCAACGCGGTCGACGCCTCGGCCAGGAACTGCGCCCGCCGCCGCTCGGTGCGCAAAGCAGTCTCGGCGAGGCGCGCTTCGGTGTTTTCCGTCAGCCACCAAGTGACCGTTCCGTCATCGTGCGTTACCGGGTGCACCGCATAGCTGCGCTCCCAGCTGTCGTCGGCACCGCGTACGCCTTCGATGACGCCGTCGTGGAGGCCGACCGGCCAGCCGGTTATCGCCCCAGCGAGCACTACGCCCGGCGCAGCTTCCGGAAGCAGTTGCTCGGCCACGGCATTGCGCGCGACGACCCTGCCGCCGGCGTCAGTGACCAGCACGGGGCAGGGCGCTGAACTCCACCGCGATACGACGTCCGCGGAAAGGTCCGCCCGTTTCAGATCCGCCACGAGCGGTCATTCACCCCGTTTTCGTCCAAGAGGGCGGTCAGCGTCGCCGGCCGTCCTGAGAGCCAAGGCCCCGGATACCCGCCCGCGGCGGTCTCAAACCTCGTTTTCCGGGCAGCGGCCCAGGCGGCTCCGCCGGCTTCGGGTCTTGACCGGCGGAGCCTGGAGCCGGGTCTCCTGCGCGCCGAAGACCCACTCTGCTCACGGGCTACCCGTTCGTCGGGAATTCACGCGACCCGTCCGGGTTCAGACGTCGAGCTCCCGGTGCCGCTCGGCCACGGTGTGGGCGAGGTCGACCAGTTTGACGTTGAGGTCCTGGGACGTGCGGCGCAGGATGTCGAACGCCGCGTCGGCCGAGATCCCGCGGCGGTTCATCAGGATGCCCTTGGCCTGGCCGATCAGGTCCCGGCTGTCGACGGCGCGCTTGAGGTGGATTTCCTTGAGCGCGGCGGCGGTGTGCGCGGCCGATCCGGCGAGGGCGAGCGACGCGTGGGACGCCAGCACGAGCGCGTTGTCGACGGCGTCCTCGTCGAAAGCCCCGGCCCGGCGGCTGTAGAGGTTGATCGCGCCGGGCGGCAGGTCGGACGCGAGATCCGGCAGCAGGGTCGAGGCCAGCAGGGAGCCGAACCCGAACACCCCGGCGCGCCTCCCGAATTCGGGGAACGCCTCCGAGTCCGGGAGGTTGTTGGCCAGCGCGTACCCGGGCCGGCCCTGCAGCGCGGCCTCCAGGCACGGTCCTTCCCCGGTCTGGTACTGGACGCGGTCCAGTTCCTCGGCGGTCGCGTCCGTGCAGACCGGGGTGTGGAACCCGCCGTCGGCCGAGCGCAGGGTGATGCTGGCCAGGTCGGCCTCCGGGACGATCCGCAGCGCGGCGGACACCACGCGCTCCATCGCTTCGTGCAGGGAGCCCGCGCCGAGCAGGTGCACCGCGAGCGCGCCGAACCGCTGCGCCAGCGGCCCTTCGGCGGCGACCCCGGACCGGGCCCAGCCCGCGACGGCCGGTTCCGCGCAGAACGCGATCCGGTCCGCCTCCCAGTCTTCGGCGTCCCTTATGCCGACGTCAGTCACTGCGGCCTCCTCTTTCCCTGCCCAGCAGCACCGTCGTACTTTACCGGCCCGCGGGAACGGACCGGCGGACCGACGACCAGTGCTTCCTCGCGGCGAGGCGGGGAGGCCGCGACAGAGCGGCGGCCGGAACCGAAGTCCCGGCCGCCGCTCGGTCCGCAGGCGTCAGTCTTTCACGCCCTTGACGGCGTCCTTGACTTTTTCTCCCGCCTGCTTGAGGGCGCCCTTGGCCTGTTCCGCTTTCCCCTCGGCCTGCCACTGCTCGTTCCCGGTGGCGTTGCCGAGTGCTTCCTTGGCCTTTCCCTTGATCTCCTCGGCCTTGTTTCCGGCGGTGTCGCTCATCTCGATTTCCTCTTTCTTTTCAAGGGTTCGGGAAAAAGCGTTCCCGGGGATGCGATAAACGGGGGGTACCCGCGTCGAGTGCCGGTCAAACCGGCTGTCCCGGCCGGTGCCCGGCCTTCGCCGCGGCGATGTACTGACTGGCCTGGGGGAGAAAGGACAGGACGACGCCGACCAGCGCGAAGACGGCGCTGACGGAGCCGACCACCGTGGCCTGGCCCGCCAGCAGGGAGACGACCTGGAGTGCGGTGAGCACCGTGAGCACGATCCTCGCCCAGTTGCGGCCCGCGCGGAGTTTGAACGCGAACAGCAAGTGCAGCAAGGCGAACGCGATCGCGAGCACCGCTCCGACGACGATGCCGATCGTCACCGCCTGGTCGATCTGGGCGTCGGTGAGGCGCGCCGCGTTCTGGCTGTTCGCTCTTCGCATCGCGTCCGCCAGCGCGTCTCGCGAGAAGAACAGGAACACGGCTCCGGCGACGCCGACGAGGGTCGCGGCCACATACGCCCAGAAGGCGCCGACGATCGCCGCCGGACGTGGCCGCGCTCCGGCCGGATCGGCGGAAGGGGGCGGATAAGCGAGGAGATCAGTCATGAGAAAAAAGGTGGCACAGCTCGCGGAATCTCGCACGGCATAGAACGGAAAAGTGGACCGGAAAACCTCGCTGAGGGTCCGTTGGATCTCATTTCCCGCAGTTCTGGTTTGGCGCCTCCGGCCGGTGGGTATTCGATATTCTCAGGCAAGGAGAACGGACGACGTGCATTCGAGCAGGGGGCTCGCCGGGGGAGCGACTGGGGTGGAGCGGGCCCAGGAGGAGGTCAAGCGTGAGTGTCGACGAGGCTCAGCACAGCCGGTTGCCCGCGGGAGCGGCGCCGCTGCGCTTGGCGTTGGACCAGGATTTCGCGATGCTGCGAAGGATCCGGGACCGGGCGGCGGCGTTCGTGCGGCGTCATCTCCCGCACGCCGGCGCGGACGCGGTGGCCGACGTGCGCCTGGTGCTCGACGAGATGGCCTGCAACGCGCTGCGGCACGCCCGCCCGCCGTGCGAGCTGACCCTGTCGTTGCGGGGAGACCGGATCCTGATCGAGGTTTCCGACTCTCTCACGGACATCGCCAGGTACCGGGAAGGCTACGAGGGCGGGGGACGCGGTTTGGCCTTGATCGACGCTATCGCCGACCGCTGGGGCCAGACGCCGCTGCCCCGGGGCAAGACCGTCTGGGCCGAGCTCGCTCTCTGCTCCGATTCCCGCCGGACGGAGTCGCCGGAGCCGCGGTGAAGCTCAGCGCGCGCCGGACGGGACGGCGGATTTCCAGCTCGGTCATGAGTTCCGCTTGCCCTGACTGTCCACTGTGGAGTCCTCGATTCGCCCGGACGCAGCCGAGCGGGGCGGAGCCCTCGGGCGGCGGACCTTGTCATCGGCCGTCGTCCGCCCGGTTCGGCCGGTTGGCCCGTTACGCCGGTTCAGGGGCGGGTAGCGGAAGCACGACGGAAACATTCCGGTAACACCGCGCGGTTAGCTTGATCGGCCGGACGAGACGACGAGGAGAGTCCGACCGTGGTCGATACCGGAAGCACGGCGTGGTTGCTGGTCAGTGCCGCACTGGTCATGCTGATGACACCGGGTCTCGCGCTGTTCTACGGCGGGATGGTGCGCGCGCGGAGCGTGCTGAACGTGATGGCGATGACGTTCGTCTGCCTCGCGACCGTCGGCCTGGTCTGGGTGGCTTACGGGTACTCGCTCGCGTTCGGCCCCGACTGGTTCGGCGGCCTGCTCGGCACCTTGGGGCTGGCCGGGCTGCACGGGCTGGCCGACCAGACGACCGGGCCCGCGGGAAACCAGGTGCCGTTGTTCGCGTTCGTCGCCTTCCAGATGATGTTCGCGGTCATCACGGTGGCGCTGCTGGCCGGCGCGATCGCCGAGCGCGCCCGGTTCTGGACCTGGACGGTGTTTTCCGTCGTGTGGGTCACCGTGGTGTACCTGCCGGTGGCGCACTGGGTCTTCGCGCCCGACGGGTGGATCGCCGCCAAACTGCACGTGCTGGACTTCGCGGGCGGCACCGTCGTCGAGGTGAACTCCGGGGCGGCCGCGCTGGCGCTCGCGATCGTGCTCGGCCGCAGGCACGGCTGGCCGAAGCAGGCCGTCCGGCCGCACAACCTGCCGTTCGTGATGTTCGGCGCCGGGCTGCTGTGGTTCGGCTGGTTCGGGTTCAACGCCGGTTCCGCGCTGGCCGCGAAGAACCTCGCGGCCACCTCGTTCCTGAACACCACTGTCGCGGGAGCGGCCGCGGTGCTGGGCTGGCTGGTCGTCGAGCAGTTCCGCGACGGGAAGCCGACCACGCTCGGCGCCGCGTCCGGCGCGGTGGCCGGGCTGGTGGGGATCACGCCCGGATGCGCTTACGTCGAACCGATCGGCGCGATCGCGATCGGCGTCGCGGCGGGCGTCGTGTGCTCGTTCGCGGTGGGCCTGAAGTACCGGTTCGGCTTCGACGACTCGCTCGACGTGGTCGCGGTGCACGGTCTCGGCGGGTTCGTGGGGACGCTGCTGATCGGCCTGTTCGCTACCGTGGGCGTGGCTCCCCAGGGCGCGAACGGCCTGTTCTACGGCGGCGGGTTCGACCAGCTGTGGCGCCAGGCGGTCGGAACGCTGGCGGTACTAGGGTATTCGCTGGCGATGACCTTCCTGATCGGCTGGGTCATGCACAAGTTCATGGGATTCCGGATCGACCGCGAAGCCGAGATCGACGGCGTCGACGAGGCCGAGCACGCCGAAGGCGCGTACGAGCTGGCAGTCCAGTCCGGACGCCGGGGGAGCGCGCCCGCCGGTGTGCTCGGATCGCACCGGCCAGCGCGCGAGGAGAACCGATGAAGCTGCTGACCGCCGTCGTCAAACCGTTCGTGCTGGACGACGTCCGGATCGCGCTGCAGGAACTCGGCGTCGCGGGGATGACCGTCAGCGAGGTCCGCGGGTACGGCAGGCAGAAGGGCCACACCGAGATCTACCGGGGCGCGGAGTACGCGGTCGACTTCATCACCAAGTACCGCCTGGAGATCCTCCTCGACGACGACCAGGTCGACGCCGCGCTGCGGACGGTGCAGGACACCGCGCACACCGGCAAGATCGGCGACGGCAAGATCTGGGTCACGCCGGTGGAGACCGTCGTCCGCGTCCGCACCGGAGAGCGCGGCCGCGACGCGCTGTAGCTCGCGCCGGACGGTCAGTCGCCTTGGGGCACGCGCACGACCTCGCCAGGGCGGATGAGGTTCGGATTGGTGATCGTGCCGGGGTTCGCCGCGACGAGCCGGTAGTAGAGGTTGCCGGAGCCGTAGTACTTCTTGGCGATGCTCCAGAGCGTTTCGCCTTGCGCCACGGTGTGTTCCAGGTAGTTGCGGTAGCCAGGAACGATTTTCGGGCCGAGGACGACGGGCGTGACGGCCTTGTCCAGCTCGGCGCCGTCCTTCGGGGAAACGTGGAAGACCTCGACGAAGAGTCGGTTGAGCTGGAAAGCCGCGCGGCTGACGTCGACGACGAGCTGGAACTGGTTGTGCCCGCCCGAACCGTCGCCGGCCAGGAAGCTGCCGGTCACCTCGTCGTGGCCTTCGTGGACGCGGTAGGCGAAACCGGCCTCGAACGCGCCGCCGGCCACGCCCGCCAGCTGAATGTTGTTGCCCACCAAGTCGTATATCGCCGGTTGCTCCAGATGGACGGTCACTGTCGGCCCTTTCGTCGTCGCGCGTCGGGGAAGTGCCGGACGAAGAGATTCCGACCTTCCTCCGGAGCGCGACGGCCGGGAAGAGGCCAAAGACCCCGCGTCGGGCCTGGCACCGCTCACGAGCTTTCCGGTCCGTGAGGGGAACCCTGAGGGAATCAGAGTCCCTCAGGGTTCCCCTCACGGACGGCGTCAGGAGCGTGCCAGGTACTCCGCCGCGGCGCGCAGGCTCACGTACGAGCCGCTGAAGGTGTCGATCCGCGGCCCGGCACCGGTTTCCGGCCCGGGAACCCCGGTTTCGACCCGGATGTAGTCCACAGTGGACAGACCAGCCAGGAACTCCCGCACCGCCGGATGCCGGTGCGCCTCCCGGGTCACCACCACGACGCTCTCGACCGACGAAGCCTCCGCCACGACCGTCGAGACGTCGTCCGGCGAAACCGACAGCGTCCGAGTGCCCGGAACCAGCTCCGCCAGGTGAGCCCCCAGCCCCCACGGCATCGGCCCGGCAGCGATACCCGGTTCGGTCTGCACATCCACCACGAGCGTGCGGCCCTTGAGCCGCGGCTTGCCGGTGACCCGCAAGGCGGCCCGCGCAGCGGACAGACCGAGCGAGTAGTCCACCGGCTGCACCGTAGCCGGAGCCGGGGCGGTGCCCAGCGAAGCCGTCCGGACAGCGGCGTCGGCCAACCGCTCCAGGGAAAGCCGCCCGCTGGCCACCGCGGCGACGATCGCCTCCGCGGTCCGGTCCAGCGTCTCGGCGTCGAACGGGGCCCCGCCGAGGCAAAGCGCGTCAGCGCCGCCCAGGAGAGCCCGGACCGAAGCCTCGCCGATCCCGTCGTGCCGCCCGTACGCCCCGGAGATGGCCCCCATCTCCAACGCGTCCGTGATGACCGTCCCGGTGAACCCCAGTTCGCCGCGCAGCACGTCGACGAGCGCGGTCCGGTTGAACGTCGCCGGCTCGTCGCCCCATTCCCGGACCACGAGGTGCCCGGACATGACCGTCCGGACGCCCGCCTCGATCGCCGCGGCGAACGGGACCAGTTCGACCTCCCGGAGCTCGGCCGCGGTCCGCGGCAGCACCGGCAGCGAGAGGTGCGAATCCTCGGTCGCCGCGCCGTGGCCGGGGAAGTGCTTGGCGCAAGCGGCGACGCCGTACTTCTGCATACCGGTCACGAACGCCGCGACGTGCGGCGAAGCCGCCGCCGGATCCGAGCCGAACGCCCGCACGCCGATGCCCGGGTCCTCCGCGGCGAGCGTGAGGTCCGCGCACGGCGCGAGGTTGACCGTCACGCCGCACGCCGCCAGCCGCTCGCCGAGAGCGGCCGCGACGGACGCGGTCAGCTCCGGATCCCCGGCCGCGCCCAGCGCGAGCGGGCCGGGCACGAACGAACCCTTGCCGACGTCGAGGCGGGTGACGTCGCCGCCTTCCTCGTCGATCCCGACGACCACGTCGTCCCGCTCCGACCGCAGCGCGGACGTGAGCGCGGCGACCTGCTCGTCGTCGACCACGTTGCGGCCGAACAGGATCACGCCGCCGAGGCCCTCGGCGAGCCGGCGGCGCACCCAGTCCGGCGCCGTGGTGCCGTCGAATCCGGGCAGCAGCACGGCTTCGGCGAGCCTGCGGGGGTCGGACACCCCGGACACCTCGGACAGGTCAGCCACCGTCATCCCTTCACCGCGCCGGCGGTCATGCCGGACACGAGTTTCCGTTGCACGATCAGGAAGAAGATCACCGCGGGGATCGCGTAGATCACCGACGCGGCCATAACCCCGCCCCAGTCGATCGAGAACGCCGTCTTGAACGACGACAGCCACACCGGCAGCGTCTGCTTCGACTGGTCCCGCATGAACACCAGGGCGAACAGGAATTCGTTCCACGCCGTGATGAAGCTGAACACCGACGTGGTCACGAGACCCGGCCCGAGCAGCGGCAGCGTGACCCGGCGGAACGCGCCGACCCGGCTGCAGCCGTCGATCATCGCGGCCTCTTCGAGGTCGTACGGGATGCCGTTGACGAACCCGTAGAGCATCCACACGGTGAACGGCAGCGACGTCGCGAAGTACACCAGCAGCAGCGACGGCAGCGTGTTCAGCAGCCCGATGTCGCGCATCAGCAGGTACATCGGGATGAACAGCGCCGAGAGCGGGGCCAGCTGCGCCACCAGGATCAGCAGCAGGAACCCCTTGCGGCCGCGGAAGCGGAAGCGCGCGAGCGGGATCGCCGCGAGCACGCCCACCACCAGCGCGGCCAGCACCGCGCCGAGCGTCACGATCAGGCTGTTGGTCAGGTACGTGACGAACCCGGGCTTGGTCAGCGCCGACGCGAAGTTCGACAGCGTCGCCGACGTCGGGATCAGGTCGTACTTCGGCGACAGCACGTCGCCCGGCGTCTTCAGCGACGTCGTGAACATCCAGTACGTCGGGAAGAGGAACAGCAGCGCCACGAGCACGCCGGCGATCGACACCAGCACCCGGGCGGGCAGGGACTTCCTCATGCGATCTCCCCGTCCTTCGTCCGGACCAGCAGCTGCACGTACCGGCCGGTGACCAGCAGGAGCAGCACCAGCATGATGGTGGCGATGGCCGCAGCGGAGCCGAAGTGGCTGCCCGCGATGCCCTTGAGGTACTGCATGATCGCCAGCGTCGTGCTCGCGCCGTCCGGGCCGCCCTGGCGGATGGCCCACACCTGGGCGAACATGTTGAAGTCCCACAGCATCGACAGGAACGTCACCATCGTCAGGATCGGCCGGATCGCGGGCCAGCTGACCGCGCGGAAGGTCTGCCACGGCCCGGCGCCGTCGATGCCCGCCGCCTCGTACTGCTCGCGCGGCACGCCGATGAGGCCCGCGTAGAGCGTGAACGCGACGAACGGCACGGCCTGCCACAGCACCAGCAGCCCGATCACCACGAGCGTGCTCGTGCCGGTGGAGAACCACGAGTAGCCGATGAACGAGTGGAAGCCCAGCCGGTCCAGCGTCTTGTTGAGGATGCCGTACTGCTGGTCGAAGATCCACTGGAACACCGTGGTGGTGGCGATGACCGGCACCGCCCACGCGAGCACCAGCGAGACCTGCACGAAGATCCGCAGCACCGGGTTGAGGTGGCGCATCAGCACCGCGATCAGCAGTGCCACGAGCAGGGTTCCGGCGACGAGCGCGCCGGTGAAGAGGACCGTGCGGAGCGCGACTGCCCAGAACTCGGGGTCGGACAGCACGTCGGTGTAGTTCTTGAAGCCGATCCACACCATCTTGCCGGTCACCAGCTCGCGCAGGTCGAGCTGGCGCAGGCTGATGCCGAGCATCTGGACGGTGGGCCAGCCGAGCAGCACCAGCACGGCGGCGAGCGCGGGAAGGATCAGCAGGTACGGCATGAGCCGCTCGCTGAACCAGCCGTTGCCCCGCCGTCGTGCTGCCCCGACGTGCGCCGATGCCGGCGGGGTGGCCCCCGCCGGCATCGGCTTGTCCTTCGTCGCGGTCATCCGCCGATGATCTTGTCGAGGGCAGTGTTCGCGTCAGCCGCGGCCTGGTCGAGGGTCTTCTTCCCGGTCAGGTAAGCGGTCAGCATGTCCTTCAGCGGGTTCTGGCCGGATTCGACCTCGCCCCACTTGGGGCTGGCCGGCATCGCGTGGCCAGTCTTCGAGGCCTTCGCCATCACCGAGCCCAGCGGGTCCTTGTCGAGCGCGCTGAGGTCGGTGGAGGTGCCCGGCACGTAGCCGCCCGCGGCCAGCTGCGTCATGTACTTGGTGCTGGTCAGCAGCTTCAGGTAGTCCTTCGCGAGGTCCTGGTGCTTGCTGTTCAGCGGAACGACCAGGTTCGAGCCGCCGAGGAACACCGGCGCGCCCTGGCCCGCGGTCTTCGACGGGATCGGGAACGCACCGGTCTTGGCGGTGATGCCCGGGTCCGTCTTGGCCGCGGTGGCGACCTCGTTCGGGGTGCCGATGAACATGGCGACCTTGCCCGCGGCGTAGATGCCGGCCTGCTGCGGGGTTGCCTCGTCGTTGTCCTTCGGCGCGGTGGTGCCCGAGCTGTCCACGAGCTTCTTGTAGAACTCGAGGCCCGCCTTGGCTTCCGGGGTGTTGAGCGAGGACTTGAAGGACTTGCCCTCGCCCTTGGCGATGTCGCCGCCGTTGTCCCAGATGAACGACGACAGCGCGTACCAGTTCTGGCCCGGCATGTAGAGCGGCTGGAACTGCGGGTCGCTGCCGAACTTGGTCTTCAGCTTCGCGATGTCGGCGAGCCATTCGTCGTTCGACGCGGGCGGCTGGGTGATGCCGGCCTGCTCGAACATGTCCTTGCGGTACATCACGACGCGGTTCGCGGCGTAGAACGGCACGCCGACGGTTTTGCCGTCGTACTGGCCGGATGCCTTGAGCCCGGCGAGCCACTGCCCGCCGTTGAGGTTGTTGACGTCGCCGGAGAGGTCGGCCAGCACGCCCTGCGCGGCGAACGCGGGGGTCTGGGTGTTGCCGACCTCGATGACGTCCGGCGGCGTGTCGCTCGCCAGCGCGGTGGTCAGCTTCTGCTGGATGCCGTTCCACTGCTGGATCTGGTAGTCGACCTTGACGCCGGGGTGGGCGGCCTCGAATTCCTTGTTCAGGGCGGCGGTCAGGCTGTCCGGCGCGGAGCCGGTCATCAGCCAGACCGTCAGCTTGCCGTCCTGCGCGCCCCCAGCGCTCGAGGCGTTCTCACTCCCGCCGGAGCCGGCACACCCGGCCGTGGCGAGCGTGATGGCGGCGGCTCCCGCCGCCAGCTTGAGCCAGCGCTTCACGTGTCTCGTCCTTTCGGTGCCCGGTCGTCGGCGACCGGGGCTGAATGACAAATGGTGTAGACCAATGTCCTGCAGGGTGGTCCGGACCACAGCCGGTGTCAAGCCGGTTGCCAAGATGTTGCGAAGACGTCTGCCTGGTTGACGCTGTGTGGCCGGGCGATTACCGGCGTCCGGGCGGAAAGTGCTGGTAGCGGCCGGTTTCCGCAGTGCGGGCAAGGGTTTCCGGCGCGGGGGAGTTGTTCGTGAACGGCTCGCCGGGCCGGGCGTGTCGCACGGCCCGGGCGAGTCCCCGGCGGCGCCGGACGACCGACCTTCGGCCCTTGCGCGATGACAAAACCGCGCGCACGCGCTGTCCGCCGTTCGGCTCCCCGGCGTTGCTCCGTTCCGGCCGCGGCCCCGTGATTACCCAGTGCGACGAGTGCGGGGCTCGCTGCCGACAGTGACCCGGGGTGGGTGAGTTTCGTCCCGCCCCGCAGCGTCCGTACCCCCGGTGACCTCGGAAAACCTCGTGTGTACCACGCGTCACATCACTCCCAGTGGTTTACAGCCGTCCCGCGTGTCACACACACTGGGGCTCGCCCAGGTGATCCGGTTCCGCTCTTGGGGAAGAGACGCGGACGGCCGGAGCGCTCCCAGGGCAGGAAAAGAAGAGGGAGTAGAGGATGACGGGCTCCGGGCGGATAGCGGCTCGGGCGGGTGCGATCGTCGCGGCGGCAGCGGTAGCTGCGGTCGGAGCGTTGGGGCTGCTGCACGCGCCCCAGGCGGCGGCAGCGTCTGCCGAGGTGCCGGGCATGGACGTGTCCGGGCACCAGGGCAATGTGGACTGGAAGGGCGCCTGGAACGCGGGCGCGCGCTTCGCCTACGTCAAGGCGACCGAAGGCACCGGGTACCTGAACCCGTACTTCGCGCAGCAGTACAACGGTTCTTACAACGTCGGGATGATCCGCGGCGCGTACCACTTCGCGCGTCCGGACGTGTCCGACGGCGCGACGCAGGCCGACTACTTCGTCGCGCACGGCGGCGGCTGGTCCGCGGACGGCCGCACCATGCCGCCGATGCTGGACATCGAATACAACCCCTACGGCTCGACCTGCTTCGGGCTGTCGCAGTCGGCGATGGTGTCGTGGGTGCGGTCGTTCTCCGAGCGGCTGCACGCGAAAACGTCGCGCTGGCCGATGCTCTACACCACGACCGACTGGTGGAAGACCTGCACCGGCAACTCGAACGCGTTCGGCGACACGCATCCGCTGTTCATCGCCCGGTACGCGCAAAGCGCGGGCCCGCTGCCCTCGGGCTGGCGGTACTACACGGTGTGGCAGTACTCGGACTCCGGCACCAAGCCCGGCGACCAGGACTCGTTCAACGGTTCGATGGAGCAGTTGATCAAGTTCGCCGGCGGCGAGGCTCCGAAGAGCGAGGCCCCGGCCCCGCCGAAGCCGACGACGTCGACGAAGCCGCCGGCTTCGACCACGCCGACCACGAGCGCGCCGCCGAACTCCTCGGCGACCAAGACTCCGACCAAGACGCCGACGAGTTCGGCCACCACGTCGCCGTCGACGACCACGAAGACGAGCCCGACGACGTCCAGCAGCCCGGCGTCCTCGAGCTCCTCGGCGAGCAAGCCGCCGACGTCGACTTCTTCGGCCACGCCGAAGAAGGACATCAGCGGTCTCGTCTGGGCAGGCGGCAAGCAGGCGAACCCGCCGGGGTCGCTGTCGGACGCCAAACACGCCGACTCGCTCACCGCCCGCGTCCACGAAGTCGCGAAGGTGACGCCGAAGGCCTCGGCTCCGGAGAAGGTCACGACCAGCCAGCCGACGCAGACCTCCGCGCCGGAAGCTTCGCAGCCGAAGCAGCAGGCGTTGGCGAAGACGGGCGTGAGCACCCCGCGGCTCGCTGTGTTCGGTGCGGCGCTGCTGGTGTTCGGAGCGATCCTGATGACGCTGTCCCGAATGGTGGCTCGACGCTGATTACGGCCGGGTCCGCGACTCCGCGCACGGAGCGCGGGCCCGGCCGTTAGGCTCCCAGCGTGACCACCACTCGACCCGAATTGCGCGGTTTCCCCGGCGCGGTGCTCGTCATCCGCTTCCTGACCGAACTGGCGCTGCTCGCCGGTCTCGCGGTCGCCGGTGCGCGGCTCGGCGGGAATGTGTTCCTCGACATCCTGGCGGCGGTGCTGTGGCCGGCGCTGGCGGCGGTCATCTGGGGGCTCGTGATCGCGCCCCGGGCGAAGCGGCGCAGTCCGGAGCCGACGCGGTTTTTCCTGGAGTTCGGGCTGTTCGCGGTGGCCGCGCTCGGGCTGATCGCGTCCGGGTTGCTGGTCGCGGGGATCGTGCTCGGCGTCGTCGGGATCGCGGTCGCGGTGGCCGTGCGGGTGTGGGCGAAGGACGGCTGAGCGGATTTCCGGCGGGGATCGCTTGTCCGGGCAGTGCCGCGATGCGCGGCTGACCGGTCGTCTGTCCACTTGAGATAGCGCAAGCCGCAGGCCCGCAGCGCGCCGAAGTCTCGCCGCTGCCGGTCCTGCTTGCGCACGCCGCGCCCGTGGATGAGACTCCCGCTATGCCGAGCCCGTTCAGCGCCGAAACGGCGGAAGCGATCCAGCACGCCCGCCAGCATTCCGTCGGGGATCTCCTGCGGCGCACCGCGTTGCGCCACCCGGACAAGCTTGCGATCGTCTCCGGCGAACGACGCGCGACCTACCGCGAGTTCGACGCGGCGGTCAACCGCTGCGCGCACCGGCTCGCCGAACGCGGCCTCGCGAAGGGCGACCGGCTCGCGCTGCTCAGCCGGAACTGCTGGGAGTACGCGGTGCTCGTGTTCGCCACGGCCAAGCTCGGCGTGGTGCTGGTGCCGGTGAACTTCATGCTCGGCGCGGAGGAAGTCGCGTTCATCCTCGGCCACGCTGGGGTGTCCGGGCTGATCGCCGAGGACGCGCTGCTCGAGACCGCTTCGGAGGCGTTGCAGCGCTCCGGCCGCACCGACGTCGTCCGCGGACGGATCGGCGGCGAGGGCGACTGGGAGAGCGTCGCTGACTGGATCGACCGGCCCGGCGACGAAACCGCCCCAGCGGTGCTGGTCGCCGACGACGATCCGCTGCGGCTGATGTACACCTCCGGCACCGAATCGCGGCCGAAGGGCGTGCTGCTGTCGAGCCGGTCGCTTATCGCGCAGTACGTCTCGTGTGCGCTTGACGGCAGCATGACCGGCGACGACATCGAGGTGCATTCCCTGCCGCTCTACCACTGCGCGCAACCGGACTGTTTCCTGTCGGTCGACGTCTACCTCGGCGCGACGAGCGTGATCCTGCCCGGCCCGGACCCGGCGGCGCTGCTGGCCGCGGTGGAACGCGAACGCGCGACGAAGCTGTTCGCGCCGCCGACGGTGTGGATCTCCCTGCTGCGGCACCCGGCGTTCGACACGACGGACCTGTCCAGCCTGCGGAAGGGCTACTACGGCGCGTCGCCGATGCCCGCCGAGGTGCTGCGGGAACTCTCGCGGCGGCTGCCGGACGTGCAGCTGTGGAACTTCTACGGCCAGACCGAAATGGCCCCGCTGGCCACGATCCTGCGCCCGCACGAACAGCTCGCGAAGGCGGGTTCGGCGGGCCGGGCGTCGATCAATGTCGAGACCCGGATCGTCGACGAGGACGGCCGCGAGCTGCCACCCGGCGAGGTCGGCGAGATCGTGCACCGCAGTCCGCACGCGACGCTCGGCTACTACGAGGACGAGGAGAAAACTGCCGCGGCCTTCGAGGGCGGCTGGTTCCACTCGGGCGACCTCGGCGTGCTCGACAACGAGGGCTATCTGTCGGTCGTGGACCGGAAGAAGGACATGATCAAGACCGGCGGCGAGAACGTCGCGAGCCGTGAGGTCGAGGAAGCGCTGTACCTGCTCGACGGGATCGCCGAGGTCGCCGTGTTCGGGGTCTCGCACCCGCACTGGATCGAGGCGGTCACGGCGGCGATCGTGCCGCGCGAGGGCGTCACGCTCACCGAAGCCGAGGTCCTCGCGCACGCCCGCGAACACCTGGCAGGCTACAAGTGCCCGAAGTACGTGGTGTTCGTGGACGCGCTGCCGAAGAACCCGAGCGGGAAGATCGTCAAGCGCGCGCTGCGGGAAGAGCACGCGGCACTGGCGCAGGGATGATTCCCGCGACGAAAATGAGCTGTGCGCCTGACGATCGGCAGCGAGACTGGGCCGATGATCCGTCTCACTGAGCCGCCCCGTCTTGTCCTGCCCACGGTTGAGGTGCGGACGTCGTACCTCGTCGGCGAGCAGGTGGACTGCCTGCTCGAAGGCCGCCCGACGGAGTGGCTGGACGCGGCGAGCGCCGACTTCGCCGAGTTCGTCGCCGCGCGGCGCGGGGTGCTGCCGCGATGGGGAGTGCCTTCCACGATCTTCTGGTATGTCTCCGGCGAGTACTACCTGGGCACTTTGGTCGTCCGGCACGAACTCACCGCCGACCTCGCCGAGGCGGGCGGCCACATCGGGTACCACGTGGTGCCGCCGTGGCGCGGGCAAGGCCACGCCACGCGAATGCTGACGGCCGGGCTAGCGGAGTGCCGCCGCCTCGGGCTCCACCGCGTGCTGCTGACCTGCGAGACGGACAACGAGCGTTCCCGCCGGGCGATCCTCTCGAACGGCGGCGTGGCGGACGGCCGGAGGCGCGGCGAGGACCGGTTCTGGATCGAGCTCGGCTCGGACGCCGCCGCGTAGCCGATCAGCGGATGTCTCCAGCTCAGGCGCGCGCTGCAGGAGGGGCGCGCCGGACTGGCGCAGGCGTGACGGTCCGGGTCGGTGCGCGGTTGTCGGCCGTGAGGGGAACCCTGCGGGACTCTGATTCCGTCAGGGTTCCCCTCACGGACCCGAAGATCAGGCGAGCGTTGCCCCGTAAGCGGCGAGCACCGGCGGCAACGGCTGGAAGAAGCTGACCTGGTTGTTCCCGCCGGACAGCACCCCGTACCCGACCCCGGCGTAGAACAACGGGCCGCCGCTGTCGCCCGCCCCGACCGGGATGTCGGTGGCGATCGTGCCGACGACCTGCTTGCCGTCGCCGAAGTTCACGGTCTGGTTGAGGCCCAAGACCTTTCCGCAGGTCTTCTTCGTGGTCATGCCGCTCCGGCACACCAGCTGTCCCACCGCCGGGGTGCCCGCGCGCAGGATCCGCTGGGTGCCGCCGTCGTAGAGGTCGACCTGGCTGTGCCCGGAACCGGACGGGTTCTCGACGCGGCCGTAATCGGTCACCGGGAAGTGGCTGTCCACGTTGCGGCCGATGTCTTTCCAGTCGAGCCCGTGCTCGGTGCAGTGCCCGGCGGTGAGGATGTACCGGACCTCCTTGACGAGGATCGCGAACCCGGCGGAGCAGTAGTACGGCTCGCGGCCGGGGCCCGGCGAGACGGTGTACATCGCGTCGCCGCCGTTCACCGCCGCGGTGACCGCCGAGGCGGGAGGGCTGACCAGCAAGGCGGCCGCGGCCGCGGCGATCAGCACTCCGGTCAGCTTGCGGCGCGAGCAGCGAGACATCGGCAGGTCCTTCCGTCCACATGAGACTGGCTACGTCCGGCCAGTCCAGCGCCGAGCTGGCGGACGCACAAACGGAGTCAGCCGACGGTCCCGGGAGTGCCTCCGAACGGGTGACAACAACACTGGCCGGACGTCTGTCCGCACGGCACACTGACCCGGGCCGCGCGACCGCCGGTGACCTGCGCGAACAGCGCGAACTCCAGGGGGAGGTGCGAAGTCGGCGATGTCTCACGATCCGGGACGGGCACCGCCGTCGTGGTGAATTTCCTTCAGGTTCTTTACTGTCACGTCGTCAAGTAACGCTGATCTGCATAGGGAACCGTTGTCCGACATCCTGTCCCCGGGCGGCGCCGGGGTCCCGGCGGCCGCACCGGCCTCCCGGAATCTGTGGCGCGCGCTGCGGCACGACCGCTGGGCGCAAGCCAGCGCGGTCGTCATCGTGCTGGTGATCGTCACCGCTCTAGCGGCTCCTCTGCTCGCCCTGATCGAGGGCCAGGATCCGTACACGTACCACACTGAACTGCTCAATCCGGCCGACGGCACCGGCGCGGGATTCCTCGGCGGGATCAGCGGAAGCCACTGGTTCGGCGTCGAACCGCTGACCGGACGGGACCTCTTCGCGGTCGTCGCGTACGGCGCGCGGACGTCGTTCCTGATCGGGCTCGCCGCGACCGCGGTGTCGATGCTGCTGGGCGTGCTGCTCGGGGCGAGCGCCGGGTACGTCGGCGGCTGGTGGGACACCGTGGTGAGCCGGGTGACCGACGTGCTCCTCGGGTTCCCGCAGCTGATCTTCATGATCGCGCTCGGCGCGGTCGCCCCGCAGTCGATCCCGCGGCCGCTGCTGCTGATCGCGGTGATCGGCCTGTTCGGCTGGCCGCGCGTGGCCCGGGTGGTCCGCGCGCAGACGCTGAGCCTGCGCAACCGCGAGTTCGTCAAGGCGGCCCGTGCGCTCGGCGCGGGCGGCGCGCACGTGTTCCGCCGCGAACTGCTGCCGAACCTGTGGGCGCCGATCATCGTGCTGGCGACGGTGAGCATCCCGGCCAACATCGGGCTGGAAGCGGCGCTGTCGTTCCTCGGCGTCGGCATCCCGCCGCCGACACCGAGCTGGGGCCGGTCCATCAGCGACGCGATCAACTGGGTGCAGACAGATCCGATGTTCCTCATTTTCCCCGGCGCCGCGCTCTTCATCGCGACGCTGGCGTTCAACATGCTCGGCGACGGGCTGCGCGACGCGCTCGACCCGAAGACGGCGGTGCGCCGGTGAACCGCACTCTGCGTTTCGTGGGCGTCCGCCTGCTGGGCATGCTCGGCGTGCTGCTCGTGGTCAGCTTCGGCACCTTCGCGGTGTTCTACCTGCTGCCCACCGACCCGGCGTTCATGTCCTGCGGCAAGCCGTGCACGCCGGAGAACCTGGCGCTGGCGCGGGAGTTCATGGGCTTCGACAAGCCGTGGATCCAGCAGTACTTCGACTTCCTCGGCGGCATCTTCACCGGCCGCACGTTCGGCACCGGCGTGACCGCGATCGTCTGCTCCGCGCCCTGCTTCGGGTATTCGTTCCAGCAGAGCGAACCCGTGCTGGCGCTGATCGGGGACCGGCTGCCGATCACGGTTTCGCTGGCCATCGGCGCGTCGGTGATCTGGCTGATCGCCGGCGTCGCGACCGGCGTGTTCTCCGCGCTGCGCCGCGGCAAGTTCGCCGACCGGGCCGCGATGACAGTGACGCTCGCCGGGGTGTCCGCGCCCGCGTACCTGGTGGGGCTGCTGGGAATTCTGCTGTTCGGCTTCACGCTCGACGTGGTGCCGGTGAGCGGTTACGTGACCTTCGCGCAGAGCCCGGTCGACTGGGCGTGGCACCTCGTGCTGCCGTGGCTGGTGCTGGCGTTCATCAACGCCGCGGTGTACGCCCGGCTCTCGCGCGGCCAGATGCTCGAAATCATGGGCGAGGACTTCATCCGCACCGCGCGGGCGGTCGGCCTGCCGGAACGGACCGTCGTCGGGAAATACGCGCTGCGCAACGTGTTGCTGCCGGTGGTGACGGTGTTCGCGGTCGACCTCGGCGCGCTGCTCGGCGGCGCGGTGATCACCGAGCGGGTGTTCGCGCTGCCCGGGCTCGGCGGGCTGCTCGTCGACGCCGTGCACCAGGTGGACCTGCCGGTGCTGATGGGCGTCAGCCTGTTCGCCGCCTTCTTCGTCGTCCTCGCGAACTTCGCGGTGGACGTGCTCTACGGGGTCCTCGACCCCCGTGCTCGGCTCGGTTCTTGAGAAAGGGAACGGAAAAACCATGGATCGCAGGGACTTCCTGAAGGCGCTGGGCATCACCGCCACGGTCACCGGGGCAGGGGCGTTCCTCGCCGCGTGCAACGCGAACGAGCAGTCCGCCGGCGGGGGCGCGGTCGAGGCGGCGTCCGGCGGGACGCTGTACATCCTCAGCGACACCACGTCGCAGCACCTCGACCCGGCGAAGAGCCAGAACCTGGCGATCACCACGATCAGCCTGATCCACCGGCGGCTCACCGCGTGGAAGACCGCCGACGACGGCCCGGCCACCGTGGTCCCGGACCTCGCCACCGACACCGGCCGGGCGAGCGCGGACGGCAAGACCTGGACGTACACGCTCAAGGACGGCCTGAAGATGGCCGACGGCACGCCGATCACCAGCGCCGAGATCAAGTACGGCATCGAGCGGTCGTTCGACTCCGCGTTCTCCGGCGGCCTGAGCTACCACAAGAACCTGCTCGCCGGCGGACCGGACTACAAGGGCCCGTTCAAGGGCGGCGAACTGGCGTCGATCGAGACGCCGGACCCGAAGACGATCGTGTTCCGCCTGGCCCGCCCGTACGGCGACTGGCCGTGGATCGCGAGCATGCCCGCGTTCGCCCCGGTGCCGAAGGGCAAGGGCACCGACGCGACCTACGACACGAAGCCGGTCGCGTCCGGTCCGTACCAGGTCGAGTCGTACCAGAAGGGCGTGCAGGTCAAGTTCGTCCGGAACCCGAACTGGGACGGCAAGACCGACCTGGCGCGCACCGGCCTGCCGGACGCGGTCGTGATCCAGATGGGCCAGGACACCGGCGTCGTCGCGAAGCGGCTGCTGGCCAGCCAGGGCAACGACGCGTTCGCGTTCGGCTCGTCGTTCGTGAACCCGGCGCAGCTGGCGCAGATCCGCACGAACCCGGCGGCGAAGAACCAGCTCGTCACGTCGAAGTCCGGCGCGCTGGCCTACCTCGCGCTGAACACCAAGCGCGGCCCGCTGGCGAATCCCAAGGTGCGCCAGGCGTTCCAGTACGCAGTGGACAAGACCGCCTACCAGGTCGCCGCCGCGGGCAGCGCGGATCTGGCCGGTCCGATCGCCACGACGCTGATCACCGAGGGCATCGCCGGGCGCGAGGCGTACGACCTCTACCCGGCCCCGCCGAACGGCGACGTCGCGAAGGCGAAGCAGCTGCTCGCCGAGGCGGGCTTCCCGAACGGCATCGACAACCTGGACTTCCCGGTGTCGACGGCGAACAACGAGGCGGACAAGGCGCAGGCGATCCAGGCCGCGCTGCAGCGGGCCGGGATCCGCACGAAACTGCGCCCGCTCGACGACGAGGCGTGGACGACGCTGGTCACCGGCAACGACGGCAACTACGACCTGACCCTCGGTTCGTGGCAGCCGGACTTCCCGAGCGCCAACGCCAACATCGAGCCGCTGTTCGGCACCTCGGAGATCGGCAACGGCGGCTACAACGAGGCGCGCTACTCGGTGCCCGAGGTGGACGCGCTGATCGCGCAGGCGCAGGGCACGGTCGACCCGGCCGCGGCCGGGAAGCTGTGGGCGAAGGCCGACAAGCGGATCATGCAGGACTCGCCGGTGATCCCGCTGATCTACACGCGCAACTCGTTCCTGCACGGCGCGAAGGTCGGCAATTTCGCGATCGGCGCGTTCCCGGCGTACCCGAACTACCTCCAGATGGGCCTGGCGAAGTAATCCCGTGTCCGAGCAGCTGCTGTCCCTGCGCGACGTCTCGATCCGGTTCGGCGACACCGCCGCGGTGCGCGAGGTGGGCTTCGAGGTGAACCCCGGCGAGGTCGTCGCCCTCGTCGGGGAATCCGGTTCCGGCAAGTCGGTCACCGCGCTGTCGCTGCTCGGCCTGCTGCCGGACACCGCGACGGTGACCGGCTCCGCGGTGCTCGACGGCCGCGATCTGTACACAGTGGACGGTCCGGCGCTGCGCGCGGTGCGCGGCGGCGAGATCGGCATGGTGTTCCAGGAGCCGATGAGCGCGCTGAACCCGGTGTTCCGGATCGGCACGCAGCTCGTGGACGCGGTCCGGGCGCATCGCAAGGTGTCCCGGGCGATGGCGCGCGAACGGGCCCGGGAGCTGCTGGAGCTCGTGGAGCTGGACGCGCGGCGCGTGCTGCGCGCCTACCCGCACGAGCTGTCCGGCGGGCAGCTGCAGCGGGTCGTCATCGCGATCGCGCTGATCCACGACCCGAAGCTGCTGATCGCGGACGAGCCGACCACCGCGCTGGACGTCACCGTGCAAGCCGGGATCCTGCAGCTGCTGCGGTCGCTGCGGGACCGGCTCGGCACGGCGATCCTGCTGGTTACGCACGACATGGGCGTCGTCGCGGACGTCGCGGACCGGGTCGTGGTGCTGCGGGAGGGCCAGGTCGTCGAGCAGAACACCGCGGCCGGGCTGTTCGCCTCGCCGCAAGCCGACTACACCCGGGAACTGCTGGATTCGGTGCTGTCACTGGGTTCCGCTCCCGCGGGAGCGGTGCGGCCGACGTCGGCTCCGCTGGTTTCGGTGACGGATCTGGCGGTGACCTACCGGGTCGGCGGCGGCGCTCCGCCAGTGCGTGCGGTCGACGGCGTGTCCCTGACCATCGGGACGGACGAGGTGCTCGGCCTCGTCGGCGAATCCGGTTCGGGGAAGAGCACGATCTCGTCCGTGCTCACCGGCTTGGTCTCGCCGTCGGCGGGCACCGTGCAGGTCGCCGGCGTGGATATCGCGCGGGCGTCGGCCCGGCAGCGGCGGGAGATCCGGCGGCAGATCGGGATCGTGTTCCAGAACCCGGCCTCCGCGCTCAACCCGCGCGCGACGATCGGCGCGAGCATCGCCGAGCCGTTGGTGGTGCACGGCGAACGCGGCGAGCACCGGGAGCGGGTCGCGGAACTTCTCTCCGCCGTGCGCCTGGATCCGAGCTGGAGCGGCCGGTACCCGCATGAGCTGTCCGGCGGGCAACGGCAGCGGGTCGGGATCGCGCGGGCGTTGGCGCTGCGGCCGCGGCTCCTGATCGCGGACGAGCCGACGAGCGCGTTGGACGTCTCGGTGCAGGCCTCGGTGCTCGACCTGCTGGCGGACCTGCAACGGGAGCTGGCCTTCGCGTGCCTGTTCATCAGCCACGACCTGGCGGTGGTGGAGCGGGTCGCGGACCGCGTCGTCGTGCTGCACCACGGCAAGGTGGTCGAGGAGGGTCCGGTGGCGTCGGTGCTGGGCTCGCCGCGGGAGGACTACACGCGGCGGCTGGTCGCGGCGGCGCCGGTCGCGGACCCGGAACGGCAGCGGGAACGCCGGGAGGCTTGGCGCGCGCTGTCCGGCTGACCGATGAGTTTTCGGGTCGTCCGGAGTCGGTACCGGGAAACCGACACGGAAGGCACGACATGGGAAAGCTGCTGTACTCCGCCGCGATGTCGCTGGACGGGTTCATCGCCGGGCCGGGCGGGGACATGGGGTGGCTCGCGCCCTACACCGGGGACGCCTCGGCGGACGAACTGGCCGCCGAGGTCGGCGCGCTGCTGGTCGGCCGCCGGACCTTCTCCGGCGACGACCCTTATCGCGGCACCGAGGCCGAGGGCAAGGCCTTCGGCGGCTTGTGGGACGGGCCGCAGGTGGTGCTGACGCGGGGTGTCGCGCCAGCGGTGCCCGGGGTGACGTTCTGCTCGTCGTTGGCTGAAGGCGTCGCGGCAGCTCAGGCGGCGGCGGGGGAGAAGACGGTGAACGTGCTGGGCGCTTCGGTCGGGCGGGCTTGCGTGGAGGCCGGTCTGCTGGACGAGGTCGCGGTGATGGTGATGCCGGTACTGCTCGGCGATGGGGTGCGGTTGTTCGAGCGGGCGGGTTCGCCGGTGCGGTTGGAGTTGCTCGCGCAGGAAGGGACGAGCCTCCGGTACCGCGTGCTGCGGTGAACCGTCAGCGTTCCCCGAACCGGGCGATCGCTTCCAGAACCGCCGTTCCCATCGACGGGCTGCCGGTATGTCCCGCGTCTTCGATCACGACCAGTTCGGCGTCCGGCCAAGCCTGCGCCAGCTGCCACGCCTTCCGCAGCGGGGCGCTGAGATCGGCCCGTCCGTGGATCAGCACCGCCGGAATGCCATGCAGCAGGTGGATGTCGCGCAGCAACTGGTCGTCCTCGAGCCAGCCGTGGTGGCCGTAATAGTGCGCGCAGAGACGGGCGAGCGTGATCAGCTCGTCGTCGGTGCCCTCGCTGAACTGGCCGGTGCGGCCGCCGACCCACTCGTGCGAGATCACCGCGTCTTCCCAAGCGCACCAATCCCGCGCGGCGCGCAGCTGCACGGCGCGGTCCGGGCTGGCCAGGAGCCGCGAATACCCGGCGAGGAGGTCGCCGTCCGGGTCGGGCGCGCCCGCGCGGAACGCTTCCCACTGCGCGGGCAGCAGCCGCCGGATGCCACGGTAGAGCCAGTCGACCTCGTCCGGCGAGGAGGTGAACGCGGCGACCAGCAGGATGCCGCTGACGCGTTCCGGATGCCGCTGCGCGTAGGCCAGCGCGAGGGTCGCGCCCCAGGAACCGCCGTAGAGCAGCCATTTTTCGACACCTAGGTGGACGCGCAGTTTCTCCATGTCGGCGATCAGGCTGTCGGTGGTCTGGTGCTCCAGGCTCACCGCCGGGTCCGCGACGTTCGGGGTGCTCCGTCCGCAGCCGCGCTGGTCGAACACGATGACGCGGAACTGCGCCGGGTCGAAGCCGGTCCGGCCGAAGTTGCCGCCGCCTCCGCCGGGGCCGCCGTGCACGGACAGGACCGGTTTGCCCGCGCCGCTGGCGTCCCAGTAGATCTGCTGGCCGTCGCCGACGTCGAGCATGCCGCTGGCGTCGGTTTCGACCGAAAACGGCCGCATCGCGGGCCTCCTCCCCGTGGCGGAAACCCGTCGAGCGTACTGGATCACGCTCGAGGCGGGTCTCCAGCGCCAATGCCGGGGACTCAAGCCGCGCGACCTCGGCCTGCTGACCATCCACAAAGGACGACAACGGCACCGGAATGCCCGATGTGGGACCATCTGACCGTTTGCTGAAGTCCGTGAGGGGAACCCTGACGGAATCAGAGTCCCTCAGGGTTCCCCTCACGGACGCCTGGGCCCGCCCAGATCCTTCGACCTGGGCAAACCGCATCGGCAGCGCCGCCTTGAGGCCCTGGCATGGGACCACTGCCCGGCGTCCGTTCCCGGGTCCGCGGCCCACCGCGACCCGCCCTCACCCGGACCGAACCAGCCGTGCTGGGGAGGCACGGCAGCAGCGCGTCCACATCACAACCTTGAGTTCCCGGCATCGGGTTTACAGCGCGGACCGGGGGTCCCTAGGATCTGCGGCGCCGGAAGTGCCGCGGACGCGCGGCCCCGGCGGGGTGGAGGTCTGGATGGGGAACCCGGAGTCCGGCAGCGACCTCGAGTCGGTCGCGAATCTCGTGCGGCTGTCCGAGACGGCGCCGATGCCCCGGATCGACGGCAGCGAACCCCCGCCGCTGGTGCGCCGCCGGGCCGAGAGCGCCGCGGAAACGACCTCGGCGTTCGGCGGGGTCCTCGACGTTTCGACCGGTTCGCCGACCGAACAGCTCGCCAAACGCGGCCCGCTGCCCGTGGCGGATCCGCCCGCGCAGACCGCGCCGCCGGCCGAGCGGCGGCCCGTGCGCTACGGCGTCTTCGCCGGAGCGGCAGTAGTGCTGTGCGCGGGGCTGGGCTCGTGGGCGTTGTGGCCGTCGGCGTCCGGCGGGACCGGCCCGCAGCCGGTGCAGCCGCCGCCCGCTCCGGTCCACACCTCGTCGTCGGCGCCGCCCGCGGTGAGCACGCTGAGCGCGTCCCCGGCCCCCGCCAGCGGCCAGGTGCGCGACACGATCGTCCGGGCCAGCAGCCGTCCCGCGACGACCGCGCCGCCGCCGCGCGTTCAGCCGACGCAGAACCCGCAGCAGGACGGCGGGGACCAGCCGCGCGACCCGATGGGAGACGCGTTCCGCTCGGCGGTCAGCTCGTACATGGAGCACTGGGGCGACGACAACGGCGACCAGCCGCGTCGCTGGCACGGCTGAGCGGCGGCAGTACTACTCTGAGTAGGTCACTGCCGACCGACTGCTCCGTGAGGTGTCCATGACCGGCCCGTCGTCCCCGTTGTCGCCCAGCCAGGTGCCGGTGGGGGTGGACCCGAACCGCCCGAGCATCGCGCGGATCTACGACGGGTTCCTCGGCGGGAGCCACCACTACGAGGTGGACCGCGCGGTGATGGAGAAAATCAGCACGGCGGTCCCCGAGGCGGTGCACATCGCGCGCGGCAACCGCGGCTTCCACAACCGCGTGCTGCGGATGCTGGCGAGCCAGACCGACATCCGCCAGTTCCTCGACTGCGGTTCCGGCCTGCCGACGGCCGAGAACACCCACCAGATCGTGCAGCGCTACCACCGCGACGCGCACGTGGTCTACGTCGACAACGACCCGGTAGTGCTCGCGCACGGCCGCGCGCTGCTGGAGGACAACGACTTCACGCACATGGTCGAGGCCGACATCTTCGAGCCGCAGGCGGTGCTGCAGCACGAAACGGTGCGCGAGTACCTCGACTTCTCGGAGCCGATCGCGCTGCTGCACATCGGCACGATGCACCACTACGAGGGCGACGGCGCGGTCGACGTGATGCGCGAGTACATCGACGCCCTCGCGCCCGGTTCGTACGTCGCGATGGCGCATTTCTACGACCCCGAGGTGCCGGAGCTGACCGCCGTGGCGAAGCGGATCGAGGAGATCCTCGTGTCCGGCCCGCTGGGCGCGGGCCGGTTCCGGACGCGGGCGGAGATCGAGGCGATGCTGCCCGGTCTGGAGCTTCTCCCGCCGAGCCGGACGGACGGGCCTGGTCTGTCGGTCGCGGACGAGTGGTGGCAGGACGGGCCCCGGCTGAAGCCGCTGAGCGACGCGGCCCGATGTGTCGCGGGCGTGGTGGGCCGGAAGGTCTAAGCCGTGGTCGGCTGGGGGATTTCCGCGGCCGGTGCGGGTTGCCGACGGGCGATGAGATACCCGACGAACCCGAACCCGATCAGCACCGCCAAGGTCCCGGCCGTGAACAGCTCGAAGGTCAGCCGCGACACGCCCCAGGTCGCCTCGAAGTCGTAAGGCACCCCGAGCGCCCGGTCGAGCACCCCGGGCACCACCGTCTGCCAAGCGCCGAGCAGGATCCACGCGTAGATCAGCACCGAACTCGCCCACAGCCCGACCCGTCCGCCCGGCACCCGGAACGGGCGTTCGACCGACGGGTATTTCCGCCGCAGCACCAGGATTGTCGGGAAGATCAGCAGGTACGACAAGAGCAACGTGCTCACCGCGATGTTGAGCACCACCGCGAACACCGCCGAGGCCGAACTGCTCTGCACGATCGTCGCCACCACAGTGAACACAGTCGCGACCACGCCGGAGAGCAGGTTGACCCGCAACGGCGTGTTCAGCTTCGGATGGAACGCACCGAACCACCGAGGGAAGGCGCCGTCGACGGCGGCCATCGCCTGAATGCGGTCCGAAGCGATCATCCACGAGCAGCCCTGGTTCAGCAGGACGAAGACGAACACGACAGCGGCGAGTGTCAGCATCGCGCCTGAAGCGCCGCCGTACACAGAGAAGACCTGGCGCACCGCGTCGAGGAAACCGCCGAGCCCGTTGATCTTGTCCGCGGGCATCACCAGCACGATGCCGAACACCGGCACCAGGTAACACAAGGCCGACACCAAGCCCGAAACGCCGACGGTGACCGGGACATCGCGCCGTGGATTGTGCATTTCCTCGGCGGCACCATTGGGCGCCTCAAAACCCACTAGGGCGAACATCAAAACCGGGACTACGGCGAGGAATCCGCCGATGGTCGGCGAGAAGGCCAGCGAGCCGTGGACGCCATGGCGGGCCGCATAGATCGCCGCGGTGACCGCGAAGAGCACCACGAGTCCGATCTTCAGCAGCGCCCCGGCGGCGATGAACCACTTCCCGTACCGCAGGCTCACCACCGCGCCGAGGATCGCCAGCCAGATGAAAACCAGCTTGAACGCGTAGTCCGCGAACCCGCCCGGCGAAGCGGGAACGAGATACTGCTGCCAGGTCGCGGCGGCGAGGAAGGTGATCGATCCGCCCAGCCACACCGGGTTGGTGATCCAGTACAGCAGCGTGCCGAGCGCGGCGGGCAGCTTCCCGAAGGCGAGCCGCAGCCAGACGAACGGCCCGCCTTCGGCCGGGAACGCGCTCCCCAGTTCGGCCATGACCAGCCCGTACGGGAACAGGAACAGCACCAGGAGCACGGCGGTCCAGGTGACCGCCTCCGCCCCCGAGGTCGCGATCTGGCCGATGGTGTCCACCGAGATGATGGCCGCGATCGCGAGGAAGATCGAGTCGATCCGGCGCAGATTCCGCCGCAGGTTTCCGGATTCGCTGTTGACGAAGGTGGGTTCGGACACGCTTCACCGCCTTTGGTGAATCGGGAGGGGGAGGAGTCAGGCTTCGGTGTTCTCCAGGTCTTCCTTGTGCAGCAACGGAGTTCCGACGGTCTCGCGCATCGAAAACGCGGCGATGAGACCGACCGCCGCCGCGACCATCAGGTACGGCCCGGGCACGAGAGTGCTGCCGGTAGCGGAAATCAGGACCGTCATCAGGTACGGCACGGTGCCGGCGAACAGCGCAGCGGTGATGTTGTACGCGATCGAGAGTCCGCTTTGCCGGGTGCGCGTCGGGAAGATCTCCGCGGACCACACCGCGTAGGTGCCGAGGATCGCCGCCAGGATGGCGCCGAGCGCGAGCCCGCCGATCCAGGTGCCGACGAGCCCGGTGCGCATCAGCAGGTACGCGGGAGTGGCGAGGACGAACAGCGCGATGCCCGCGCCGATCAGGATGGGCCGTCGGCCGACACGGTCGGAAAGGCGGCCGAAGAACGGCACGAGGAACAGCCCCACGAGCGAGATCACCGTGGACAGCGCCGCCGCGCTTCCGGACGAGTGGCCGAGGTAGTCGGTTTCGTAGGTGACCAGATAGGTGAGCACGGCGTAGAACGGCACGTGCATCATGGTCATCAAGCCGGCGGCCTGGAGCAGCTGCTTCTTGTTGTGGCGGAACAGTTCCCGGACCGGGCTGCGGGGCACGTTGTCGGTCGCTTCGAGCGCGCGGTACTCGGGGGTGTCCTCGATCTTGCTGCGGATGACGAACCCGATGATGCCGAGCGGCGCGGCGATCAGGAACGGGACGCGCCAGCCCCACGACGCCAGCTGCGCGTCCGTCAGGCCGACCGACAGCAGCAGGAACACGAACGAACCGGCGAGGAATCCCAGCAGCGAACCGACTTCCAGCCAGCTGACGCCGAATCCGCGACGCCGGCGCGGCGCGTACTCGGCCAGGAAGCTCGCCGCGCTGCCGAACTCGCCGCCCGCCGCGAGGCCCTGCAGCAGGCGCAGCAGCACCAGCAGGATCGGGGCCGCGATGCCGATCGTCGAGTAGCCCGGCAGCAGGCCGATCACCAGGGTCGCGCCGGACATCACGAAGATGACCACCGACAGCGTGCGCTTGCGGCCGATCTTGTCGCCCAGCGGCCCGAAGATCAGCGCGCCGACCGGCCGGATCCCGAACGACACCGCGAAGACGCCGAACACCGCGAGCAGCCCGGCGGTCGAGTTCCCCGCCGGGAAGAACACCGACGCGATGGTGCCGGCGAGGTAGGCGTAGGCGGCCCAGTCGAACCAGTGCACGAAGACGCCGACGGCACCGGCCGCGACGCTGCGGCGCAGCGTCGCGGGATCGGCGCTCTGTTCGGCGAGGTCTGGCGCCGGAGAGGCGTCGGGTGCGGTCATGAGTGGCCTCCTTGGACCGGTTCTCCGGGAGGACGCTAAGAGCGGCCCACGGCATCTAACAAGAAGTAATAAGCAAAGCAATGCATCTGTTCGAGTTATGCAGAAGCGCTGAGCTGCGCTGACACAACGGTCTGACGGCGGCGAAACACAGCGTTCACGTGCGGGACGGCCCGCCGGTGAGGGCTTGCGGGGTGGTCAGCGCGACGACCTGGGCGTCGGTGAGCAGCTGCCGTTCCCGCACCAGTTCCAGCGCTGGACGGCCGGTTTGGTGCGCTTCGAGCGCGAGCGTGCACGCGGTTTCGTAGCCGAGTGCGGGGCTCAACGCGGTGACCAGCCCAGTCGAGGTAGCGACGAGGTCGGCCAGGTGTTCTCTGCGCGCGGTGATGCCGCGTACGCACTGTTCGGCGAGCACTCGGGCGCCGGCCGTGAGGTGGTCGAGCCCGGCGGTCAACGCTCGCGCGATGATCGGTTCGAAGGCGTTGAGCTGCAGCTGCCCGCCTTCGGCGGCGAGCGTGATCGTGACGTCGTTGCCGATGACCTCGAAGGCGATCTGGTTGACCGCCTCCGGGATCACGGGGTTGACCTTGCCCGGCATGATCGACGACCCGGCTTGCCGTGCGGGAAGCGTGAGCTCGCCGAACCCGGCTTGCGGTCCGGACGAGAGCAACCGGAGATCGTTGCAGATCTTGGACAATTTGACCGCCACGCGTTTCAGCACGCCGGACAGCTGCACGAACACGCCGACGTCCTGCGTCGCCTCGATCAGGTCGGGTGCGGAGACGAGTGTCGTGATCCCGGTCAGCTCGCGCAGGTGCGCAACAGCCCGCTCTCGGTACCCAGGACGCGCGTTGAGGCCGGTGCCGATCGCGGTGCCGCCGAGGTTCAGTTCGTGCAGCAGCAGCCGGGCTTCGGCGAGCCGTTGTTCGTCCTCGCCTAGCGTCGCGGCGAACGCGCCGAACTCCTGGCCGAGTGTCATCGGGACGGCGTCCTGCAGCTGAGTGCGGCCCATCTTGAGGACGTCGGCGAACTCGATCGCCTTGTCCGCGAACGCTTCCCGCAGTCCGGAGAGCGCGGAGAGCAGCTCGGCGAGATGCCGGTCGAGCGCGAGTTTGACCGCGGTGGGGTAGACGTCGTTGGTGCTCTGGCCGAGGTTGACGTGGTCGAGCGGGTGCAGGCGGGCGTAGTCGCCGCGGGCGTGCCCGAGCAGTTCGAGGGCGCGGTTGGCGACGACCTCGTTGGCGTTCATGTTCGTCGAAGTCCCGGCCCCGCCCTGGATGAGGTCGACGACGAACTGGTCGTGCAGGCGGCCGTCCCGGATCTCCGCGCACGCCTGAACGATCGCCGCGGCCCGTTCCGGCGAGAGCGCGCCGACCTCTGCGTTGGCGCGCGCGGCGGCTTCCTTGACGGTGGCCAGCGCGGTGACGAGATGCGGCCGGTCGGCGAGGGTTTCGCGCGTGATGGGGAAGTTGACCAGCGCGCGGGCGGTGTGCGCGCCGTAGTAGACGTCGTCGGGCACGCTGATCTCGCCGAGCATGTCGTGCTCGGAACGGGTGCTGGACATCGGTGTCCTTCCCGGTTCAGGGGGTTCGAAACGTACGGGCGGTGTAGTCCATGCCGGTCCACGCCAGTGCGATCGCCCCGTCGAGCAGGGCCCGTTCCGCCGTGCCGCCGACGCAGTGCGCGGCGAACTCGCGCTGGTGGTTGATCGCGGGCAGCGACCCGATGCCGATGTAGGGATGAATGGCGGGCACGACCTGCGAGACGTTGCCCATGTCGGTCGACGCGCGGTTCATCCGCGAGGCCGTGCCGTCCGGAGCGAACTCGCGGCCGAGTTCGAGGGCGTTGGCGCGATAGGCGGCCAAAGCGGTTTCGTCGGCGCGGAATTCGGCGTACGGCTTGCTTTCCGGCTCCACGCTCAGCTCGCAGCCGGTGGCCAGCGCCCCGGCCTCGAAAGCCCGCATCACGCGTGGCTCCAATTCGGACAGTTCCGCCAGCGTTTCGGCCCGCACATACCACCGGCCGGACGCGTGCTCGGGGATCGCGTTGGGCGCGTCCCCGGCGTGCGTGACGATGCCGTGTACCCGCGCCGAGGCCGGAAGTTGCTGCCGCAGAAGGCCGATCGCGACCTGGGCGACGGTGAACGCGTCGGCCGCGTTGATCCCGGCCTCGGGGTAAGCGGCGGCGTGCGCGGACTTCCCGGTGTAGGAGATCTTCGAGTGGCTGACGGCGAACGGCCGCGCTTCGGCGACGTCCACCGGTGCCGGATGCACCATCATCGCCAGGTCTACGCCAGCGAAAGCGCCGCGTTCCAGCAGCTCGATCTTCCCGCCGCCGCCCTCTTCGGCCGGGGTCCCGTAGACCTCGACGGTGATCCCGAGGTCGTCGGCGACCGTCGCGAGTCCCAGTGCGGCACCGACGGAGCTGGCCGCGATGAGATTGTGCCCGCAGGCGTGGCCGAGGCCGGGCAGCGCGTCGTACTCGGCACACAGCGCGATCCGCTGGGGCCCGGAGCCGAAGCTGGCGTGGAATGCGGTGTCCAAGCCGAGGTACTTCGACGTGACGGCGAATCCGTTCCGGTCGAGCAGCTCCGGTACCGCGGCCGCCGCGCGATGCTCTTCCCACGCGGTCTCCGGATCGGCGTGCAGCCGCTCGGACAGCTGGATTAGCTCGTCGGCATGCCGTTCGACCGCGGCGCGGGCCGCCGCTTTGGGTGCGGCCATCACTCGTCACCCGGCACGCCGTACGACGGCGCGGCGGCGGGGTTCAGGCCGCGGGTGACGTAGTCGTCGCGCTGGGGGAGCCAGACGTCGACGAGTTCGGCGAGCTGCTCGATCGGCTCGTCCGCCCAGTCCACGCGCAGATCCGTGACCGGCCACTCCGCGGCGGACACCACGACGAGCCCGGCGGACCGCACCGGACCCTCCTCGCCGCCCGCAGCGAGCCCGGCCCGCATCGCCGCGACGAGGCGCTGTTCCAGCTCGCCGGTCGCGTCAGCGAAAGCGTCCGCCATGGACTGGGGGATGTGCTCGCCAGCCAGCATGTTGCCCGCCACGACCACGCCGTCCGCCGTCGCCGACGAGTGCGTGCCCAGAGTTTTCGAGCCGCTGTAAGCAAAACCGGGCCCGGTCTGGCCGAGCACGGTCAGCTGCCGGTACTCGATGTGGTCCGCCGCCGACGTGACCTCGGTCAGTGCCTTCTCCGGATCCCCGTGTTCGGCGAGCCGGTCCAGCAGCCGCCCGCCGAGCCGCGGGTCGGTGATGTTCTGCGAAGCCGCCGCGCCGAGACCCGGACGCAGGTGCGCGACACGGGCGACGACTGCGGGGCTGGACGAACTGGCCGCGATGCCGAACCGGACGGTGCCGCCGGACGTGTCGCGGGCGACGATCGAAAAGGTCACTTCTCCTCCTCCGGGATCACCGCGATGGCGTCGATCTCGCACAGCCATTCCGGCCGGGCGAGCGCGGACACGACCACGCCGGTCGAGATCGGGTGCACGCCCTTGGTCCAGCGCCCGACGGTGCGGTAAACGGCCTCGCGGTAGCGCGGGTCGACCAGGTAGATCGTGAGCTTGACCAGGTGTTCCATCCGGCTGCCCGCTTCTTCGAGCAGCATCCCGATGTTCGCCATCGCCTGCTCGGCCTGCGCGGCGACGTCGCCGATGCCGACCGATTCGCTCGTGTCGAGGTCCTGCCCGATCTGGCCGCGGACGTAGACCGTGCCGTTGGCGACGACGGCCTGGCAGAGGTCGTTGTCGAGGTTCTGCTCCGGGTAGGTGTCCCGCGTGTTGAACGGGCGGATGCGACGGTGGACAGTCACTGCGTGGCCTTCCCTGCGGCGGTCGTCGGACGCCTCAGCCTGACCGCGCGGCCGAGGTTCTGTCCAGTAGATCTTTCCGGACCAATGCATCGGTTTTGCTGATGCACTCTGCATCGGGAAAACAGATCTTGAGTGCCGGAAACATCTGTTGGACACGAGCAGTGCGGGCCGTGAGGATCCGGGGAGACGGCGCTGAATCGCGCTGAAGCCGGAGCGGAGGTCTGGGATGTCGAGCGAACAGGTGGAGGCCCTCGTCGTGGGCGGGGGACAGGCCGGCCTGGCGATGAGCGAGCACCTGAGCGAGTGCGGGGTGCCGCACGTGGTCCTCGAACGGAACCGGATCGCCGAACGCTGGCGCTCGCAGCGGTGGGACTCGCTCGTCGCGAACGGCCCCGCGTGGCACGACCGGTTCCCCGGCCTGGAATTCCCGGACGTGGCCCCGGGCGAGTTCGCGTCGAAGGACCAGGTCGCGGACTATTTCGCGGCGTACGCGGACAAGATCGCCGCGCCGATCCGCACCGGAGTCGAGGTGACGTCCGTGCGGCGGCACGAGGGCAGGCCCGGATTCCGCGTCGAAACCTCGGACGGAACCGTCGACGCCCGGTTCGTCATCGCCGCGACCGGCCCGTTCCAGCGCCCGGTGATCCCGCCGATCGTGCCCGCCGACGCCGGTCCCGCGCAGCTGCACTCCAGCGGCTACCGCAATCCCGGGCAGCTTCCCGAAGGCGCGGTCCTGGTGGTTGGCGCGGGCTCGTCGGGCGTGCAGATCGCCGAGGAACTCCGCCGCGCCGGACGCGAGGTGTACCTGTCCGTCGGCCCGCACGACCGCCCGCCGCGCAGCTACCGCGACCGCGATTTCTGCTGGTGGCTGGGCGTACTGGGCAAGTGGGACGCCGAAACGCCGCCCGCCGGGGCGGAACACGTGACCATCGCGGTCAGCGGCGCGCGCGGCGGGCACACCGTGGACTTCCGCGCGCTGGCCGGGCTCGGCATCACGCTGGTCGGCATGACCGGCGCGTATGCCGACGGCAAGCTCAGCTTCGCGACGGACCTGGCGAAGAACATCGCGGCGGGCGACGAGAATTACCTTGCCCTGCTTGACGAAGCGGACGCTTATGCGACGCGCAACGGACTCGACCTGCCGGAGGAACCGTCGGCCCGTGAGCTGGGCCCGGACCCGGCGTGCGTCACCGATCCGGTGCTGGAACTGGATCTGGCGGCGGCTGGAGTGACGTCGATCGTGTGGGCGACCGGCTTCGCGGTCGACTACAGCTGGCTGCGGGTCGACGCCTTCGACGAGAACGGACGGCCGAAGCATCGCCGCGGGGTGTCGGTGGAGCCTGGGGTGTACTTCATCGGCCTGCCGTGGCTGGCGCGGCGGGGGTCGAGTTTCATCTGGGGGGTGTGGCACGACGCGAAGTTCGTGGCCGACCACGTGGCGATTCAGCGCGGGTACCAGAGCCACTCCGCGACCGCGGACAGCCAGCGATCCGGTGCCCTGGAATGAATCCGGTGCCCGACGCCGACCGTCACCGTTTTCGCCTCCGGTAGTGCCTGTTCGAGCAACGCGTACCGGGATTGGTCGAGGTGACTCCGCGGCCCGCCCGCCAGGATCAGCGTCGGGGCGCTGATCGACGCGAGGCTGGTCCACCACTCGGGCTGAGGAGCGCGAAGGCCGGCGAGCACGTCCCTCGTCATTCGCCGGGTCGAACTGCTTGCGGCGGAGGAAGGCGAGCGCGCGCAGGGCGGTCCGGCGTCGCGACGGCGGCAGGTCGCCGGCGTCGCGCGGGGGCACCGGCATCTCTTCGAGCACCAGCCGCTCGATCCGGTCCGGTTGTTCCGCGGCCACCATGGACGCGACGAACGCGCCGAGCGAATGCCCGGCGAGCGTGAACCGCGCGAGCCCGTCGAGCGAGCGCAGGACCTCGTCCCGGAACGACGTCAGGGGATAGGACGGGAGCCGTTCGCCGCCGCGATGGCCAGGCAATGCCGGGGTGTGCGGGCGGAACCCGAGTTCGGCCAGCCCGGGCCGCAACGGATCCCACGTTGCCGGGCCGCTCGCGGCGGCGTGCAGGCAGACCAGGTCTTTCACGGACAGGCCACGACCTGGCCCGCCCACGAGAGACCGCCGCCGAAGGCGAAGAGCAGCACCGGCCCGCCCGGCGGCAGCTCGCCGCGCGAGACCATTGTGGACAGTGCGAGCGGGACGGACGCCGCCGACGTGTTCCCCGAGTCGACCACGTCCCGGCCGATCACCACGTCCTCGCGCAGGTCGAGCCGGCCGGTCAGCGCCTCGACGATGCGCAGGTTGGCCTGGTGGGTGACGACTCCGGCCAGGTCGGTGGTGGCGATGCCCGCGCGGCGGCAGGCTTCCGCCGCGACGGCGGGTAGTTCCTGCGTGGCCCAGCGGAACACCGCCTGGCCGTCCTGGGCGAACGCGGGCTGCCATTCGTCCACGAGCCGGACCAGGTTCCTGCGCGCCGGGTCGGAGCCCCAGACGACCGGCCCGACCGCCGGGACGTCGGCCGCGCTGAGCACGGCCGCGCCCGCGCCGTCGCCGAGCAGGACGCAGGTGCCGCGGTCGGTCCAGTCGGTGACGTCGGACATTTTCTCCGCGCCGACGACCAGCGCGTGCCGGGCGGCTCCGGCCTGGACGGCGTGGTCGGCGGTGGCCAGCGCGGTGCAGAAGCCGGCGCAGCCGTTGTTGAGGTCGAAACAGACCGGGGCCGGGATGCCCAAGCGGCCCGCGACCTGAGCGGCGATCGACGGGCAGCGGTCGATCGCGCTGCAGGTGGCGACGGTGACCAGGCCGATGTCGCCCGGTTCGAGACCGGCCGCGGCGAGTGCCTTCGCCGCGGCCTCGGTGGCCAGATCGGCGACCGAGCCGTCCGCGATGTGCCGGGTGGCGATGCCGGTGCGGCGGCGGATCCACTCGTCGGTCGTGTCGACCATGCCTTCCAGGTCGGTGTTGGTCAGAACGCGGGCGGGCCGGTGGTGGCCGAGCGCGGTGACGCGGGAGCCGGGCATCTGTCCCTCCTCAAGGTCTGATCGCACTATGGCGACCGATCGTTCGTAATCTATAGTGTTCGCATGAGTCCCCGGAAGTCCGTGGCCGAGTCGCGCTCGACCCGGCAGCGCATCCTCGACCTCGGCCTGGCGACCGCCTCCGCGGAGGGCTTGGAGGGACTGACCATCGGGCGGCTCGCCGCCGAGCTGGGGATGAGCAAGGCAGGCGTGATCGGGCATTTCGGCACCAAGGAGAGCCTGCAGCTCGCGGTCGTCGAGGCCGCGGCGGAGCTGTTCGTCCGCGAGGTGCCCGAACACGCCCGCGGGGTGCCGCGCGGCCTGCCGTACCTCCGTGCGGCCTGCGAGGCATGGATTTCCTTCCTGGAACGCGAACTGCTGCCTGGCGGCTGCTTCTTCACCGCGGCGGCGGCCGAGTTCGACGGCCGGGACGGACCGGTGCGCGACGCCGTCGTCAGGATGAGCGCGTTCTGGCAGCGGGAGCTGCGCGTCAACATCTGGCGTGCGGTGAGCCTGGACGAACTGCCCGCGGACACGGACATCGACCAGCTGCTCTACGAGATCGTCGCGATCATGTTGGCGCTCAACCATTTCCTGCAGCTGCACGGCGACCGCCAGGCCCCGGCCCGCGCGCGCCGTGCGCTGGAACGGCTGTTGTGCCGCCGGGTCAGCGAGTTCCCGGGGCGGAGTACAGCACGCGGCACAACTCCCGGAACTCCTGCGCCCGCCGAGTGAGCCGCACCCCGCGCATGGCGGCCAGGACGATCTCCAACGACGGAACCTCATCCGTCAGCGCAAGCGGCACGACACTCGCCCCCGCATAAGTCGTGTCAGCAGGCGGACGCTGGTTGAGCAACGCGAACCCGTGCCCGGAAGCCACCAGCGCCCGCACAGTCTCGTAACCACTGGTCCGATGCCGAACCTGCGGCGCCACCCCTGCGTCGCTGAGGATCGACTGCAGATACTCCCTGCTGTGCGGCAGGTCGAGCAGCACCATCGGCTCCTCGGCCAGCTCCCGCAGCGACACCTTGCGGCTCTTCCGCCGAGCGAGCCGGTGGTCCTCGGAAACGAGCGCGTACGGCGCGGCAGTGCCGACCACCTCGCGGTCGACGTCGTCGTCGAGGTCGTACCCGTACAGCATCGCCAGCTCGGTCTCACCCGCCCGCAAGGCACTCTTGAGCGCCTTGTGCTCGCCCTCGCGCAGCGACACGTGGACGCGCGGATGCCGGGCCTCGAACTCGGCCAGCAGGCTCGGCAGGCGGAACGGCGCGAGCGTGGTGAAGCAGCCGACGGTCAGCGTGCCGACCAGATCGGTGCCGGATTGCCGCGCGGTCTCGACCAGCTCCGCGCCGTGTGCCAGGAAATCCAGTACGCGCTTGTAGAACTCCTCGCCGGCGGTGGTCAGGCTGAGCCCGCGGGCGTGGTGGCGCAGCAGGAACTGCACGCCCATTTCCTTCTCCAGCTGCGCGATCGCCGTCGAAACAGCCGACTGCGACACCATCAGCTCCTTCGACGCGGCGGTCATGCTCAAGTGCCGCGCCGCCGCCTCGAAGTAGCGCAGCTGCACGAGGGTGAAGGATGGCTCGCTCATGCCGACATCCTGCCTCAGTGACAGCAATCCGGATGCCGCGGTTTCGGCGCGGGCGTGTCCAGCGCCGGGTTGGCGTCGAAGAATCCGCTCGGCTTCAGGGTGAATCCGGTGTGGTCGACGGGCATGATCGGCCAGTCCTCGGTGCGCGGGTAATGCGTGAGGCCGAAGGTGTGCCAGACGACGAGGTCGGTGCCGTCGAGGTCGCGGTCTGCCTGGACCCAGGTGTCGATGCCGGTCTTGCCGTCGTTCTGGTTGACGTACTCGCCCGCAGGGAAACGCTCATCCTCGGCGTACGCGGTGACCCACAGGTGCTTGCGGGTGAAGGCGGCGCGGCGGGCGATCGATGACGCGTCGTCGGCGAGCAGCGGCGGCAGGCCCTCCGGATGGAGCGTGTAGCCGACGGGTTTGCCCAGCGCGTTGTGCGACTCCGGGTTGCTGATCCGCCAGGTGCGGCCGAGGTTGCCGTCGGCGAGCCGGGCGGCGTCGGACTCCTTGGCCAGCCTGGTGATCTTGCGGGTGAAGGCGTTGCCGTACGGGTTGCCCGGGCCGATCGGGACGCGCTGCGCGTCGATCTCGTCGACGGCGTTGGCGAGGCCGTCGACCATCATGTCCAGCCGTGCGGAGAACAGGTGCTGGTGGAACGGCGCGCCGATGCCCGGGGCGATTTCGGCGGCCCACGGATACTCTTGGTCCTCGGCCAGGAAGGCCGACGTGAAGACGATGCCGGTGGCTTTGCACTCGAGTTCGATGGTGCCGTCGAGGTAGAGGTACCAGTAGAAGCCGTAGTCGTAGTTGCCGACCGTGACGAAGAACGAGATGACCAGCCGCCGCTGCCGACGGGTCGAGACACTCCCGTTGTAGTGGTCAGTGTGCTTCCACAGCACGCCAGCGTCTTCCTCGTGCATGCAGATCGCGTTCGTGACGGTGTGCGGCTGGCCGTCGTCGTCGTGCAGGACCGCGTCGAAGTAGCGGATCTCGCCGAGGCAATCACAGCCCAGGGTGAGCGAGTTGGCTTCCTTGCCCAGCGAATACTCGCCCGCGTCGAAGTAGTTCTGCCAGAACCGGACCGGGCTCGGATCGCCGTAAGGAACGACCATCTCGGCCACCGAAGCGCGATAGACCACCGGACGCAGCCGGTCGCCGTCCTGGAAGCCGATTTGGTGCAGGGTAAGGCCTTCGACCGCGTTGAAGCCGATCCGGAACTGCCACTTCTCCCACGTGACGACATCGCCGTCCACGGTGAAGCTCGGGCCCTCGGGCTGGGTGATCACGATGGGTTTCTGGGTGTCTCGCGTCGGGCCGTCGAGGTGGTAGTCGTAGGCGGTGCGCGGGATTTCGGCCGGACCGTCGTCGATGAGGTCGTGCACGCGGCCGGCGATCAGGTCTACGTAGGCGACGACACCGTCGATCGGGTGCGCCCAGAGGTTGTCGTCCTTGTTCAGCTGCAGGAACGCCAGGCAGCGCACGAGCCGGAGCCCGGTTTCGCCGGGGATGTCGAAGCACCCGGCGCTCAGCGCGGAGATCCGGACCGAACGCGGTTCGTCGATGCCGCGGCGGCGCATGGCCGCATTCCACGCCTCGTCCTCCCAGAGGATCTTCTCGACCAGGTCGAACTCCTCGTGCAGGATCGGCGGCTGCCCCTCGGCCACGACGTCCACCGCCCGGTCGGCCACGATCTCGCCGCTGGTCAGCGACACGACCACCTCGCGCACGGCACCGGTCTGCCGGTCCAGCAGCAGCGAGCGGACGCGCCGGTCCACCGGGTCGCCCGGTTGCCAGGCGAGCACCGCCGCTTTCGCCGGTTCGAGCAGCGAGACGAGCGCGAACCGGGTGCTCCCGGTCGCGATCCCGGCGCCGACCAGCAGCGCGCGGTTGCGGGCGACCTCGTCTTCGGTCAGGCGCGAGAGGGGGTGGGCCATGCGCGTCTCCTCATTCTTTGCGGTCTATCGCAAAGAATGCGTCCTGTCGGTCTGCCTGGCAAGGCCCTTACGGGGTGGGTTCCCCGGAACCGGTGCTGGGTTTTTCGATGCACGTCATCAATAATCCTGGACGTGGCACGACCCAAGGACCAGGAGCGGCGGCGCGACGAGCTGGTGGCGGCGGCCGGGCGCGCGATCCGGACCCGCGGGCTGGCCGGCCTCCGCGTGCGCGACGTCGCCGAGGAGGCCGGGCTGTCGGCGGGCTCGGTCAGCTACTACTACCCGGACCTCGACGACCTGCTGTTCGAGCTGCACCGCGACGCGGTCGACCGGTTCTACTGGGCGCGAGCGCGCGCGGCGGAGGCGGAGGACGACCCGGCCCGGCGGCTCGTGCGGCTGGTCGACGCGGGGCTCCCGGCCGGGGAGGGGGATCCGCTGAGCCGGGTGCTGTACGAAATGCACGTCCACGCGGCGCGCAATCCGGCGCACGCGGTGCTGATGACGGCGCTCTGGGACCGCGAGGTGTCGCTGTACTCGGCGGCACTGGCGCACGGGCGGGACACGGGCGCGTTTCAGTTGCGGTCGCCAGCGGCGGACATCGCGGCGAACGCGGTGGCACTGGAGGACGCGTACGGTCTGCACCTCGCCGGGCACAACACCAGCTTGTCCGCGGCCAGGGTGCGGGCGCTGGTGCTGGGATATCTGGCCGCGGAAACCGGGCGGGACCTCGGTCAGTAGGCCGTCCAGACCGTCTTGAGGCCGGTGTACTTGTCGAACGAGTGCAGGGAGAGGTCGCGGCCGAAGCCGGACTGCTTGAAGCCGCCGAACGGGGTCGCGGTGCTGAGCGCGTCCACGGTGTTCACTGAGACGGTCCCGGCGTGGATTCCGTCGGAGACGCGGTGCGCGCGGGCGAGGTCGCGAGTCCAGACTGACGCGGCGAGGCCGTACGGGGTGTCGTTCGCCAGCCAGATCGCGTCCGCTTCGGACTCGAAGGGCTGCGTTGTGAGCACCGGTCCGAACAGCTCCTCGGTGACGAGCGAGTCGTCGGCGGCCAGGTCGGTGACGATGGTCGGGTCCAGGAACGCACCCCGGCGGGTGCCGCCCGTGACAACGGTTCCGCTGCTGGCTTCGACGGCGGCCAGCACTCGGACGGCCGCGGCCTCGTCGATCATCGGACCCAGCTTCGTGGCCGGGTCCAGCGGATCCCCGGGCACCCACGCGGCGGCCTTTTCGCGCAGCCGGGCGAGGAATTCGTCGGCGACCGGCGCTTGGACGAGCAGCCGGGTGGTGGCCGAGCAGACCTGGCCGGAGTTCGCGCAGAAACCGAAGGCGACCAGGTCCGCCGCGGCGTCGAGGTCCGCGTCGGCGAACACGACGACCGGGCTCTTGCCGCCGCATTCGAGCCAGACCTGCTTGAGATTCGACTCCCCGGCGTAGCGCAGGAACAGCCCGCCCACCGGCGTCGATCCGGTGAAGGCGAGCACGTCGACATCGGGATGCCGCCCGAGCGCCTGGCCCGCGGTCTCGCCGAAGCCCGGCACGACGTTGAGCACCCCGTCCGGAATTCCCGCCTCCACAGCCAATTCCGCCAACCGCAGCGCGGACAGCGGGGATTGCTCGGCGGGCTTGAGGACCACGCTGTTGCCCGCGGCCAGCGCCGGGGCGAGCTTCCACCCGGCGATGTCGAGCGGGAAATTCCACGGCACGACCGCGCCCACCACCCCGAGCGGCACCCGCCGGATCGCGGCGAAATTGCCCGAAGGGGTGGGCGCGACCTCGTCGTAGCGCTTGTCGAGAGCTTCGGCGTACCAGGCGAAACACTCGGCGGTCGCGGGGACGTCCTGGCCGAACGTGTCGGAGATCGGACGGCCTGTGTCGAGGGTGTCGCAGAGCGCCAGTTCCGGTCCGTGCGCACCGATGAGGTCGGCCAGTTTCAGCAGGCGCTTCTTGCGTTCGGTCGCGGCGAGCCGGGACCAGCGGCCGTCCTCGAACGCCCGGCGCGCGGCCGTGACCGCGGCGTCGATCTCGTCTCGGCCGCCTTCGGCCACGTGCGCGACTGGGTGCCCGGTGGCCGGGTTGACGTCGGCGAAAGTCTTGCCGGACTGGGCATTGAGCCAATCACCGTCCACAAAGGCCGCCGTACGGGGCTGCAGCTGCGCGGCCTCGCGCACCCAGTCGCCGTGGTTCATGCTCGGAACCGCCTCTCGTCGCTTCCGTTCACTATCGTCAGCCGCAGTGGTCCGCGAAAGCAGAGCTTTTCGCTGCGCTGCATCTGGCGGATCGATGCAGGGTCACTGCGCCAGGTGCCACAGGGAGGCCCACTGTTCGGCGGTCAGATCGCGGGGGAGTGCTTGCGGCGACAGCCTTTGCCGGGCAAGCCAAGTCCGTGCCGCGCGGACGCTGAGGCGGCCGGTACGAGGCAGGATCCCGCCCAGTCCGCGGCCGCGTCCGGTGAAGACTTCGCGGACGAACTCCTGGTAATCCGCCTGCTCGGCGACCAGCGGGCGCGGACGGCGGGTGATCACGAGGATTCCGCCGTCCACGGCTGGGCGCGGCCGGAACGCGTGCGCCGGGACCCGCGCGGGCACGGCGAACTCGAACCACGGCCACCAGGCGGCGGTCATCTGGGACGCGCCGCCGATTCCGGCGCGGCGGCGGGCGACTTCCCATTGCACCAGCAGCACCGCGAGTTCCCAGTGCCGCTGCCGGAACAGCCGGCGAAGGGTCGCGGTGGTCAGGTGGAAGGGAAGATTGCCGACGACGGTGTGCGGGACCTCGGGCAGCCGGTGCCGGAGCAGGTCGCCGTGGACGACCTCGACGTTCTCCCCGGTCCGCAGCGCCAGGCGGCGGGCGCGGCGGGGATCGAGTTCGACCGCGGTCAGCGGGCGGCCGGTGCGGCTGAGCGGGACGGTCAATGCGCCGTCGCCCGCGGCGAGTTCCACGAGGGGACCGTTCGTGCGGGCGGCGGCGGTGCAGACGGCGGCGATGACGGCGGGGTCGGCCAGGAAGTTCTGGCCGAGCTCGTGCCGTCCGCCGAAGGGCTGGGCAGACATGGGGTGCGGACTCCGCGCATGAGGAAGCGACCCGGGAGCCAGGAAAGGCGGCCCGGACGGACAACGGGGAGAGCGCGACGGAGCGGTGTGCTTCCGGCGCTCAGGCGTTGCGCAGGCGTGTCAATGCGTACGCGGCGAAAGTGGCACCCATGGGCGGGAGCCTAGCCGACTGGCGCGCCCGGACGCATCCGGTTTTTCCGGCAGCACTCCGGAGGCACTCCAAAAAATACGCCGCGGCCTTTCCTGATCCGGCGGCCGGGAAATTCTTCTCCCATTCCGCCGGACCGGGTCCAGAACGGTCCTCTTGCGACGGAAGTACCCGGTGAATCGGGGCCGCAAACTGACACGAAACGGGGTCGCTCGGCTGAGGGGTACGACGCTTGCGCGGCTCTGTGACCAGCCGGAGAGTGGGGACCCGAGAACAAAATCCGATTCGGGGAAATGGAGTGGATCCATGGTACGCGCAATGCAGCCGCAAGATCTCGTCGACAGCACCGTGATGGACAATTCGGGCAGCAAAATTGGCAAGGTCGGCACGGTGTATCTCGCCGACGACACGCGGCGGCCGGAGTGGGTGACGGTGAAAACCGGGCTGTTCGGCCAGAAGGAGAGCTTCGTGCCGCTGTCGGGTGCGGGCATGGAGAACGACGGCTTGCACGTGCAGGTGGCGAAGGACCAGGTGTCCGACGCGCCGCGCATCGACGCCGAAGGCCACCTGTCCGAAAAGGAAAGCGTCGAGCTGTACAAGTACTACGGCTTGCCGGCTCCGCGGGCCGGGAACGGCGAAAACGTGAGCGGCGGCCGGGACACCGGGCGCGACATGGCGGCGGGCGGCATGGCTGGCGGTATGGCCGCTGGCGGTGCGGCGGGCGGTGCCGCGGGCCGAGGGCGCGACGCGGCGGCAGGCGGTGCCGCAGGCAAGGAACACGCGACCGGCCACGACACCGCCGCGGCCAAGGGCGGACGCCACGAGACGACCGACCCCGGCGACGTGGTGCGCTCGGAGGAGCGGTTGAGGGTCGGCACCGAGGAGGTCGAAACCGGCCACGTCCGGCTGCGCAAATACGTGGTGACCGAAGAAGAGCAGGTGACGGTGCCGGTCACGCACGAGGAAGTGCGCGTCGAGCGGGAGCCGATCACCGACGCCAAGGCCGCGGGCAAGACCGAAATCGGCGAGGCGGAGCAGGACGTCGTCCTGCACGCCGAGAAGCCCGTGGTGCAGAAGGAAACCGTCCCGGTGGAGCGGGTGCGCCTCGGCACCGAGCAGGTGACTGAGGAACAGACCGTGCAGGGGAAGGTCCGCAAGGAGCGGATCGACATCGACGACGACAGCGGGCGCGGCAAGAAGTCCTGACCCGAGGTCCGTGAAGGGAACCCCGAGGGAATCAGAGTCCCTCAGGGTTCCCCTCACGGACTTCTCGGCTACCGCCGCGAGCGGCTGGCTTTCATGAACTCGCGGTTGAGGTTCGCGATGCTCGTCAGCGGAATCCCCTTGGGACACGAGGCGACGCATTCGCCGGTGTTCGTGCAGCCGCCGAAGTCCGCCGCGTCCATGGTTTCCACCATGTCCAGCACCCGCTGGGCGCGTTCCGGCTGGCCCTGCGGCAGGGAGTTCAGGTGCGCCACCTTCGCCGAGGTGAACAGCATCGCCGACCCGTTCGGGCAGGCCGCCACGCACGCGCCGCAGCCGATGCAGGTCGCGTTGTCGAAGGCGAGGTCCGCGTCCGGCTTGGGCACCGGCGTCGCGTGCGCTTCGGGCGCGCTGCCGGTCGGGGCGGTGACGTAGCCGCCCGCCTCGATGATCCGGTCGAACGCCGAGCGGTCCACCACCAGGTCCTTGATCACCGGGAAACCCTTGGCGCGCCACGGTTCCACGTCCAGCACGTCGCCGTCGCGGAAGGACCGCAGGTGCAGCTGGCAGGTCGTGGTGCGTTCGGGGCCGTGCGCCCGGCCGTTGATCACCACGCCGCACGAGCCGCAGATGCCCTCGCGGCAGTCGTGGTCGAAGGCGATCGGCTGGGCGCCGTCCTCGATGAGGTGCTGGTTGAGGACGTCGAGCAGCTCCAGGAAGGACATGTCCGGGCTTGCGTCGTCGACCGGGTATTCGACCAGCCTGCCGTCGTCGTCCGGGCCGGACTGGCGCCAGACCCGCAGGGTGAGTTTCACGTGTAGCTCCGCTGGGTGGGGTGGACGTGCTCGAAGTTCAGGATTTCCTGGTGCAGCACCGGCTTCTCGCCGTACTCCCAGGCCGAGACGTACGAGAACCGCTCGTCGTCGCGCTGGGCCTCGCCGTCTTCGGTCTGGTGTTCCTCGCGGAAATGCCCGCCGCACGACTCCTCGCGCACCAGGGCGTCGAGCAGCAGCAGTTCGGCGAGCTCGAGGAAGTCCGCGACGCGACCGGCCTTCTCCAGTTCCTGGTTCAGCTCCGCCCCGGTGCCGGGGACGCGGACGTCGCGCCAGAATTCCGCCCGCAATTCCGGAATCCGGTCGAGTGCTTTTTGCAGGCCCTCGGCGGAGCGGGACATCCCGCAGTGGTCCCACATGAGGTGGCCCAGCTCGCGGTGGAACGAGTCCACGCTGCGGGTGCCGCGCACCGACAGCAGCCGTTCGAGCCGGTCGCGGACGGCGGTTTCCGCTTGCGCGACATCCGGATCCGCCGGGTCGAGCGCGGGGAAGCTGCCGCGGGCGATGTAGTCGTTGAGGGTGGCCGGGAGCACGAAATAGCCGTCGGCGAGGCCCTGCATCAGCGCGGACGCGCCGAGCCGGTTCGCGCCGTGGTCGGAGAAGTTCGCCTCGCCGGTCACGAACAGGCCGGGCACGGTGCTCTGCAGGTCGTAGTCGACCCACAGACCGCCCATCGTGTAGTGGATCGCCGGGTAGATCCGCATCGGGACCTGGTACGGGTTCTCCGCGGTGATCCGCTCGTACATGTCGAAAAGGTTGCCGTACTTGGCTTCCACCGCCGGACGGCCCATCCGCTCGATCGCGTCCGCGAAGTCGAGGTACACGCCGAGCCCGCCGGGGCCGACGCCGAACCCGGCGTCGCAGACGTTCTTCGCCGCCCGCGAAGCGATGTCGCGCGGCACCAGGTTGCCGAAGCTCGGGTACATCCGCTCGAGGTAGTAATCGCGCTCGTCCTCCGGGATGTCCTGGGGCGGACGGGGGTCGCGCGGCTGCTTCGGGACCCAGATCCGGCCGTCGTTGCGCAGCGATTCGCTCATCAGTGTCAGCTTCGACTGGTGCTCGCCGGACCGGGGGATGCAGGTCGGGTGGATCTGCGTGAAGCACGGGTTCGCGAAGTACGCGCCGCGCTTGTGCGCCCGCCAGATCGCGGTGGTGTTGGAGCCCTTCGCGTTGGTGGACAGGTAAAAGACGTTGCCGTAGCCGCCGGTCGCGAGCACGACGGCGTCCGCGAGATGCGTGGTCACCTCGCCGGTCACCAGGTCCCGCGCGACGATCCCGCGCGCCTTGCCGTCGGCCACGATCAGGTCCAGCATCTCCGTCCGCGGGTGCATTTCCACGCCGCCTGCGTCGATCTGCCGCGCCAGCGCCTGGTAGGCGCCGAGCAGCAGTTGCTGTCCGGTCTGGCCGCGCGCGTAGAACGTGCGCTGCACCTGGACGCCGCCGAACGAGCGGGTGTCGAGCAGCCCGCCGTACTCCCGGGCGAACGGCACGCCTTGGGCCACCGCCTGGTCGATGATCTGCGTGGACACCTGCGCCAGCCGGTACACATTGGACTCCCGGGACCGGAAGTCGCCGCCCTTCACTGTGTCGTAGATGAGCCGGTAGACCGAATCGCCGTCGTTGCGGTAGTTCTTCGCGGCGTTGATGCCGCCCTGCGCGGCGACCGAGTGCGCGCGCCGCGGCGAGTCCTGGAAGCAGAACTGGACCACGTGGTAGCCCTGTTCGGCGAGCGTCGCCCCGGCGGACGCGCCCGCGAGACCGGTGCCGACCACGATGATCCGGTGCCGCCTCCGGTTGGCCGGGTTGACCAGCTTCGCGCCGAAGCGGCGGCTGTCCCAGCGGGCCTCGATCGGGCCGTCCGGCGCCCGGGTGTCGGCGATCGGCTCGCCGAGCGTGTAGTCGCTCATGTCAGGCCACCCATCCCGCCATCACGGCGATCGGCACGATCAGGAAGCCGCCGGTGATCACGACGGCGAGCACGGAGCCCACGGTTTTCAGCGCCCGGTCGCGGGTTGTGCTGGTGATGCCGAGGGTCTGCGCCGCGCTCCAGAAGCCGTGGTTGATGTGCAGGCCGAGCATCAGCAGCGCGACGATGTAGATCAGGTTGACCCACCAGACCTGGAAGTCCGCGACGATGTTGTGGTACGGCTGGCCGTCGCGGAAGTCCTGGTTGGCCACGCCGACGGTGAGGTCCAGGATGTGCCACACGATGTAGAGCGCGAGCGTCGCGCCGCCCCAGCGCATGGTGTGCGTCGCGAAACTGGCCTTGCGCCGCTGGCCGTGCACGTACTTCACCGGGCGCGCCTGACGGTCCCGTTTGGACAGTTGCACCGCAGCGACCACGTGCAGCACCAGCGCGATCAGGAGCACGGTCCGCTGGATCGAGAGGTACCAGGCGTTCTGCAGCACCGGTTCGCCGATGGTGCGCAGCCAGGCCGCGTAGTCGTCGAAATGCCGCGGTCCCAGGAAAACCTTCAGGTTCCCGGCCATGTGCACGAACAGGAACGCGACGAACATCAGCCCGGTGACGGCCATGACGGCCTTCTTGCCGATGGTCGAACGCCAGAACGTCACGAGCGCCGGGCGACGGCGGGGCGGAGCGGGTGCGAGTGCCACGGAACCGACGGTAAGTCGGCGCTGACGAGAGGGCAAACACATGATTTCTCTCAACACGAGAGGCAACGCCTATGCTGGCTTGCATGCAGTTCCAGCAGCTGGCGTATTTCCTGGCAGTGGCCGAGACGCGGCATTTCACCCGCGCCGCCGAACGCATGCGTGTGGCGCAGCCCTCACTGTCGCAGCAGATTCGCGCGCTGGAACGGGATGTCGGCGCGGGGCTGTTCCACCGGATCCGCGGGAACGTCACGCTCACCGAGGCGGGGGAGACGCTGCTGCCGATCGCGCGCCGGATCCTCGCCGAAACGGAGACCGCGTACCGGGCGATCCGCGAACTGGACGAACTGGGCCGCGGCCGGGTGCGGCTCGGCGCGACCCCGAGCCTGTGCACCGGCCTGCTGCCGGCGATGCTCGCCGCGTTCCGCCGGGACTACCCGGGCATCGAACTGGTGCTGCACGAAAGCGGGTCGCGCGACCTGCAGACCGCACTGTCGGAAGGCGGCCTGGACCTGGCGATGATCGTGGACAGCCGCGTCCACGACGATTCCCGGCTGGAGAGCCGCGCGCTGTTCGTCGAAGACCTCGTGGTGATCTCGCCGAAGGAGGCGCCCGCCCCGGTGCGCGGCCGGATGCCGATCGCCGCGCTGCGGGACCGGCCGCTGGTGATGTTCCGGCAGGGCTACGACCTGCGCGAGGCGACCGTGGCCGCGTGTCGCGCCGAGGGGTTCGACCCGCTCTTCGCGATCGAAGGCGGCGAGATGGACGCGGTGCTGGAGCTGGTCCAGGCCGGGCTCGGCTTGGCGGTGGTGCCGAGCACCGTGGTCGGGGAGCGGTTCCGCCGCACGCGGTTCACCGAACCCGGGCTGAGCCGCGTGGTGCGGCTGGCGTACCGACGGGACGTCGAGCAGCCGCGTGCCGTGCGGGCGCTGCAGGAGGCGGTGGTGCGGTACCTGGGCGGCGGCGTCGCGCAATTGCCGCCCGGCACGCGTCCCCTCGTCGGCGGGTGATCAGCCCAGCACCAGGTCGATCAACTGTTGCGCCTGCGGTGCGCTCACCGAACGGCTGAACCGCCTTGAGCCGCGGGACCTGGCCTTTCTGCCTACATCCCGACCGACTGCCGCTCGGGCTCGATCAGGCCGACCACACGTACCTGCTCCCGCGTGTACGGCTGCCCGATGTACTTCTTGGCCACCGCGTCGACGATCTCCCACGCCGGGTCGCCCTCGATCCATTCGGTCACCCGGCCGCGGATGGTGACCGGCTCGAACGGGTTGTCCGGCGGCGTAAGGGAAATCGCCACGCGGGGGTCGCGGCGGAGGTTGCGGGCCTTGCGGCTGTCCGGGCCGGTGAGGAAGACGATCCGGTCGCCGTGCGTGCCGATCCACACCGGGACGACGTGCGGCGATCCGTCCGGGAGGACTGTGGCGAGGTGGGCGATCGGGGTGCCGTCGAGGATGCGGCGGACGTCGGGGTTGAGCATGGGGGTTTCCTTTCAGCGGAGGATTTCGTAGTGAAGATGGGTGACGCCGGGCGCCGGGACGGCCTCGACCAGCCTGAGCTGGACGTGCTCCGGGAGCTCCCCGAAGAAGCTCCGCCCGCCGCCGAGCAGGATCGGCACCTGGTGGAGGACGACTTCGTCGACCAGCCCGGCCTTGATCGCCTCGGTGACCAGAACCCCGCCCATGAGCGCGACGTCCTTGTCACCCGCCGCCGCCCGCGCCCCGGCGACGGCCTCTTCGACGCTGGTCGCCTGAGTCTGCGCCGCGCTCAGCTCGGGCACCGGCTGGCGGCTGACCACGAACAACGGAGCCGTCGGATGCGGACCACTACCGCCGAAGTGGCTTGAATGGTCGTAAGTCGTGTGCCCGACCACCGACGCCCCGACCCTCGCGGCGAGTTTGTCGAAAACCCGCGCGCTGGGCTCAGACAGGGTAAATCCGTCGAGGACTTTGCTGGGCGTGTCGCCGGTGAAGTACCAGTCGAACAGCGCTCCCGCGTCGCCGAGCCCGCTCCCGACCTCGTCGGCCCCCTCTGGGAGGCGGCCGCTGATGTAGCCGTCGACCGAGACGGAGAGGGCGCTGAACACTGTGGTCATGACGATCCTTAATAGTCGCTTACAGGGCTTGGGGAAAGTCGAAAACCCGATGCGGGTCGTAGCTTTTCTTGAGCGCCGCGAGCCTGGGGAAGTTGCCCGCGTGATACGCCTGGGCTGGATCCCCCAGCGCGAGATCGGGAAAATTCGGATACACCCGGCCGGACCCCTCCGCGTGCGCCTTGTGCCACGCCTCGTCCACCCACGGATCGCCCGGGTCGCCGACCTGCTCCAGCAAAAACCGCTCACCCCGATGAGCAAACGCGGTCGCCGCCTCCGCGACCCGGTTGTACGCCCCGCCCATCGCCGTGAACGCCAGCCGCCGATTGCCGGTCAGCCCCTTCAGCAACTCGCCCGCAGTGCACTCCGACATCGCTCTAGCGAAGAACTCCGACCGACCCCGGCTCGTCGCGGCCGGGTCGATCGCGCTGAATGTCGGCTTCACCATGCTGTAAGGAACATCCAGTCGGATGTCTATTGCATACAGAACACCGGCCCGCGCGGTGAACTCCCTGAGCAACTCCCGGGTCACCGCTGGCGGCAGGGTGGAGACGCCGAAAAGCCTGGCGTGTCCGGCTTGGACATCGAGATTCACCGTCATCCCGTCAGGCGCGTCGGGCGCCCAGTCCTGCCACGCCTCTATCAGCTTGCCCGGGTCCGTCCAGCGCCCCTCGAACAGCTCGCCCGGCTCCGTCCAGCGCCCCTCGATCAACTTGCCCGGCTCGCTCCAGCGCCCGTCGATCCGGCAGACCGACGGCTCCGGCACAGTCGCGAACCGCAACTCCGTGACGATGCCGAACTGCCCGCCGCCCGCACCTCGCAACGCCCAGAACAGGCCGGAGTCCCGGTGCTCGTCGCACTCCACGACGCTCCGGTCCGCGAGCACTACCTGCGCGCCGACGAGCCGATCGCAAGTCAGCCCGTACTGGCGGCCGAGGAGCCCGATCCCGCCGCCGAGCGTCAGCCCCGCGATGCCGACGGTGTCGCCGCACCCAGCCGGAATCGTCCGGCCGCACCCATGCAACGCCGCGTACACCGCCCCCAGCCGGGCACCAGCGCCGATCGTCGCTACGCCACTCTCGTCGACCGCGATCCGGTCCATCCCGGACAGATCCACCACGATCCCGTCGGCTGGGCACCGGTCCACGAAACAATGCCCGCCACCACGCGGCACGATGCGCTGGCCGGTCTCGGCCGCGTAGGCCATGACCTGAACGACGTCCGAGACCGAATGACAACGAACGACCAGCCGAGATTTCGGGCTGGCCTCGTAACCCGGCGAACCGGGGGAGAGGATGTCAAGCGCGGTCAGGTCGATCACGGAGCCGACGCTACGGAGCTCGGGGCCGCCGTTCTTGAACAAAACGCGCACGGGAGGCGCTCAGGGCCGGACGGCTCCGAGCGGCGGTCGTGCCAGCCAAGCGCGCCGGGGTGGGCCCGAGCGAGGAGGCCCTGAAACTGCCTCGTCCGTCGGAGTGTCCTCGGGACTCGTTCCCGCCGGGCGGAGACACCGCGTCGCGCGCGTGGGGGATGGCGGGTTGATCGTGCCCGCGGACTGCGGGGTGAGCCAGCGCGTGAACCCTCGGGAATCGCTTCGTCCGCCGGAGTCCCCTCGGGACTCATTCCGCCCGCGCCGGAGAGCACATCGGGGTGGCGGGTTGATGGCACCTCCGCTCCCCGGGCGGGCCAGTGTGTGAACCTTCGGGAGTCGCATCGTCTGCCGGGGTCCCTTCGGGATTCATTCTCGCGTGGAGACACCGCCGACTCCGGAGAACGCAGCTGGACGGAGCGGAATGGCGGGTTGATCGTGCCTACGCGGTCCCGGATGGGCCAGGGTGCGAAACCTGGGAACCGTATCGTCCGCCGGAGTCCCCTCGGCACTCATCCCCACCTCGCGGAAACCCCGCCATGCACCGGAGAACGCCTCCGGGTAGCCAAAAACGGCGCGTACGAAGCGGAATGATCATGCCCGCAAGCACACCGGTCAAGATCGCCCCCGAGCAGCTGCCTCGGCGTCACCCCGGTCAGCCGAAGACATTCGCGGCTGAGATGAGCCTGGTCGGCATAACCGGCGTCGACCGCGAGGCTCGCCATCCCGTCCGCGCCCCGCCGCCCGGACGCGGTCGCACCGGCCTGGGCCAGCGCGAGAAATCCTTGGAACCGCAACGTCCGCTGGAGCACCTTCGGACTCATCCCGACCGCCTGCAGGCACCGCCGGCGCAGCTGGCTCGCCGAGAGCGCGAGATGCGCGGCGACCGCGTCGACCCCCACCGGATCCCATGGCATCAGCACCTGCACCGCTTCCCCGACCAGCGGGTCCAGCTCGCCGGTCCGGTGGAACTCCCGCACGAGGTGCGCCTGCAGCGCGGCCAGCCCGAGCTCCGGCGTCGCGGCGGCGGCCACCGCCTCCACGAGCCGGTCCGCGGTCCGGCCCCACAGGTCGGCCAGTCCGAGGTGCTGGTCGGCCAGTTCGTCGAGCCCGGCAGGCAGGGGAGGCGCGGCCCCGGGCCGGAACCGCACCCCGACGACGGTCGTGTGCGCCGGGATGACCTCGATCCGCGGCCCGGTCAACGGCCCGAGCAACTGCGGACGCCCACCGACCGGGAAGTGGATCTCGACACCGCCGGTCGGCAGATGCCGCTGCACATACGGCGCGTCCCCGGTGCGCTGGATCCACACCGTGCGCACGACTCCCGCCAGCCCTGGCACCGGCGGACGCTCCACATACGCGTTCATCCCCGTACCGAAGCGTCCCGCCGGACGCACGTCAAGCACCGGCGGGGATTGTCGGCCCCTTCTCTCGCCCCGGAAATGCTTTTCCCCGCGAGAACGCAGTTCGGGAATGTGTAGCCGCGGTGGCCGTTCGCCCGCGGGCGCCGGGTCACAAGTCCCTGGACCGGAAGACCTTCTCCCGTAGTCGTCAGACGTCCGGCCCGGGATTCTCGCTGTCTAAAGCTGGGAAACAGCGTGCTACCGAAGGAGGCGCCCGGTCATGCCGACGTTGCTTATCATTCTGCTTGTCCTGGGCGCGGGTCTTTTCGTGGGAGGGCTGCTGGACAGAGCCAGCCAGACCCACGCGCGCTTCAGCAGCTACCGGCAGCGCACCGCCACCGGCCTGGTCACCTGGGTGCGCAGCGCGGTCGCGGCTGTCTTCGGCGTTGCCGGGTTGCTGCTTTTCCTTTATGTGGTGGTGACTTTCTCCTCCGCACGGTAACCAACGGCCCGGCGCTCTCGCCCTGACGCTCGAGGGCGCGGGCCCGGGTTTTCCCTGCCGACCGGCGAATCCGGCACCGGGCCGCGACGGCCTCAGCAGCGGGGCAGCCGCAGTCCCGCTGCTGCGCCGGGAAAGTCCGCGCCCGGGACGCAACTGCCCGGGCATCGTCACGGCCCCGCGACCGTCCCGGCATCGGCACCAGGCCCTGCATCGACACCGGACCGGTGCCGGGCACCTGCATCAGCACCGGGGCCCTGCATCGGCATCGGTGCCAGGCACCCGCACCGGTATCGGCACCGGCATCGACACTTGCTGCGGCACGACACCGATACCGGTCGCGACACTGTCACCGGTCGCGGCACTGTCACCGGCACCGGCACCGGCACCTGCTCCGGCTTCGGCTTCGGCGCGGGCATCGGTGCCGGGCACCTGCATCGACACCGGCCCCATCGCTGGTATCGGCCCGAGCACCGGCATGGGCCCCGTCGCTGGCATCTGCTCCAGCATCTGCCCTGACACCGACCCCGGCACGGGCGTCGACACCAACCCTGTCACGGGCGTCGACATCCGTTCCGGAATAGACCCCGCCACGCGACCGCCCGGGAACCCGGACCGCAGAGAATCCTGTCCACTGTGAACCACAGGCACCATTCAGCCGACCGGCACACCAGCGACTAAATACTGCATACAAAGTTCTGCCGAACGAAGACGGTAGACCCGCCAGACCCGCCTCAGATGTACCCGCAGGCATCCATCGCCGCGACCACCTTCCGGAACCCCGCGATATTCGCCCCGCTCACGTAGTCCCCGGCGACCCCGTGCTCGTCGGCGGTTTCGACGCAGGTCCGGTGGATGTCGGTCATGATCTCGCGCAGCGTCCGGTCGGTGCGCTCGAACGTCCACCGCTCGCGCGCCGCGTTCTGCTGCATCTCCAGCGCCGACACCGCGACCCCGCCCGCGTTCGCGGCCTTGCCGGGTCCGACCGCGACCCCGGCCTCGCGGAACACCTGCAGCGAACCAGGCGTGCACGGCATGTTCGCGCCCTCGGCGACCGCGCGGACGTTGTTCTTCACCAGCCGCAACGCCGACTGCTCGTCCAGCTCGTTCTGCGTCGCGCACGGAAGCGCGAGGTCGCACGGCACATCCCACGGCGTGCCGTCTGTGACGTACTTCGCCGACGGCACGTGATCCACGTACTCCGAAAGCCGTCCGCGCCGCGCGACCTTCAGGTCGTGCAGCACTTCCAGGTCGATCCCGCGAGGATCGTGGATGTAGCCGCCGGAATCCGAGCACGCGATCGGCCGCGCGCCGAGTTCCTGGAGTTTCGCGATCGCGTGGTAGGCGACGTTGCCCGAACCGGACACCACCGCGGTGCGGCCGGAGAACGAGTCGTCCCGCGCGCCGAGCATCGCTTCGAGGAAGTACACCGTCCCGTAGCCGGTGGCCTCCGGACGCGCCGGGATGCCGCCCAGCAAGGGGTTCTTGCCGGTGATCGTGCCCGCGTCGTAGCGGTTGGTGAGCCGCTTGTACTGGCCGAACAGGTAGCCGATCTCGCGCCCGCCGACGCCGATGTCGCCCGCCGGGACGTCGGTGTCCGGGCCGATGTGCCGGACCAGTTCGGTCATGAACGCCTGGCAGAACCGCATGATCTCGCCGTCGCTGCGGCCGGCCGGGTCGAAGTCGGACCCGCCCTTGCCCGCGCCGATGCCGAGGCCGGTGAGCGCGTTCTTGAAGATCTGCTCGAAGGCGAGGAACTTGACCGTCCCGAGCGTGACGTCGCCGCGGAAGCGCAGCCCGCCCTTGTACGGCCCGAGCGCCGAGCTGAACCCGACCCGGAAGCCGCGGTTGACGTGCACCGCGCCCGCGTCGTCGGTCCAGACCACCCGGAACATCACCTGCCGCTCCGGCTCGCACAGGCGCTCCAGCATCGCCGCGTCGCGCAGGTCCGGGTCCCGCTGCAGAGCGGGCCGGATCGCTTCGAGCACTTCGAACACGGCCTGGTGGAACTCCGGCTCGGCCGGGTTCTTCCGGACGATGTCCTCGTACACTTCGCGCGATGTCCTCTCGAGTGCCATCTGCCGATGATGCCGTCCGAGTGCCGGATTTCGCACCCCCGACGGGGTTTGCGAAGTTAGGGGGTGACCAGGCTCACGCGTCGAGCACTACGTCGGTAGTGGGTACCGCCTGGCAGGCAAGGCACTGGTCAGCGGGCAGATCGTCGGCGATGGCGACCAGGTGCGCGACCGTTCCGTCGAGCACCGGCACCGCGCAGCTTTCGCACTGTCCGAGCCGGCATCCGCTGGGCAGCGCGACCCCGGAAGCCTCGGCGAACCGCAGCAGGTCCCCGTCGCCCGCCCGCCAGGTGACCTCGCGGCCGGACCGCGCGAACCGCACGGTGGCCGTGGCACCGTCCGGGATCTGGACCGGTGCGGCCGCGGCGTGGAACTTCTCGGTGAAGATGTCGAAGCGCGGCACGCCCCGCCCCACCAGGTCCGCGGTGAGCTCGTCCAGCATGCTTTCGGGACCGCACAAGTAGAACCGGGCGCGCCGCCGGATCAGGCCGGCGTCGATCCGGTCAGCGGTGACCCGGCCGGTGAAATCGTAGTGCTCCTCCGGACCAGGACGACTGTAGTGGTCCACGATCTGGACGGTGGGCAAGCGGCCCGCCAGCCCGGCGATGCGCTCGCGGAACGCGTGCCGAGACCGGTCGCGGCTCCCGTGGTGCAGCACGATCTCCGGCGCCGACGCCGGGTCGAGAGTCTCCAGATAGCTCAGGAACGGCGTGATCCCGATCCCGGCGGCCAGCAGCACGATCGGTCGCGAATGGACAGTCGGCAGCGCGAACCCGCCGGACGGAGCCGTGACCAGCAAGCGAGTCCCCGGCTGAACCCGGTCGTGCACCGCGGGCGAGAACTGCCCGCCCGACACCCGCCGCACCGCGATCGCGTACCCGTCGTCCGGCACTTGAGCGGACCCGGTAAGCGAATAGCTGCGGGTCAGCCCAGGTGCGTCCGGCCAGGCGACCGTGATGTGCTGCCCGGCACGGAACTCCGGCACCGCACGGCCGTCGACCGGCTTGAGGTGCACCGACCGGATGTCCTCGGTCTCGAACTCCGCGCGCTCGACCACGAACTCCCGCTGGCCGGTCCACGACTCCGCCTCGTCGGGCTGGATGTCGCAGAACGTCGAGCGCAGCGGGACCGATCCGCTCACCGGGTCATGGGCGTCGTCGCCGACCAGCAGGTTGTAGTTGGTCCCGCCGTCCTCGAGCGGATCCGAACCGGGAAGCGCGAGGTCGGGCGCCGGCTGCCACCAGCCGTACTCCGCCACGACCACGTCGCGATGCAGCGCGGGGTCGATCCGCGCCCGCATCCGGACGTCCGCGGCGGCGGTCGTGATCCGGACCCATTGCCCGTCCTCGATTCCGCGCTCGGCGGCGAGTTCCGCGCTCAGGTCGACGGCCGGTTCCGGAGAACGCTTGCGCAGCGACGAGATCCCGCGATGCTGGCTGTGGCAGAAGTACCCGTTCTTCGCGCACGTCAGCACCAGCGGGCGCCGGGGATCCGGCGCGGGCGGATCCGCATTCGGGACGGCGGGCTGGCCGTGCTCGGCGAGTTGCTCGGAATACAGCTCGACTCTCCGAGTCGGCGTCGAAAACCCTGTCACCGCGCCATTTTCCGCGCACTGGGCGTATTTGCGGTACTCAGTCCGCAACGGCAGATCGACGCCGCCGGGCCGCTCGCGCAACTCCGCAGCGGTGAGGCCGAGCGGTGCCAGCTGATGGTCCCAGCCGTCCTCGATGCGGCCGTCGAAAAACTCCGCGCCCAGCCCGAGCCGCTCGGCCAGCTCGAACACGACCTCAGTGTCCGAACGCGACTCGCCGATCGGATCCGTCATCCGCGGCCGCAGCTGCACGTGTTCCTGCGCCGCTCGTGTGATTTCGAAACCCGCCTTGACCGCCTCGTGCTCCCACGGCGTCTGGACCGGCAGCAGAAGGTCGGCGAACCGCGCGGTCGGGTTCTCGAACAAGTCGAGATGAACCGCGAACTCCAAGCGCCGCAACGCTTCCGCAGTCCGCCGGGGGTCCGGTTGCGAAAGCAGAAGATTCCCGCCGAACGACACCAACGCGCGGACCGGATAGGGCTCCTCATCGAGCACCGCCCGGCAAAAGTCGCGCGCAGTCACCCAGCCCTGTGCCGGCGGTCCGAGCGGAAACTCCTGAATGCCAAGGGCTTTCGCGCGCTGCTCAGGCGCGAGCTGATCCGGCGACGTGACGGGCGCTACCGGCAGTTTCGGCAGAACGACGTTGCCGCCAGCGGAGTCGTAACTGCCGGTGAGCGCGTAGAGGGTGGCGATCGCGCGCTCGGTCTGCGTCGCGTTCGCGTGCTGGCCGACGCCCGACCAAGCCGCGTACGTCACGGACTTCGCCTCGGCAAGATCAGCCGCGAACGCTTCGATCGCGGCGCCCTCGACGGTCGTCACTGCCTCTGTCCGGTCGAGCGGCCACGCGGCACAGGCCTGCGCGTAATGCTCGAACGCGGGAACACAGTCGACCGAACCGGCTACCGTGCGCACGCGGCGCTTTCCGTACAGCGCAAACCTTTCCGGCCCGCTTGCTGGATAATCCGGGTCGTACGGCTCAGCTTGACCAGCCGCTTCGTCCCATACCGCAAAACCGGCCGCCGCGGGATCAATCTCCGCCGCCCGCAAGAACCGGCCAGTGTCGACGCGGACCAGCAATGGAGCGTTCGTCCACGACCGCACGAACGCTTCGTCATGCCCGCGACGCTCGAGCAACGTCCGCGCGACCCCGAGTGCGAGCGCACCGTCGGTACCTGGCCGGACCCGGAGCCAATGCTCGGCCTGCACCGCGCTGGCAGTCCGCCGTGGATCGACAACCGCCAGCTTCGGCGTCCGCGCTCCCGCCAGCGCGGCAGATTGCGCGAGCCAAGCCTTAGCCGGATTGTGCCCCCACAGCACCGCGAACTCCGTACCCGCGTAATCCGGGGCGGGCAATCCCGAACCGAAGGTGAACGCGTGCGCGAAATCCTTGTGCCAGTTGCAAATCTCGGTCGAGTACAGCGTGTTGGGGCTGCCGAAGAGCCGGATGAACCGCTCGACCCAGTCGATCGAGTCGGTCATCGGCGTGCCGCTGGGGGAGGTGACCGAAAACGCGACCGCCTCCGCCCCGCTGGCCGCGCGGATGTCGCCGAGCCGCCCGGCGATCTCGGAAAGCGCCTCGTCCCAACTGATCTCGCGCCACTTCGGATCCGGATCGGACTTCGGCGTCGTGCGGCGCAACGGCCGACGCAGCCGTTCGGGGGAGTGCACCAGTTCAGGCGCGGCCCGGCCCTTCGGACACAGCGCGGCCCCGGTCGGATGCGCGGAATCCGGCCGGACGCCGCGCAGCGAACCGTTCTCGATCGTGTAGATCGCGCCGCAACGCGACCGGCACAACGTGCAGTAACCTCGGACCTCAGGCATGAGTTACTCCTTAGTAACCGGCTACCGGTTACTCCTGTACGATGCGGGACAGGAGCGGGTGAAGTCAAGCCCGCGAGAGCGGAGGAGCGCCCCGTTGACGCAGCTGCAGCGCACGAACCTGCGCGAACAAGTGCTCGAAGTGGTGCGGCAAGCGATGGTGTCCGGCGAACTGCGCCCCGGCGACATCTATTCGGCCGCGGCCCTCGCGACGCGCCTGGGCGTGTCGAGCAGCCCGGTGCGCGAGGCACTGCTGACCCTGGTCAACCAGGGCCTCCTGGAACCGGTCCGCAACCGCGGCTACCGGGTCGTCGCGATGACCGAACGCGACCTGGACGAAATCTACGAGATGCGGCTGCTGCTCGAGGTCCCGGCGACGCTGTCCGCCGCCGCGGCTGCCGGTCCAGCCGACCTCGCCCGGCTGGACGGCCGGGCCGCCGAGATCGAGGCCGCGGCTGGGGATGGCGATGTCGCGCGCTTCCTGGAGGCCGACCGCCGGTTCCATCTGGACTTGCTGTCCCTGGCGGGAAACGGACGCCTGACGGACGCCATCGCGAACCTGCGCGACCAGACACGCTTGTACGGCTTGGAAAAACTCGCCGAGCATGGTCGGTTGACCGATTCGGCCCGGGAGCACCGCGAGATGCTGGCGACGGTGGCGGCGCGGGATTGTGGCCGGTTGGAGGGGCAGGTGCGGGCGCATCTGAAGCATATTCGGGCGGATTGGGCTTCTGGCTGAGTCGGGTTTGCCGGGCGTCGTTGGGTCGCCAAGGCGGCCGGATACGGGTGTCGTCGGGTTGCAGAGGCGTTGTATTGGGACGGATCGCTCAACGCCGGGCCTGGGCTTGACGTTGCGAAGCCGGGACTGCCGGGCGCGGCCTCGTGTCTGCAAGTGAAGCAGCGTGGGCTTGATGAGGTCGGGCGTTGCGAAGCCGCCATCTCTGGACGCGGGTTGTCAGCGTGGGGTGCCGCGATGTTCGAGGTCTGCTGCGAGTGAACCGTCGTCGGGTCAGGCGCAGCAACATCGCTGCCCTCTCCGGCGGTTGATCGCCAGCGTTTGTCGCGGTGGTGTTCCGCGCCGCTGCGTCTGGTCAGGTGCCGCAACACCGTCACCACTGCCTGATGCGGCTCGCCGTGATACTCGAGGTCGGGCTGTTGCAGATGCCCCGCTGGGCGCTCAGGTCAGATGCCGCAACACCGCAGCCACCGCCGGTCGGGGGTCGCTGGCGTGCGTGGCCGTGATGTTCCACGTCGGACCGCCGCGAGTGAAACGGCGGCCGGTCAGGTCGGGGAACTGCGCGGCCACCGACACCGGCAGCACGCACCCGCCGAGATCGTGTCGCACAAGGTCGGCCGCGGAGGGCGCGTCGGTGACCTCGTGGACGACGGTCCGGCGCACTCGTGCTGACTGGAACGTCCGGTCGGTCGCCTCCCGGATCGCCCAGCCCGGCGCGAAATCCACCACTGCGGTACTGGCTGCTTCGGCGGCCGAAACTGACTGATCCGCCGAGCCGGCCCCGGCGGCGGTGACTAGCACCATCTCCTCTCGCCGGACTGGACGGCTCACCAGTCCGTCGCCCGGGGCACAGCCGGCGACCGCGACCACTATGTCCACAGTGGATGTCACGACCGCCTCGCGCAGCTGCTGCGGCGGCGCGGTTCGCACCAGCACCCGCACCCCGGGATGGTCCCGGCGCAACGCGCTCAGCGCCCGATGCGGTTCCGGCCACGCCCCGGGCATGACACCGATCCGGACCTCCCCGGTGACCTGCCAGCGCGCCCGGTCGACGGTCGCGCGAGCCTGGCTCGCCGCCTCCAGCGCGGCGCGCGCAGCGGGGAGAAAAGCTTTGCCCGCAGGCGTAAGCGCGACCCGATGGGTGGTGCGCTCGAACAACTCGGCGTCGAGATCCCGTTCGAGCGCACGGACCACTGTGGACACAGTCGACTGCACCGTATGCAGCCGCCGCGCGGCAGCCGTGAACCCGCCTTCCTCGGCCACTGCCACGACGGTTTCCAGCTGCCGCAGGTCCATCGGTCCTCCTGGCTCCGAGTCACTTCGGTCGTAGTACTACGCCTGTGCTGCCTCAGAGAAGCGTCAGCTGGTTTCGGCGAGAACCTCGCGAACCAGCCGTGCTGTCTCGCTCGGCGTGCGCCCGACCCGGATCCCGGCCGCTTCGAGAGCCGACTTCTTCGCCGCGGCGGTCCCGGACGATCCCGACACGATCGCTCCCGCGTGCCCCATGGTCTTGCCCTCCGGAGCGGTGAACCCGGCGACGTATCCGACGACCGGCTTCCGCACGTTCTCGCGCACGTAAGCCGCCGCGCGCTCCTCCGCGTCGCCGCCGATTTCGCCGATCAGCACGATCACGTCGGTGTCCGGGTCCTTCTCGAACGCCTCGACCGCGTCGATGTGCGTGGTGCCGATGACCGGGTCGCCGCCGATGCCGATGCAGCTGGAAAACCCGATGTCGCGGAGTTCGTGCATGAGCTGATAGGTGAGCGTCCCGGATTTCGACACCAGCCCGATCCGTCCGGGACCGGTGATGTCGGCGGGAATGATCCCGGCGTTCGACCGCCCGGGGGAGATGAGTCCGGGGCAGTTCGGTCCGATGATCCGGGTGCGGCTGTCGCGCGCGTACGCCCAGAACGCGGCGGAATCGTGCACCGGCACGCCCTCGGTGATCACCACCGCGAGACCGATGCCGGCGTCGATCGCTTCGAGCACCGCGTCCTTCACAAAGGGCGGCGGCACAAACAAGACCACTACGTCCGCACCGGTCTCCTTCATCGCCTCGGCGACGCCGCCGAACACCGGCAGTTCGTGGCCGTCAAGGGAAACGGTCTGCCCGGCCTTGCGCGGATTCACCCCGCCCACGACGGTCGTGCCCGCGGCCAGCATCCGGCGGGTGTGCTTGGCGCCCTCCGAGCCGGTGATGCCGGAAACGATGACCCGGCTGGTGTCGTCCAGGAAAATCGCCATCGGTCAGCTCTCCGTCCCGGTCGCGAGCCCGGCCGCTTCGCGTGCGGCGTCGTCCATCGTCGCGACCACCGTGACCAGTGGATGCGCTGCCTCGGCGAGGATCCGCCTGCCCTCCGCGACGTTGTTCCCGTCGAGCCGGACGACCAACGGTTTCGTCGCGCGATCGCCCAGCAGCGCCAGCGCTTTCACGATGCCGTCCGCCACCGCGTCGCACGCCGTGATGCCGCCGAAGATGTTCACGAACACGCTGTGCACCGCCGGGTCCCCGAGAATCACCCCCAGCCCGGCCGACATCACTTCCGCCGACGCCCCGCCGCCGATGTCGAGGAAATTCGCCGGTCCGACCGCCCCCGCGTCCCGCGCCGCGGCAGCCACTACATCCAGAGTGGACATCACGAGCCCGGCGCCGTTGCCGATCACGCCGATGTCGCCGTCAAGCTTCACGTAGTTGAGTCCCTGCTCGGCGGCCTGCTGCTCAAGCGGATCCCCGACTTCGGAGTCGGCGAACGCTTGGTGCCCGGGATGCCGGAACGCCGCGTTGTCGTCAAGCGTGACCTTCCCGTCGAGCGCGACGATCTCCCCGCTGCGCGTCCGGGCAAGCGGATTCACCTCCACGAGCGTCGCGTCCTCCGACGTGAACACATCCCACAGCCGAACCAGGACGCTCGCCGCTTCGACCGGAAGGCGCGCCGCCGCGGCGATCCGGCGGGCTTTCACCAGATCGACCCCGACGCGGATGTCGATCGGCACCTTGACCAGCGCTTCCGGCCGGGTCTCGGCGACTTCCTCGATATCCATTCCGCCAGCCGCCGATGCCATCGCGAGAAAGGTTCGGTCCGCGCGGTCGAGGAGGTAGGAAGCGTAGTACTCGTCGGCAATGTCGCTCGCCTCGGTCACGAGAACGCGGTGCACACGGTGGCCTTTGATGTCCATGCCGAGGATCTCGCCGGCGATCCGCTCGGCGTCATCCGGCCGGTTCGCGAGTTTCACGCCGCCTGCCTTGCCTCGGCCGCCAGTCTTGACTTGGGCTTTGACGACAACCGGCCCGCCGATGTCGACGGCCGCCGCCCGTGCTTCTTCGGGCGTGGCGGCCACGCGGCCGCGGGGAACCGGCACGCCGTGCGCGGCGAAGAGGTCGCGCGCTTGGTGTTCCAAGAGATCCATCGGGATTCCTTCCTTGCGGAGGCGGAGGGGGGTTTGCGGGTTGGGTGAGTGGCGGGTTTGCTCGCCGGTCGCGGCCGCTTCTCGATCGGCCGCTTCTCGATCGGCCGGTTCGGCGGAGCCGCCTCGCCGAGGCGGATGGCGGACGGCGGGTTGAGGTTTCGGGTTGAAGTCGCGGCCCGAGCGGGCGTGGCGGCAGCTCCCGGCAAGGCAGCTTGACCCGGCGAATCAGCTGGCGAACCTCCCGCCGAATCGGGTGGCGAAGCGACCCGCAAGCCAGTCGGACAAACCTGCGGATGCCCCTGGACAGCGGGCGGCTCGAAGAGTAAGTCTAATGCCTACCTCATACGGTATGCAATCTACAGTCTTCCGGCGACGAGCCGCTGACCTGCGGCGACAGATCCGGCGGGCTGCGGAGAGGGCACGAGCAGACCGGGACGAGCGCGCGGATCAGAGAGGTCCGGCGCGGGACAGGAGGAGTTGCGCATGTCGCCAACCACGACCGGCCGGCAAGCAGGCCAGCAGACCGGCGAGAACCCCAGCGGGCAGACCGGCCAGGACCTCAGCGGGAGCAACGGTGAGAACGCCAGCGAGAAGGCGGCGAAGCAAACCGAGGTCAACGCCAGCGCGCAGACCAGCGAGACTGCCGGAGCGAAAGCCAGCGGGACCACGGGCCAGCCCAGGGCCACCACCGCCAACGGCGACCGCGGGGCAGCAGAAACGATCTCCGGCGGCCACCTGGTCGCGAAAGCCCTGAAAGCCGAGGGCGTCGACACCATCTTCACCCTCTGCGGCGGCCATATCATCGACATCTACGACGGCTGCGTCGACGAGGGCATCAGCGTCATCGACGTCCGGCACGAGCAGGTCGCGGCGCACGCGGCCGACGGGTACGCGCGGATCACCGGCCGTCCGGGCTGTGCGGTGGTCACGGCGGGGCCGGGGACGACCGACGCGGTCACGGGGGTCGCGAACGCGCTGCGCGCGGAGAGCCCGATGCTGCTGATCGGCGGCCAAGGTGCGTTGAGCCAGCACAAAATGGGCTCGCTGCAGGACCTCCCGCACGTGGACATGATGAGCCCGATCACCAAGTTCGCCGCGACCGTCCCGCATCCCTCGCGGGCGGCCGACCTGGTGTCGATGGCGTTCCGGGAAGCCTTCGCCGGCGCGCCCGGACCGTCCTTTTTGGAGATTCCGCGTGACGTTCTCGACGCCCGCGTGCCGGTGGAGAACGCGCGGATCCCGGAGTCCGGCCGGTATCGCGCCTCCACCCGGAACGCGGGCGATCCGGCGGATGTCGAAAAGCTCGCGGATTTGGTGGTGCACGCCAAGAAACCGGCGATTCTGCTCGGCAGCCAGGTCTGGACGACGCGCGCTGCCGAGCCGGCGACGGAACTTGTGCGCACGCTGAACATCCCGGCGTACATGAACGGCGCTGGCCGAGGAACGTTGGCGCCGGGCGATCCGCACCACTTCCAGCTTTCCCGCCGTTACGCGTTCGACAACGCTGACGTGATCGTCATTGTCGGCACACCGTTCGACTTCCGGATGGGCTACGGCAAAAGGCTTTCCCCGGACGCGAAAGTGGTGCAGATCGACCTCGACTACCGGACGGTCGGCAAGAATCGCGACATCGATCTCGGCATTGTCGGAGACGCCGGACAGATCCTCGCCGCGGTCGCGGATGCCGCGTCGGGCCGTGTGGACAACGGGGCGGTCGGGCGCAAGCCGTGGCTGGAGGAACTGCGTGCGGTCGAGGAGAAAGCCAAGCAGAAGCGGTTGCCGCAGCAGCATTCCGACGCGAATCCGATCCACCCGTACCGGCTCGTGCACGAGATCAACGAATTCCTGACCGAGGATTCGATCTACATCGGCGACGGCGGCGACATCGTGACCTTCTCCGGTCAGGTCGTGCAGCCGAAGGCGCCGGGACACTGGATGGATCCCGGTCCGCTGGGGACGCTCGGGGTCGGCATTCCTTTCGTGATGGCGGCGAAGCACGCACGTCCGGATCAGGAAGTCGTCGCGCTTTTCGGCGACGGGGCGTTTTCCTTGACCGGCTGGGATTTCGAGACACTCGTGCGGTTCGATCTCCCGTTCGTCGGGATCGTCGGGAACAACTCGTCGATGAACCAGATCCGCTACGGCCAGGCGCAGAAATACGGGCCGGCCCGCGAACGCGTCGGAAACACCCTCGGCGACGTGCCCTACGACCAGTTCGCCCGGATGCTCGGCGGCTACGGCGAGGAGGTCCGCGACCCGGCGGACATCGCCCCGGCGCTGCGCCGCGCGCGGGAATCCGGCAAGCCGTCGCTGATCAACGTCTGGGTCGACCCGGACGCCTACGCCCCCGGAACCATGAACCAGACGATGTACAAGTAGTCGGGAGGAGCCGAAGATGGGAAAGGCACTGGAGGGCGTCCGCGTCCTCGACATGACCCACGTCCAATCAGGACCGTCGTCGACCCAGATCCTCGCCTGGCTCGGCGCGGACGTCGTGAAGCTCGAAACCCCCGGCCGCGGCGACATCACCCGGGGCCAGCTGCGCGATCTGCCCGGAGTGGACAGTCTGTACTTCACGATGCTGAACGCGAACAAGCGCAGCATCACGCTCAACATGAAAAGCGAGCAGGGCAAGGAGGTCTTCGCCAAGCTGGTGTCCTCGGCGGACGTGCTGGTGGAGAACTTCGGGCCCGGTGTGGTGGACCGTTTCGGGTTCTCCTGGGAGAAGCTGCACGAGATCAACGAGCGGCTGATCTACGCGTCCATCAAGGGGTTCGGCCCCGGCAGGTACGCGAATTTCAAGGCCTACGAGGTGATCGCGCAGGCGATGGGCGGCTCGATGAGCACGACCGGCTTCGAGCAGGGGCCGCCGACCGCGACCGGTGCGCAGATCGGTGATTCGGGGACGGGCATCCATCTCGTCGCGGCGATTCTCGCGGCGTTGTACCAGCGCACGGGCACTGGGCGCGGGCAGCGCGTGCAGGTGGCGATGCAGGACGCGGTGCTCAACCTGTGCCGGGTCAAGCTGCGCGACCAGCAGCGGCTCGCGCACGGGGCGCTGGGGGAGTACCCCAACGAGCGCTTCGGCGACGAGGTGCCGCGTTCGGGCAACGCGTCCGGCGGCGGCCAGCCGGGCTGGGCGGTGCGCTGCGCGCCGGGCGGGCCCAACGACTACATCTACGTCATCGTCCAGCCCGTCGGCTGGGCTCCGCTGACCGAGCTCATCGGACGGCCGGAGCTCGCCGAGGACCCGGACTGGGCGACCCCGGAGGCTCGACTGTCCAAACTGGACAAGGTGTTCGCGATGGTCGAGGAATGGACCGAGCAGCGCACCAAATGGGACGTGATGGAGCTGCTGAACGCCCGCAACATCCCTTGTGGACCGATTCTGTCCACTAAGGAGCTGATCGAGGACGAGACGCTGGCCGAGCTGGGATCGGTGGTCGAGGTGCCGCATCCGGAGCGCGGCGCGTTCAAGACCGTCGGCTGCCCGTTGAAGCTGTCGGATTCGCCGGTGGATGTCGAGCGTTCTCCGTTGCTGGGCGAACACAACGACGAAGTGCTCGGCGAAATCGGCTACAGCGCGGCGGATGTCGAGCAGCTGCGCACGGCGGGCGTGATCTGAGGATGGCCACGGAAACTGGCCGCGCGGCGGTCGCGGAAATCCTGGCCCGGGCAGCCGAGGAAGGCCGTTCCACACTGACCGCGCCGGAAGGCCGTGCGGTCTGCGAGGCATACGGCATTCCGACGCCGCCGGAAAGGCTCGCCACGTCCGCGGGGGAAGCGGTGGCGCAGGCGACGGAAATCGGCCTGCCGGTCGTGCTGAAGATCGTATCGCCGGACATCCTGCACAAAACCGAGGCTGGCGGCGTGCTCGTCGGCCTTCGCAGCGCACAAGAGGTCGAGGACGGGTACGCCACGATTCTGGCTAATGCCAGGGCTTACGACGCATCGGCGCGCGTCACCGGCGTCCAGGTGCAGCAGATGCTGACCAGGGGACAGGAGGTGATCATCGGCGCGGTCACCGATCCGAGCTTCGGCAAGATCGTCGCGTTCGGACTCGGCGGAGTTCTGGTCGAAGTGCTGAAGGACGTCACTTTCCGGCTGGCGCCCACAAGCACCGGCGAAGCTCTGTCCATGGTGGACGGGATCGCCGCCGCTGAGGTCCTCAATGGAGTGCGCGGCGGCGAGGCGGTGGACAAGACGGCGCTGGCTGATGTCGTGCACCGGCTGTCGCGACTGGTCACCGACTTTCCGCAGCTGGCCGAGGTCGACCTGAACCCGGTGCTCGCCACCGGCGACGGGGCGACCGCGGTGGACGTGCGGATTCTCGTCGATCCGGCGGCGGCCGCGGAACCGGTGCGATTCAGCCAGGACGAGATCCTGACCGCGATGAACCGGATCATGAAACCGGCCGCGGTCGCGGTGATCGGCGCGTCCGCCGAGGACGGCAAGATCGGCAATTCGGTGATGAAGAACCTCGTCAACGGCGGCTACGCGGGCGAGATCTATCCGATCAATCCGAAGGCCGCGGAGATCCTCGACCGCAAGGCGTACCCGAGCATCGCGGACGTGCCCGGCGACGTGGATGTCGCGGTCTTCGCGATTCCGGCCAAGTTCGTGCCGGCGGCGCTCGAAGAGGCCGGCGCGAAGGGCGTGGCCGGGGCGATCCTGATCCCGTCGGGCTTCGGCGAGACGGGAAACATCGCACTGCAGAACGAAGTCCTGGCCATCGCGCGCAACCACGGCGTGCGGATTCTCGGCCCGAATATCTACGGCTACTACTACACGCCGGAGAACCTGTCCGCGACGTTCTGCACTCCGTATGACGTCAAAGGCGGCGTCGCGCTGTCCTCGCAGAGCGGCGGGATCGGGATGGCGATCCTGGGCTTCAGCCGGTCAGCGGGGATGGGCGTGTCGGCGATCGTCGGCGTCGGAAACAAGGCGGATATCGACGAAGACGATCTTCTGACGTTTTTCGAGCACGACGACAACACCGAACTCGTCGCCATGCATCTGGAAGATCTCAAAGACGGTCGCGCGTTCGCCGAGACCGCGAAACGGGTGTCGGCGAAGAAACCGGTGGTAGTGCTGAAAGCCGGACGCACGTCGGAAGGGGCGAAAGCAGCCGGGTCGCATACCGGTGCGCTGGCGGGAAATGACCGGGTCTACGACGACATCCTGCGCCAGAGCGGCGTCATTCGCGCGCCCGGGCTCAACGACCTGCTCGAGTACGCGCGAGGCGTGCCGAAACTGCCCACGCCGAAGGGCGAAAACGTCGTGATCATCACCGGCGCGGGCGGTTCCGGGGTGCTGCTGTCGGACGCCTGTGTGGACAACGGGCTCACGTTGATGAGTATCCCGGACGACCTCGACGCCGCGTTCCGCGAATACATCCCGCCGTTCGGCGCGGCCGGCAACCCGGTGGACATCACCGGCGGCGAACCGCCCTCGACCTATCGGAACACCATCGCGCTCGGCCTGTCCGACGATCGTATTCACTCGTTGGTTCTCGGCTACTGGCACACGATCGTCACGCCGCCGATGGTGTTCGCGGAGCTGGTCGTGGACGTCGTCGAGGAGTTCCGGCGAAAGGGGATCCACAAGCCGGTGGTGGCTTCGCTGTCCGGGGATGTCGAGGTCGAGCAGGCCAGCGAGCACCTGTACGCACACGGCGTCGTCGCTTATCCGTACACGACCGAAAAGCCGGTCGCGGTGCTCGGCGCGAAATACCGCTGGGCGCGATCGGCGGATCTGCTGCCTTGATCAAGTCCGGAGGGAGGCGTACGTTGCCCGACACCTAACCGCTGGTCAGCGGAGTGCGGCGAGGAAGGGACGCCGGGACGCGGGTCGCGTCCCGGCTCGGGGGAAGAACGGAGACAGCCCGGCACGGGAACCGAAGTCAACGGTGACGAAAGAGAATTCTCATGACCGCAGCCCAACCGACATACCAGGAGATCGTCGACGAAAACGGGCGGACTTACCGGATCGGGGAGAGCCCCCGGGACCTGATGGGACGGTCCCGCGGCTGGATGGTCTGGCTGCCGTGGGTGGCCATGATGGCGGTGAGCGTGTTCGAGTACGGCTGGGGAGCCGTCGAGGGAACGCTCGAAGAGAAATACGGCTGGTCGTTGTCGGACGCGTTCTGGCTGGCCAGCATCTGGGCCGTGTTCCAGGCCGGGGTCGCGTTCCCGGCCGGGCGCCTGCGGGAGAAGAACATCGTGTCGGCGAAGACGGCGATGCTGGCCGGGGCGGTGTGTTCCGGAATCGGCTACTTCTCCATCGCGCACAGCGGAAATCTGGTGGTGGCGTTCATCGGGTATTCGGTGCTGGGCGGAATCGGTGCCGGACTGGTGTACGCGACGTGCATCAACATGGTCGGGAAATGGTATCCGGAGAAACGCGGCGCCCGCACCGGGTTCGTGAACGGCGGGTTCGCGTACGGTTCGGTGCCGTTCATTTACCTGTTCAGCGCTTTTCTCGGGCATGAGAACGTGACGATCACGCTCGACGCGATCGGCCTGTACATGCTCGTAGTGGTCGGGCTGTGCGGTTTCCTGTTCAAGGACCCGCCGAAGAACTGGTGGCCGGCCGAGGTCGACCCGATCGCCTGGCTGAAGGGCAGCGCGGCGGGCAAGGCGAAGAGCCTGGCCAAGAACCCGCCCGCGGTGCGCCAGTTCTCGCCGATGGAGGCGATCCGCACCGGCATGCTGCCGCTGATGTGGGTCACCCTCGTGGTGATCGGCGGGGTTTCGCTGTTCGGGATCAATTTCCAGGTCGATTTCGCCAAGGAAAGCCAGTTCGGCGCCTTTGTGGCGGCTTCGTCAGCGGGAGTCCTGGCCATTGTGAACGGGGTCGGCCGGGGAATCGTCGGCTGGGCGTCCGACCGGATCGGCCGCAAGGCGACGTTGTTCTGGGTGCTGGTGATCGCGGCGTTCGCGCAATTCGGTGTGCTGTGGTCGGGCAAGACGCACAGTTTGTTCTGGTTCATGGTATTCGCGGTGCTGACCGGGTTCGGCAGCGGCGCGTTCTATCCGCTGTTCGCCGCGCTGGTGCCGGATTACTTCGGCGAGAACCACAACGCGACCAACTACGGCATCGTCTACAGCGCGAAACTGGTCGGCGGGGTCGGAGGCGGCGGATTGGCCGCCGGGGTGATCGCCGCGTGGGGTTACACCGGTGCGTATGTGCTGGCCGGGTGCATCGCGTTGCTGTCCGCGGTGATGACGCTGTTCCTGCACCAGCCCGGGCGTTCCGGGCGCGGCGCGACGGAAAAGGCGGGCAAGCAGATCGCCCGCACCGCTCCGGCTGCCGGCAGCTGAGCACCCCGCGGGTCCGGGAGCGACGGGACGGCTGGCATCCGCCCCGTCGCTCCCGGACCGCCGTGCTTCACTCCGACGCGCCCGGCCGTTCGTGGAACGCCCGGCGCGTGCGTTCGGTGTGCTGCGCCATGATTTTCTCCGCCTTGTCGACGTTGTGCGCCGCGATCGCCTCGATGAGCGCGGCGTGCTCCTGCCACGCGTCGCGTCCGCGAGGTCGCGCGATCGGCGTGTAGTACCAGCGCACGCGGCGGTCGACCAGGCCGATCAGCTCGGACAGGACCGCGTTGCCGGTCAGTTCGGTGATGTACGAATGCAGGTCGGCGTTCGCCGCGACGAGCCGTTCGCTGTCGTCGGCGGCGAGGGCTTTCATGCCGACGTCCTGCAGTTCCCACAGGCGCTTGATGTCCTCGTCGGTCGCGCAGGCCGCGGCGAGCCGGGCGGAATGGGTCTCCAGGACCGCCCGGACGCCGAGCAGCTGGTCGGCCTCCTCGTCGGTGGGCAGGTGCACGAACGCGCCCTGCGCCGGCCGGAGGTCGACCCAGCCTTCGCTCTGCAGCCGTTGCAGCGCCTCGCGGACCGGCTGGCGGCTGACGCCCAGGTACTCGGCCAGATCAGCCTCGACCAGGTGCTGGCCGGGTTCGAGCGTGCGGTTGATGATCAGCTCGGCGAGCGCGTCGTACACGACCTGCCGCAACGGCGCGGGCCGCTCCACCCGGTTGCCGCTCTTGCCGGCGAGCGACCCCTTGGCCGTCCGGCGGCCGGTGGGCCCGCGTTCGGGCAGGGGGGAAACGGACTCGGTCACGGTGCACCTCGGGTGGTGGGATCTGCGGCGGGATTCGAGGAACTCAGTTTTCAGGATACAGGTTTTGGTATGCAAAATCCCGGGATTCCGGATCGGGTGTGCGATGTTCCGCCGGACGTGGCTCGACGGGGCGGTGGGCTGGCCGCTGGGCGGGGGCCAGCGAGGCGGGTTCTGGTGCGGAACCGGCCTGGTGGGGAAGTGCTGCGGCGCGTGACGGACGGCGAGTCTGGTGCTGGCCAGTGCCGTTCGTGCTTGGCGGCGGAGCGAATCCCCGTGGTGGTGGACATTCGTGTTCGGCGGTCGGTGAAACCTGCGCCGCTCGCCGCCGCGCGAGTCTCGGCGCGGGACTGATGGAGCTGGCCGGTGCCGCTCGTGTCAGGCGGATCGATCCCGCGCTGCCCGGCCGCGCGGAAGCCGCCGGTGCGCGAGACGCCCGCAGCCCCCGTCAGCTTCTTAGGTTAACCTAACTCCATGGGGATCATCCGAGCAGCGCCGGACCTGGAACGCGTCGTGGGCGAACGGCCGCTGCCGGTCATGATGAAGTCGATCGACCACCTCGACCCGCATTGCCGCGTGCTGCTCGCGCACAGCCCCGCCGCCGCGCTCGGCTATGTCGACGCAGGGGGTCGTCAGCGGGCCGGGATGGTCGGCGGAGCGGCCGGGTTCGCGAAGGCGGAGACCGAGACGCGGCTCAAGGTCCCGGTTCCGGCGGACGCCGCACCGGGAACAGGCGCCGCGCTGCTGGTGCTGGTCCCCGGATGGCGCGAGACCTTGCGCATCAACGGAACCCTCGACGAAGACGGGCTCCTCGTAGAGGAAGCGTTCCTCCACTGCGGCAAAGCGGTGATCCGATCGGACCTGTGGGGTCCCGGCCGCGCTTCGGAGGACGGAGCCGAGGAAGGCGAGCTCCTCGGACCCGCAGCGGCCGCTTTCCTTGCTGCCGCACCGTTCGCGGTGATCACGTCACGGGACAGCGCTGGGCGCGCGGACGCCAGTCCGAAGGGCGATCCTCCCGGAGCGGCCCGCATGATCGGACCGACGGCGGTCGTCCTCGCCGATCGGCCGGGCAACCGGCGCACCGATACGTTCCACAACATCGTCGAACGCCCCGACGTGGCGGTAGTGGCCCTAGTCCCTGGCGACACCCGCACGCTGGAGATCACCGGGAAGGCGGTCATCAGCACGGAACCCGGGCTGCGGGAGTCCATGACCGAGCGCAACCGCACCCCGAAAGCGGTGCTGAAGGTGGAAGTGGAGACCGTCCGGCTCGGACAGTGCGCCGCGGTGCGCGAGGCCGGGTTGTGGGACGCCGCCCGGCATGTCGATCCGGCCGATCTGCCGCGCTCGTCAACGATCTGGACCGACCATCTCAGACTGAACGAGACCGCGGGCGAGGCCGCGAAGCTGGTGCGCGCCGGGGTGGACGAGCAGCAGCTGCGAGCCGGTCTCGAGCAGGATTACCGGCAGAATCTGTGACGGGCCAAGGCTGCCGAGGGTGGTCGCCGGGCCGGGGAAGAGCACTCAAATGACCGATGTCCGCCCCGTCGATCTCCCGTAGCGTGAGGCGGGCCCAGTCGTCGACGTTGCGAGGTCCGGATGGCTCAAGAACGCATGACAACCGACACCGACGCGGCCGCCAGCGGCCTGCTGCTGAGCGTGGAACCGCTGACCGCCGCGGTGGACCGCGGCAAGGCCAACGGAGCCGTGGCCGACAACGACGGCAACGACTAGCCGTTGTCCCGCTCCATGACGGAGATTCCCGGACTGGCCGGCCTCGTGGCACCGCTCGAGGCCGGCCAGTTCTTCGCAGAGGTCCTGGGCAGGGCGCCGCGGCGGTTCCCGGGGGAGAAGGGGCGGTTCGCGTCGCTGCTCCCGTGGCCGGAGCTGGACCGGGTGCTGCGCCAGCACCGGCTGGAGTTCCCCCGGCTGCGGCTCGCGCTCGACGGCGACGTCGTCCCCGCCCACACCTACACCGAAATGGTCTCGACCCGGCGCAACGGCCAGGTCCCGCGCGTCCTGTCGGCCCCGTTCGCCGAACACCTGCGCGCGGGCGCGACGCTCGTGCTCGACTCGGTCAACGAACTGGTCGACGAGGTCGGCGAGCTGGCGGGTCGGCTCGAACACGACTTGCGCGAGCGGATCCAGGTCAACCTGTACGCGGGCTGGGGCACCACGCACGGCTTCGACGTGCACTGGGACGACCACGACGCCTTCATCGTCCAGCTCTCCGGGCGGAAGCGGTGGCGGCTGCACGGGGTCACCCGGCCTTCGCCGCTGCAGCGGGACGTCGAGCTGCCGGAACGTCCGGAGGGCGAGCCGCACGACGACTTCCTTCTGGAGGACGGCGACGTCCTTTACCTGCCGCGCGGACAGTGGCACGACGTGTCCGCCGTCGGCGAGGAGTCGCTGCATCTGACCATCGGGTTCAACGCCGCCACCGGTGTGGACCTGGTGGCGTGGCTGGCCGATCAACTGCGGTCCGACGAGCTGTTCCGCGCGGACCTGCCCCGGTTCGCCGGTCCGGACGCCCGGGCCGAGCGGGCTGAAGCACTGCGTCTCCGGCTGGCGGAGCTGACCGCGGGCGATGTCGTCGACCGGTTCCTCGCCGACCGCGACGCCCAGGCCCCGGCGCAAACCCGCGTCGGCCTGCCGTGGGCGGCCACGGCGGAACTGCTGCCGCCGGACGACGACTTCGAGGTCCGGCTGCTCGTTCCGCGCGCCGCGCTAGCGGACGGCGACGGCACGGTGGCCCTGGTCGGGGCGGGGAAGCGGCTGGTTTTCGCCGAAGCCGCGCGGCCGGTGCTCGCGGCGTTGCTCGGGTGTGGGCCGCAGCCGTTCAAGGTGCTCGTCGACGCTGCGCCAGGCGTGCCTCCGGCGACAGTGCGGGCGTTGCTGGGGGAGTTGGTCGTTCAGGGGCTGGTGGCTCGGGCTTGAGCTGGGGGCAAGCGCGGGCGCTCTTGGTCCGCGGCCGCACAGCTCAAGGCTGACCCAACTCCCGCGTCGCTCCTGGGCGAGCATTGCCCGATCGTGTGATGTCGCGCGCCGCGGGCGGTCGCCTCGGAAGGGCACGACGAACGGTCAGCTATACTTAGGCATGCCTAAGCCCGACGTGCGGCACTCGGGTCCGGGAATCTGCTTCCCGGACCGGAATGCCGCGCCCGGATGCGCCGCGTTGACCCGCGAGCTCGGCGGCGAGCCCGCCGGGACCGCCGCGCGCATGACGTCCTGGCTGCTGGTCGAGCAGCCGGGATCGTGGGGTCCGGACGCGCTGGAAGACGTCCTGGCCACCATGTTTCCCGCCGAGCGCCTCGAAGCCGCGCGCGCCGCCGGCCTGCGGCCGCTGCTGATCCGCAAGCCGGGGCGGCACGCGCGGGAGCCAGGCGCTCCGCGCGCGGTCTACGTCGCCAGCGGGCAGCCCGGAAACCGCTGGACGGAACGGCTCGACGTCGCTGACCTGGACGAACTCGCCCACCTCGACCTCGAAGCGGTCGCCGCCGGACGGCGCGGGCACGGCGAGCCGGTGTCCGGTCCGCTCTTTCTCGTCTGCACTCACGGCAGCAAGGACATGTGCTGCGCGGTGTTCGGCCGTCCGCTGGTGACGAGCCTGGCGCAGAACCACCCCGGGCGGGTGTGGGAGGTCAGCCATGTCGGCGGCGACCGCTGGGCAGGCAACCTCCTGACCGTGCCCGACGGCTACCTCCACGGCAGCCTTGCGGTGCCTGAAGCCGAACTGGTGGCGAAGGAAGCGCTCGGCGGCAACGTCCGCTTCGAGAACCTGCGCGGCCGCACCTCCGCGGAGAGCGCGTGGTCGCAGTTCGCCGAGATCGAGATCCGCGGCCGTACTGGCCTGCGCGGTCTCGACGCGGTGCTGGCCGTGGCGGAGGAAGCCCGAGGCGAGGACCGGAGTGTGCTGGTCGACGCGGGCGGACGGCGGTACGAGGTGGTGGTGCGCCGCCGGGCGTCGTCAGCTGCCGGGCACAGCCGGTGCACCGCGCGGCTGGTGTTGTCCGGGTTCGCGGCGGAGTCGGTGCGCGAGGTCTGACCTCGCTGGCTCGCACGTTCAGTTCAGCAGTTTCCGTTGGGCCGCAGGCAGATTGACCGGCCGCACGACGACTTTGGGCGCGGCCGTTCCGCGAACCTGGAACAGGCTGGCGGAACGACCTGGCCGCACGATCCCGCCGGACTGACTGCGGGAGTCCCTTCGTTGCAGCACCGGGCAGCTGTTTGTCACCACGGCGTCCCCACGCCACCCTGGCGCATCCCCGCATCCCCGCATCCCCGCATCCCCGCATCCCCGCATCCCCGCATCCCCGCATCCCCGCATCACCACGACATCCCCGCGGCCGTTCCTGTGTCCCCGCGGCCGTCCCTGCGTCATCGCCGCTTCCGATAACCAAAGCCTGGTCCGGCAGGCATTAGACGGGATACTGTATGCAATCTAATGTCGGCGGGATCCGGACCGGGAGGCAACCATGCGGGTGGCGGTTCTGGGCGCGGGAGCGATCGGCGCGTACGTCGGCGCGGCCCTCCATCGCGGCGGCACCGAAGTCCACCTCGTCGCGCGCGGGGCGCACCTCGCGGCGATGGCGGCGGACGGCGTGCGGGTCCTGAGCCCCCGCGGCGACTTCACGGCGCGTCCGCACGTCACGTCGGACCCGCGCGACATCGGGCCGGTCGACTACGTTTTCCTTGGCCTCAAAGCACATTCCTACCCGGACTGCGGCGACCTCCTGGAGCCCCTCCTCCAAGAGAACACCGCGCTCGTCGCGGCGCAGAACGGCATTCCGTGGTGGTACTTCCACGGGTTGACCGGTCATCCGCTGGCGGGTCGTCGCGTCGAGGCGGTCGATCCCGGCGGGGCGACCAGCCGTGTGCTCGCTGTCGAGCGGGCGATCGGCTGTGTCGTCTACTGCTCGACCGTCATCGAGGAGCCGGGTGTCGTCCGGCACCTTGAGGGCACGCGGTTTTCCCTCGGCGAACCGTCCGGCGAAATGTCGGTCCGCTGCCGGAATCTCGCCGACGCGATGGTGGCGGGCGGGCTCAAGGCCCCGGTCGAACCGAGGCTGCGCGACGACATCTGGGTCAAGCTGATGGGCAACGTCGCGTTCAATCCGCTGTCCGCGCTCACCCGGGCGACCATGGCGCAGATGTGCGAGCACGACGAAACCCGCGCGCTCGTCGCCGCGATGATGGCCGAAACGCTCGCGATCGCCCGTGCCGCGGGAGCGGATCCGCGGGTCTCGGTGGAGAAGCGGATCGACGGCGCGTGGCGCGTCGGGCACCACAAGACGTCCATGCTGCAGGACCTGGAAGCGGGAAAACCGCTGGAGATCGACGCGATCATCGGCGCCGTCGTGGAACTCGCGGACCTCACCGGCGTCGAGGCTCCCGCCTTGCGGCACGTGCACGCGGCGATCGAGCTGCTCAATCGCACCAGCACGGCGATTCCGGTCGGCTGAAAAGAAAACCCCCGCAGCTGTCTACTGTGGAGCAAAAGTGACCACTGTGGACAGTCAAGCCTGAGTCCCCCGATGCGGCACGCGCGCGACCAGTGCCGGGCAAGGCGTCCCGTCCTGCCGCCTCCGAGTCGAACGACGCCGCTGTGGATCTTGCCGCCCCTGTGCGCCGGGGAAACCTGCCTGTCGACCGTTGACCGAAGCCTCCGCGTCCAGCTAGTCTCGAACTACGGAAGAAAACTTCCACAAAGTGAAATTAGCTGATCGAGATGTGAGGAGCCGAGGTACTCATGACCGGTCCCGCCGGGGAGCGGCACTCGCTGCCCTACACCGCCAACCTGTCGATCCTGTTCACCGAACTCCCGCTGCTCGAGCGCGCGCAGGCCGCTCGGGCAGCGGGCTTCACCAAGGTGGAGTACTGGTGGCCGTTCGACAGCGCCGACCCGTCCGGGACCGACGTCGACCGGTTCGCGCGGTCGATCGAGGCGGCGGGCGTCCAGCTGACCGGGCTGAACTTCTACGCGGGCGACATGGCTGCGGGCGAGCGCGGGCTCGTGTCGTGGGTCGGCCGCGAAGCGGAGTTCGCGACGAGCCTGACGGTCGCGCTCGGGCTCGCCGAACGGCTCGGCTGCCGCAGCTTCAACGCGCTGTACGGCAACCGGATCGACGGGGTCGCACCGTCCGAACAGGACGATCTGGCCCGCACGCACCTCGCGACCGCGGCGAAAGCGGCCGAGGGCATCGGCGCGCAGCTGGTGCTCGAACCCCTGTCCGGCACCCCGGCGTACCCGCTGAAGACCGCGGCCGACGCGGTCGCGGTGCTCGACGAGCTGGGCCTGGACAACGTCCGGCTGCTCGCGGACCTCTACCACCTGGCGGTCAACGGCGACGACCTCGACACCGTGATCGCCCGCTACACCCCGCGCACCGGGCACGTGCAGATCGCCGACGCGCCGGGCCGGCACCAGCCGGGCACGGGGGAGCTGGATCTCGAAGGACATCTGGACAAGCTGCAGGCGGCGGGCTACGCCGGACCGGTGGGCATCGAGTACAAACCGGATGGTTCCACTGTGGACTCGCTGGCCTGGCTGCCGTACGAGCGAAGGGGAAACTGATGAGCAGGATCGGGTTCATCGGACTGGGCGTGATGGGCACGCCGATGGCCGCGCACCTGGCCGCCGCCGGACACGAGGTGAGCGGGTTCGACCTCAACGCCGACGCGCTGGCCAAACTGGAAGCCGCGGGCGGCCGCGCGGCCAACGACGTCGCCGACGCGGTGTCCGGGGCCGAAATCGTGGTCACCATGCTGCCGAATCATCCGCAGGTCGAGCAGGTCGTGCTCGCCCCCGGCGGCGTGCTCGACACGATCGCGCCCGGCACGCTGCTGGCCGACATGAGCACCATCCGGCCGGAGACGTCGATCGAGGTCGCGAAAGCCGGTACTGCCAAGGGGATCCGCGTGCTGGACGCGCCGGTGTCCGGCGGCCAGGCCGGGGCCGAACAGGCCGCACTGTCCATTATGGTCGGTGGCGACGAGGCCGATTTCGCCGCCGCGAAGCCGGTGTTCGACGCGCTCGGCAAGACCGTGGTGCACGTCGGCCCGCATGGCGCCGGCCAGGTCGTGAAGGCGGCCAACCAGCTGGTGGTGGGCGGGATCTACGGGCTGGTCGCGGAGGCGATCGTGCTGCTGGAAGCGTCCGGAGTGGACGCGGGCACCGGGCTCGACGTGCTGGCCGGCGGGCTCGCCGGCAGCCGGATCCTGGAACTGAAACGGAAGTCGATGGTCGCGCGGCAGTTCGAGCCGGGCTTCCGGATCGACCTGCACCACAAGGACATGGGCATCGCGCTCGCCGCGGCGCGGCAGTCCGACGTGGCGCTCCCGCTGACCGGCCTGGTCGCGCAGCTGGTCGCGGCCGGGCGGGCGATGGGCTACGGCTCGCTGGACCACTCCGCGCTGCTGAAGGTCGTCGAAGAACTGTCCGGCCGCTCGTCCGAGGAGGTTTGACCATGGCCCGAGTCCCCGCTATGCAGGCAGTCGTCGACGTGCTGGTCGACGAAGGGATCGACGTCGCCTTCGGCTGCCCCGGCGCGGCGATCCTGCCGCTGTACGACGCGATGCAGGGCCGCGGCATCGACCATCTCGTGGTCCGCCACGAAGAAGGCGCGACGCACATGGCCGACGGCTGGGCGCGCACGACCGGCAACGTCGGCGTCGCGATCGGCACGTCCGGTCCGGCGGGCACCAACATGATCACCGGCCTCTACACCGCGCACGCGGACTCCGTCCCGATCCTGTGCATCACCGGGCAGGCCGCGACGACGAAGCTGCACCAGGAAGCGTTCCAGGCGGTCGACATCGTCGAGATCGCGCGGCCGGTCACGAAGTGGGCGGTCCAGGTGAAGGAAGCGGCGCAGCTGCCGTGGATCTTCCGCGAGGCGTTCCGGATCGCGAGGTCCGGACGTCCCGGCCCGGTGCTCATCGACCTGCCGATCGACGTGCAGAAGCAGATGATCGAGTGGGATTCGTCGATCGATTCGGCGCTGCCGGTCAGCACGGTCAAACCGTCGCCGGCTCGCGTCGAGCGGGCGCTGGACATGCTGCTCGCCGCCGAACGCCCGCTGATCCTGGCGGGTGGCGGCGTCGTGCTCGGCGAGGCGAGCGACCCGTTGCGGAGGCTCGCGGAACGGCTCGGCGTCCCGGTCGGCGTCACGCTGATGGGCAAGGGCAGTTTCCCCGAGGACCACGAACTGTTCGCCGGCATGGCGGGCATCCAGACGTCGCAGCGCTGGGCGAATGCCGCGTTCCTGGAGTCCGACCTGGTCCTGGCGCTGGGCGCGCGGTTCGGCGATCGGCACACCGGCGAGCTGTCGGTGTACCGCGGCGATCGGAAGTTCATCCACGTCGACATCGAGCCCACGCAGCTGGGCAAGGTGTTCGGCCCGGACCTCGGCGTCGTTTCGCACACGCGTGAGTTCCTGGAAGCGCTGCTGGCGGCGCTCGACGCGCGCACCACTCCGGCGCGGGACCGCGCGTGGGTGAAGCGGCTCGGCGACCTCAAGGCCGAACTGCCGCGCAAGGAGGACTTCGACTGCACGCCGATCAAGGCGCCGCGGGTGTTCAAGGAACTCAACGAGTTCTACGGACCGGAGACCTACTTCGTCACCGCGATCGGGCTGTACCAGATCTGGTCCGGGCAGTTCCAGCGCGCGCACCTGCCCCGGCACTACCAGGTGTGCGGCCAGGCCGGCCCGCTCGGCTGGGAGATCCCGGCCGCGATCGGCGTCAAGAAGGCCCGGCCGGACGCGGAGGTCGTCGGCGTGGTCGGCGACTACTCGTTCCAGTTCCTGGTGGAGGAGCTGGCGGTCGCCGCGCAGTACGACGTCGGGTTCGTGCTCGTCATGCTCAACAACGAGTACCTGGGCCTGATCCGCCAGTCCGAGCTGCCGTACGAGATGAACTACCAGGTCGACATCCACTACGACAGCCACGGCACGGACAACGTGAAGATCATGGAGGCCTACGGCTGCTCCGGCACGCGCGTCGAGGACCCGGGCGAGATCCGGTCCTCGCTCGAGTGGGCGCGCAAGGAAGCCGAACGCACCCGGCGGCCGGTGCTGGTCGAGATCATGATCGAACGCGAGGGCAACGCCGCGATGGGCGCCGCACTGGACGCGGTGCGCGAGTTCGAAGCGGCCGACTGACGGGAACCGGGCCGGGGCAGTGCGTGCTCCGGCCCGGTTTCCGGTGTCATCGCGCGGGAATCAGGTCTGCCAGGGCGGCGAGCGCCTCGGCGTCGCGGGTGCCCGGGGTCGCATGGAAGACCACCAGTTGCAGGATCGCCGGGCCGGGGATGTCGAGTTTGTCGCCGTGCAGGTCGAGGTCTCCGACCGCTGGGTGGCGGAAGCGGACTAGGTGGCCGGTCCGCGGTTTGACGTCGTGCTGGGCCCAGAGATCGCGGAACTCTTCGCTGCTGGCGGTGAGGCCGGCGATGAGTCCGGCGGCGGCCGGGTCGGCGATATTCGGGCCGAGAGCGGCGCGCAAGCCCGCGACGCCGTCGGCTGCCATCTGCTCCCAGTCGCGGCGGAGGTCTCGCTCGGCCGGGTCGAGGAAGACCGCGCGGAGCAGGTTCCGGCCGACCGCGTAGTTCGGGGAAACCGCTGCGGCGACCGGGTTCGCGGCGAGGACGTTGGTGAGGCGGTCCTGGACGTACGCCGGATTCGTCGGCCAGGTCGAGATCAATTCGACGATGCTCGCGGGCACGTGCGGATCGGCTTGTCCTCGTTGTGTGGGGGCGGCGAGCTGATGCAGGTGCTGGCGGGAGGGTTCGTCCAGGCCGAGTGCTCGCGCCAGCGCGTCGAGCACCTGGGCTGACGGGTTCTGGTCGCGTCCCTGTTCCAGCCGGATGTAGTAGTCGCTGCTGATTCCCGCCAAGAGCGCGAGTTCCTCGCGACGCAGCCCTCGTACGCGACGCCGTCCGCTGTCGGGCAGCCCGACGTCGGCAGGGGAGATCCGCTCGCGTCGGGCGCGGAGGAAGTCGCCGAGGAGGTTGTCCACTTCGCCAGTGTATTTGATTCAGCGAGCACTGTACTGTTGTGGCTGTGCTGACCTCTGAGACTCGCGAACTGGCGCTCGCCCGGCTCGGCCGGGCGCTGGCGGACCCGACGCGCTGCCGGATTCTCGTGGCGCTGCTCGACGGGGTCGTGTACCCGGCGCAGCTGGCTTCGCGGCTGGAGTTGAGCCGGTCCAACGTTTCGAATCATCTGGCGTGCCTTCGCGGGTGCGGCCTGGTGATCGCGACGTACGAGGGTCGGCAGGTCCGGTACGCGATCGCCGATCTGCATCTCGCGCACGCGTTGGCGGAACTGACGCAGGTGGTTTTGGCAGTCGCGCCGACGGACGCGTGCGACGAGGAATCGCGGGTCGTTCGATGAGCGAGAACTGTCCGGACTGCCGCGCGGACGCGCCGGGCGGCGAGACCTTGTCGCTGGCTGACTCGGGCGCTTGCGCGGCATCGAGCCAGGCGCGTCCCGTGGCGGATGCCGAGAGGCGCGCGGTCCTGCATCGGCGAGTGCGGTGGCTGGTGGCCGGGACGATCACGTACAACGTGGTCGAGGCGATCGTCGCGGTGTCGGCCGGGACGATCGCGTCCTCGTCGGCGCTGGTCGCGTTCGGGCTCGACTCGGTGGCCGAGGTGCTGTCCGCGGTCGCGGTGGCGTGGCAGTTCGCCAGCGCGGATCCGGAACGCCGGGAACGGGTCGCGCTGCGGGCGATCGCGGTGTCGTTCTTCCTGCTGGCGGCTTACGTCACGGCCGATTCGGTGCGGTCGCTCTTCGGTGGCGACGAGGCCTCGCATTCGACCGCGGGGATCGTGCTCGCGGCGGTGTCCTTGGTGGTGATGCCGGTGCTTTCGGGGGCGCAACGCCGGGCTGGGCGGGAGCTCGGCTCCGCGAGCGCGGTCGCCGATTCGAAGCAAACGCTCCTCTGCACTTACCTTTCCGGCGTGCTGCTGGTCGGGTTGCTGGTGAATGCGCTGTTCGGCTGGTACTGGGCGGATCCCGTCGCGGCATTGGCGATCGCGGCGGTCGCGGTCCGCGAAGGGCTCGAGGCCTGGCGGGGCGAGCACTGCTGCTGATCGCGGGTCAAGTGGCGCTGGACGGCGCGCAAGGTCATGGCGAAGGCGATGAATACGCCGATCAGCGTCAGTGCGGCAGCTAGGTCGCTCACCTGCGGGCCTTTCTCGGGTGGTCGTTCGGACTGGTTGAGCATGACCTGGCGCCGGGCTGGATTTCGGCGGTGCTCACGCTTCCTTGACTGCGCTCCAGCCGATGTTGATGCCATCCATGCTCCCTGGCCTATACGGACACGTGTCCGGTAGTCTTCCGGACACATGTCCATTTATGTGTCAGGGGTGGGAATGTCAGTACTGGCTGGGAAAGTCGTCGCCATCACCGGGGCGAGCAGCGGAATCGGCGAGGCGACCGGTCGGCTGCTCGCCGCCCGGGGTGCGGCGGTGGTCCTGGGCGCGCGTCGCGAGGATCGGCTCGACGCGCTGGTGAAGGAGATCCGTGCCGGAGGCGGTCGCGCGATCGCGTGTGTCACCGACGTGACCCGGCGCGCGGACCTGGACCGGCTCGTGCGGCGGGCGGTCGAGGAGTTCGGTCAGCTCGACGTGCTGGTGAGCAATGCCGGGATCGCCAAGCTGGGACCGGTGGCGGACGTCGACGTCGAGGGCTGGTCGGCGATGATCGACGTGAACGTGCGCGGGGTGCTGCACGGGATCGCGGCCGCACTGCCGGTTTTCCGGCGGCAGGGCCGGGGACATCTGGTGACGACGGTGTCGACGGCCGGGCTGAAGATCGTCCCCTCGCAGGCGGTTTACGCGGGGACGAAGAACGCGGTGCGGACGATTCTGGAGGCGCTTCGGCAGGAATCGACGGACGGAGTTCTCCGGACGACGTCGGTGTCGCCGGGGTTCGTCCGGACGGAGCTGGCGGATTCGATCGACGACCCGGGGGAGCGGGAGCAGATTCGGCGGCGGGTCGAGGAGTTCGCGCTGGACCCGGCCGCGGTGGCGCGGGCGATCGGGTTCGCCATCGAGCAGCCGGACGACGTGGAGATCGGGGACATCACGATCCGGCCCGCGGTGCAGAACTAGCGGGCTTGGCGCAGTCTTCGGTGCCCGGTGCCCGGTGCCCGGTGCCCGGTGCCCGGTGCCCGGCACGCTCCGCGTGCAAGAGTGCCCGGTGTTGTCGATCAACCGCGGCAAAGCGGACGGTGGCCGCGGCGATGGCGTTCAACGGCGGCTGTGGCGGTGAGAAACGCGGCGGGGCCCGGCAGACCCGGCAGACTCGGCAGGCCCGGCGGACCTGGCAGGCCGGGAGGAAGCTGGGTGCTGTCCTGGCCTGCCGGGTGCCGGAACCTCGATGGGGCGGCCCGGTCCGGGCCGAGGCGGCGGGCGGGGTCAGAGGCAGGGCGGCTGGTAGCCGTCGATGAGGAGTTCGCGGAAGTCGAGGCTGTTGGGGGTCTTGCCGACGAAGACCAGGCCGCGGGCTTCGGTCAGCGCGGAGGCGAACGAGTACTGCGGCTGGCCCAGTTCAGGAAGCCAGGTCCACGCGTCGGGGTCGAAGGGGAAGAACTTGCGGACCAGCTGGCCGCCGGTCGAGGGGATGCGGGTGAGCCATTTGTCGCCGCCGCTCCAGTGGGACGCGGGGCGCAACTGGACGTAGAAGTCGTCGTCGGCGCTGTAGGTCAGCCAGAATCCGGTGGAATGGCTGAGGTCGGCCTGTGCGTCGAACTGGTTGCCCAGCCACACCACGGCGACGTGCCATTCGTTGTTCTGGAAGACGATTTTCGCCGCGTAGCCGTCGCCTTCGGGGACGAGGAGGCTTCCGGTGGGCGGGACGGTCGTGCCCTCGCCGCTGGCCAGCCACTTCTGCAGCCGGTTGATCGACGGGGTGCTGCATTCGTCTTGCACGCTGACGCCGGGACGACCGGCGGGAGCGGCCTGTGCGGCTGGCGCGGAAAGCGGAGCCAGCAGCAGTACGGAAATCGCGGCGAGGACTGGGATTCCGGCCTTGGTCCGGCGAGGTGCGGGCATGAATCGGAAGCTACCAGCGGGATTTCCGGCCGGTCAGGGCCGATAGTCGGCTTTCGGACAATGGTATGGACCTTTGCGCGAAAGGACCAGACCACTCGCGAGGAGTGCGGCTGGTCGACGCCGGGACAGAGCGCGGCGGCGGTCGGGCTTGCTGAGGCCGCGGCTTCTGCCAGGCACGACCCGTCCTGGTGAACTGGCCGGTCCGGGTCCCTCGCTCCGCGGCGCGGCCGGGGATGAACACTTCCGGCGGCTCCGGCGAATATCCGGTGTGACTAGGGCTGAGCGGTACGCCGCGGCGGGCGCGGTGGACGGCGACGATCGACCGGACTTGTGCGGGCACGACCTTCAGCCGGTCTTCCAACGCCTGTTCGACCGGCATGCCCGGGACGTGCGCCGGTATCTAGCCAGCCGCGCCGGGCCTGTGGTGGCCGACGACCTGGTCAGCGACACGTTCCTGATCGCGTTGCAGCGCCGGGCCAGCTACGACCCGGCACGGGCCACCGCCCGCGCCTGGTTGTTCGGCATCGCCACCAACCTGCTGCGCCAGCATGCCAGGGCTGAAATCCGGTACCTGCGGCTGACCGCGCACCAGCACGGCCCGCCGGTCGCCCACGGGCATGCCGATCGGGTGGCCGATCAGGTCGACGCCCAGGCCCGGGTCCGGGAACTGGCCGCCGCGCTGGCCGAGCTCGCGCCGGGGGATCGGGACGTGTTGCTGCTGACCAGCTGGGGAGAGCTGGACGCCACCGAAATCGCCGCCGTGCTCGACATTCCCGCAGGCACTGTCCGTTCCCGGCTGCACCGGGTCAGACGGCTGCTCCGAGCCCGAGCCGCGCCCAAGACCCCGCACCGCCTGGAAGGAGAGCGCATCGATGACTGAGAACAACGTCCGTCGCTTGTGGACGAACGACGAGCTGGACGAGGCACTGAACTCGCTGCGCGCCGAGGCGCTCACCGGCGATCGGCCGCTGGCCGCGGCCAACAACGCGCTGGTGAACGCAGTGCGGTCGATCGAAGGAAAGAGCGCCCCGGCGCCGGAAACGACCCCGCCGATCGAGGTCAAGGGCAAGCTGGCGTCTCGCACCGGACGGCGCTGGCGGATCGGTGCGGCCGCCGCGGCGGCGGTGATCGCCGTCGGCGCCACTGTGGCGATCGCCGGGGCCGACCGTGGCGGCCCCTCGCCCCAGGCGCCGCTGGCCGCGCCGGGGGTGAAGTTCTTGTCGGTGAAGCAGGCGCTGAACTCCGCCGCCGACAAGATCCACGTCATCGGCGAGTCTCCCATCCCCGCGGGCAAGTTCCGTTACGTCGAAACGCGCACCTGGCTCCTGTGGAACGACAGCAGGATCCCGGCCGCCTTTGCCGGCGAGCAGCTGACCCAAACCTGGCAGCCCAGCGACTTCGACGGGCAATGGCTGCTCAAGACCGCGCCGACCGGGAGCCGGAAATGGCTTGTCGGCGACGAGCACACGCTCAAGGCGGGCACCGAGAAGATCAACGGAGGTTACGAAGCCGACCTCAGCGAGTACTGGCCGAGCGGCGAATGGCGCGCCGAAAGCGGAAAGTTCCCTGGCAAGGCCATGGCCATCGTCGGCCGGTGCGACGACGAGTGGGGCGCCCCCACCGAACAGCGGCTGAACGAGTTGCCGCGCGACCCGCGGAAGCTGTACGACCTGATGGCGGCCGACCTTTCGGTGGTGAACAAGCCCAAGCTCGGCGGGGTGCTGGACCTCGCCGCACAGCTGCTCAAGACCGGTACCGTGCCCGCCGACCTCAAGGAGTCGCTCTACCGCGCGGTGGCGAGAATCCCCGGCCTCAAAGTGACCGAGCAGGTGGCCAACCTCGACGGCCGCACGGGCGTCGCGCTGGGCGTGGACCCCGTCGACGGCACCTTCCGCATGGAAATCATCGTCGACCCCGCTACCGGCGAATTCATCGGGGAACGCCGGACCCAGCTCAAGCCGGACGACAACGACATCACGACAGCGGGCATCAAACCCGGCACCGTGACCTTCTCCAGCTCGGTCCAGACCGCGGTCGTCGACGAGCAGGGAGCTGTCCCGCGCGGACGTTGACCCGCCGCAGCACCTCCCGTTCCCGGCGACCCCCCACATCTTCCTGTCACTCCGGCAAATCCGGCATCACCTCACAAGGGAGTACTGATGACATCACGGAGACGGTTGACCGCCGTCGTGCTGGCCACGGCCTGCGCGGCGGCAACCTTGACGGCCGTGCCCGGGCAAGCGGGCGCGCGCGACGCGCCAGCTGCGGCGGGCGGGGACGGCGTCAGCCACCGGGTCACGTTGATCACCGGTGACCGGGTCAGCGCGCGCCAGGACGCGCGTGGCCACTGGTCACTGGCCCTGCAGGACGACGCCCGCTCCGGGCACCCGCCGTACGTTCAGTTCGGCGCCCGGCACGGCGACGCCACCGACTCGTATCTGGTGCCGGCTTCAGCCATTCCTCTCCTTGAATCGGGTCGACTGGACCGGGAACTGTTCAACGTCACCGGGTTGATCCGGCAGGGCTACGACGACGCCGCCACCGACACGCTGCCGTTGCTGGCCGAGTATCCGGACGGCGTTGCCGCCCGCTCGGTCGCGCCCGCCGGCGCCCGGCGCGGTCGCAGCTTCGACGCGCTCGGCTACACCGAACTCGGCGAGTCCAAAAAGGACGCCAAGGGGTTCTGGGCCGGGCTGAGCGCGGCAGGACCGGCCGCGCTCTCGGGCGGGCCGAGCAAGATCTGGCTCAACCATCAGGTGCACGCCTCGCTGGACCAGAGCGTGCCGCAGATCGGCGCGCCGGCGGCCTGGCAGGCCGGGTACACCGGCAAGGGCGTGACCGTCGCCATCCTGGACACCGGGGTGGACGCCGAGCATCCCGACCTGGCCGGGAAAGTCGCGCTGAGCAAGGATTTCAGCGGCAAGGGCACCGTGGTCGACGGCAACGGGCACGGCACGCATGTCGCCTCCACCATCACCGGCTCCGGCGCGGCCTCGGGCGGCAAGTACAAGGGGGTCGCCCCGGACGCGAGGCTGGCCATCGGCAAGGTGATGAACGACGGCGGCCAGGGCCGCGAGTCCGACATCATCGCCGGCATGGAGTGGGCCGCGCGCGAGGCCAAGGCGAAGGTCGTCAACCTGAGCCTGGGCACTTACCCGACCGACGGCACCGATCCCAGTTCGCAGGCGGTCAACAAGCTGAGCCGCCAGTACGGCACGCTGTTCGTGGTCGCGGCAGGCAACACGGGCCAGGACGAGGGAGTGAGTTCCCCGGCCACGGCCGATGCGGCGCTGGCAGTGGGCAGCGTGACCAAATCCGATGCGCTGTCCTCGTTCTCCGACCGCGGTCCGCGCGTCGGCGACGGCGCGGTGAAGCCGGAGATCGGTGCCCCAGGCAGCGACATCGTGGCTGCGCGCGCCAAGGGGACCGCACTGGGCGACCCGGTGGACGAGCACTACACGAGGCTCTCCGGTACCTCGATGGCCACTCCGCACACCGCGGGAGCGGCAGCCATCCTGGCCCAGGAGCACCCTGACTGGACCGGCGAGCAGCTCAAGTCCGGGCTGGTCGGCACGGCCAAGGACTTGCCGGGAATCGGGGTGACCGCGATCGGCGGCGGCCGGTTGGACGTGGCCACGGCGGTGACCCAGGCCGTTCGGTCCGAGCCCGCGACGGTGAACACCGTCGTGCGGTGGTCCGACAAGCCCGGCAAGCGCGCTGTGACCTATACCAACCCTGGCACCAGCCCGGTCACGCTGAATCTGGCCTTCAGCTTGGCGGACAAGCAGGGGCAGTCGCCCGCCGCGAGCCTGGCGAAGATCTCAGCGAACTCGGTCACCGTGCCCGCCGGCGGCAAGGCCGCCGTGGACATCACGTTCACCGCGAGGTCCGGCAAGCCCGGGACCTACACGGGTCTGCTGCTGGCCAGCACCCCGGACGGCAAGACGCGGGTGCGCACGCCGGTCGGGGTGAAGGACGAGCCGGAGCTGTACAGCCTGTCGGCGAACCTGCTGGGCAGGGACGGCAAAGCCCCTGGCGCGCAAGACTCCCAGACCTCCCTCGCCGTCAACGTCCAGACCGGAGAGAACTTCCTGGGCTACGCCGGTCAGGCGCTGCGGGTGCCGCCAGGGGAGTACACCCTGAGCGCCGGGCTCACGGCCTCCCGGCCGGACGGGCCGCCGGAGACCACCGCGTTCGCCAACCCGGTCGTGAAGGTGACCCGCGATACGAAGGTGTCCTTCGATGCCCGCCAAGCCAAGCCCGTGACGGTGCACACGGACCAGACGGGAGCACTCGACGGCGGACTTGGCACCCGGCTGGAAACCCGCCCCGAGGGGCCGCACGCGCCCGCTGTTCTCGGGTTGGCTGCCGGCGCGCAGTTCCAGCGGCTCTACGCCTATTCCACCCCGGGCGTGAGCTCGAAGCACTTCCGCTTCACCGAGGACGTGCAGCTTTACCAGCCGTGGCTGGAACTCACCGCGGAAGGGGCGCAGCCGCTGGCGGTGGACGCGGGCTTCACCCGGTTCTCCGACAGCCCTCCGCCGTCTGTCCAGCGGCTGGGCACCGTTTACGGCGGCTCCGGCACGCCGGCTGATCTGTCCAAAGTGGACGCCAAGGGCAAGCTGGTGGTGCTGGACTTCCCGGACGGCATGCCCGTCGTCGAGGCGGGCAAGCGCATCGACAACGTGAAGGCGGCAGGCGGGAGCCTCGCGGCGTTCCGCCTCGTCGACCCCGTCGCCTCGGCCAAACTGCTCAGTGCCCCGCCCGGCATGTGGTCGCTGCCGACCCTTCAGGTGAACGGGTACACCGGCGACCGTTACGTGGCACTGGCCAAAGCCGGCGGGTTGACCTCCTCGCTGACCGTGCGGGACCGCAGCGACTACCAGTACGACCTGTACTACCCGTCGGCGGGCAGCATCCCGACCAACCTGGTGCACGAGGCCAGAGCCGCTGACGTGGCCGCGATAACCATGGCTTACCACGGCTACGCCAAGCAATTCCTCCCGATGGTGTACGCGATCGCGGCGGGTCCGGACGGGGACGTCAACCGAGGCGGGGTCAGCTCCACGCCCCAGTCCGAGCAACGGCGCTACTTCACCCCGGGCGACTGGCGGCTCCAGGTGCAGGGCGTCGAGTTCACCGAGACCAGCGTCGCCGAGGGCGGCACTCTCGTCGAGGGACAGCGCACCCTGGCGGCGGGCAAGTCCTACCGCATCGACTGGAACGCCGCCGTCATCGGCCCCCGCTTCAGCGGGCCCACCGAGTCGGGCCGCCCGTGGGTGTGGCGGACCAAGGACTGGTTGCTGGACGTCACGGTGCCGGTGTTCGCCGACGCCGCCGGGCACGGCAGCGGCGCGGGCTACACCTCCGAACTGGACCGGGGTGCCACGTCGGCCTACTTGGACGGTCAGTTGCTCGGCACCCAGAACTCGCCGGGCCGCGGGGTTTTCCCAACCCCGGCGCGGTTCGGCACGTACCGGATCACCACGGAGGTGACCCGGGACAAGCCGTGGTGGCCCACCTCCACGAAGTTCAGCGGCGAGTGGACGGTCGCGCCGACGTTGTTCGCGGACGGCCCGCTGGGCATGCTCGCGGTCGGCTTCGCCCCGCCCGCGGACCTGCGCAACATCGTGCCGGGAGGCAAGGAGATCGCCTTCCCGGTGACGGTGACCCGGCAGGATTCGCCGCCGAAGGTCACCGAGCTGACGGTGGAGATCTCCTACGACGACGGCGCCACCTGGCAACCGGTGGAGCTGACGCAGGACGGTCCGCAATGGACGGCCAAGGTCCGCAATCCGGCGAGCGGATTCGCTTCGTTGCGGGCGAAGGCCACGGACGACAAGGGCAACGCGGTGAGCCAGACGATCACCCGCGCTTACCAGATCGGCTGAGCGGTGTGGGGGTTTGCCTCGCCGGGCGAACCCCCGCATCCGGCTGTTGGCCGGTGACGGCGAGGCCGTGCTAGGTGCGCGGTGGCTTTCCGCTGTTGGAGGCGTGTCTGCGGCAGGGTGTCCTTCGGTTCGACGTCTCGGTTGGTCGTATGGGTGGCCGGGTATTGGCCGGCCACCACCAGGGCGAGTCAGAATGGCGGCTCACCACCCGCACCGATTCCGGCGGGCACCGGCGCGGCGCCCCAGGCCTCCCCGCTGGTTTCGCCGCTGTTCCGGCTGACCTTGGTGACCTTGGCGGTGGCATACCGCAGCGACGGACCGATCTCGTCCACCTGCAGTTCGACTACGGTGCGTTTTTCGCCCTCTTTGGTCTCGAATGACCGCTGTACCAGACGTCCGGTGACCAGGACCCTCGCGCCCCGGGTGAGGCTTTCGGCAACGTTTTCCGCTGCCTGCCGCCAGATGCTGCACCTGAGGAACAGTGCCTCGCCGTCCTTCCACTCGCCTGATTGGCGATCGAGCGTGCGAGGCGTTGACGCGACGGTGAAATTCGCGACTGCGGCTCCGGACGGGGTGAATCGCAGCTCCGGGTCTGAGGTCAGATTTCCGACGACCGTGATGACAGTTTCTCCAGCCATGGTCGAACTCCTTGGTCTTGTGCCGCCAAGTCCATGGCGGCGAATCTGATGATCGAGGGGACTCGATCAGTCTCCGTTTGTCGAAAGATTTGCATGTTCAGTTGTGCGGAATGAGGCTCGTCGCGGGACAACTCAGGTTGCGCGCCGTTGGTACCTGCGCTGCCGTCGAGGAGTGACAGAAGACATCAGCCAGCATGCTCGGGCGATCGTGCCCCGCCAGCGACGGGAACCCGGGCCGTTTCCGATGACGGTGCGGACCGTTTCTCGGGCCATGGTGACGCTCCTCTGTTCGGTGCGGCCCCAGGGGCGGGCGCCGCTCGGGAATCAGGAGACCATCCGGGTACGACAGTTTCCGGGGCTTCCCGGTCACTCCATCGGGTGGGACTTCCCGCGCGGCGACGGCGGGAGCGGTTCCCACCGTTCGGCTGTTGTTCCGGGGAGGGGCGGCGGGCAGCATGAGCGGCATGGTCGGTGGGAAGTGGGGACGGGCGGCGGCGGTGGTCGCGGTCGTGGGGATTTCGGTGGTGGGGCAGGGGATAGCGCCTGCCGAGGTGGGAGCGAAGCCCGGTTCGGCAGCGGAGGGCGGAGCGGGCGGAAGCGGGCAAGGAGCGGCGCGCGCGATGGCGGGCGGCACGCCGGGAGATTGCTGTGGCGGGCCGTCATCTTGGACAACTGGGGACAAATCCGCCCTCGGGACGGCCGCGGGGACGGCGAGCCCGTTGTGGTTCACCGTCGCGAAGGGCGTTACGTCCGAGGTGTTCTATCCGCGTGCGGACGTGGCCAACATGCAGGACATGCAGTACGTCGTCACCGACGGGAAGTCCTTTGTGGACCTCGAGCGCGACGCGACCGAGCACGTCGTTTCGATGCCGGACGAGAAGGCGCTCGAGTACACGATCACGAACACCGCCAAGAACGGTCGTTATCGCATCACGACGACCTACGTCACCGACTCCGGGCGGCCGACTCTTCTTGTCCGCACGCGGTTTCAGTCGCTCGACGGTGGTCAGTATCAGGTTTACCTCCTGGCGAATCCGTCGATGGCGGGCGGTGCGGCGAACGACACCGCGGCGTGGGACGGGACCGGGCTGACGGCCAGCGGGACCGAGGATCTGTTCGGGGCCAAGACGACTGTGGCGTCGGCGTTGCGGGCCTCGACGGGGTTCGTCGCGCATGACAACGGATATTCCGGCGCCGCGAGCGATTGCCTGGTAGACTTGCGGGCACATCAACATCTTGCGAATCAATTCGATTCCACCAATTCTGGCAATGTAGTCCAATGTGGACAGATCCCGGTCGGGCAGGACTCGACGTTCTCGGTCGCGCTCGGGTACGGGAGCGACGCACCGGGAGCGGCGGCGGCCGCGGACGGGTCGCTCGCGAGCGGGTTCGACACTCTGGAGCAGGCGTATCGGCGCGGATGGGAGGGGTATGTCGGCAGCCTGAAGGCGGCGCCGGGCAGTGTGGCGGGCGACGAGCGGCAGCGGCGGGCGTATTACGTCGCGCTGATGGCGTTGCACGCGGCGGAGGACAAAACGCACCGCGGCGCGAGTGTCGCGGGGCTGGCCACGCCCTGGGGCGACGTCGTCAACGGCGACGCGCTCAACGACGGGTACCACCGCGTGTGGGGCCGGGATCTGTACCAGCAGGCGACCGGGCTGCTCGCGGCGGGCGACGCGGCTCAGGCCAAGCGGATGGCGCAGTTCCTGTGGTCTTCGCAATGGATTTCCGCGCCGACGCAAGGCGACGGGACGACGTATCCGGCCGGGGCGTTTCCCCGGTACAGCCCGGTGAGCGGGGTCCAAGGGGCGACGCCGCAGCTGCTCGGCTGTTGCGAGCAGCTCGACCAGGATTCCGACGCGATCATCCTCGCCTGGATGACCGGGCTCACCGACGCGGCGACGTATGCGCGGGTCAAGGTGACGGCGGAGCACATCCGGACGAGCGGGCCCACGACGACCGAGCGGTGGGAGGAGCAGTACGGGCGTTCGCCGTCGTCGATCGCGGCGGAGGTCGCCGGGCTGGTCACGGCCAGGGCGATCGCGCGGGCGAACGGCGATACCGCCTCGGCGCAGCAGTGGGAGTCCACGGCGGACTCGTGGCGGGCGCAGCTGGACGGCTGGACGCGGACGACGTCCGGGTACTGGGGCGGCCACACCTATTACGAGCGGCTGGACAAGGGCACCGACCCGAACGACAACGGCCAGATCTGCTTCGACGAAGGGTGTTTCTACGAGCACGACGTGGTCGACTTCGGCTTCCTCGACCTGGTCCGGCTGGGGCTCCGCGCGTCGGCGGATCCGGCGGTCGCCGAGTCGGTGGCCCCGACGGCGGCGGCCCGCGACGGCAACGCGCCGATGCAGGTGACGACCCCGAACGGCGACATCTACTTCCACCGCTACCCGCACGACAACTACGGCGAGAGCACCACGGCATGCACCGGCTGGCCGGCGAACGGGCCGCAGCGGTTCGGGCGGCTCTGGCCGGTCCTGTCCGGCGAGCGCGGCGAGTACGAGCTGGCCAACGGACGGCCGGCGGCGGTGTACCTGAAGTCGATGGCGGACGCGGCGAACGACGGCTACTTCATTCCCGAGCAGGTGTGGGATCGCGCCGACGTCGCGTGCTTCGGGCTGGGCCGTCCGACCGGGAGCGCGGCGCCGTTGATGTGGGCGGAAGGCCAGTACCTCCGGCTCGCGCAGAACATGGACGCGGGGAAGAACCTCGAGACTCCGGAGGTGGTCCGGCAGCGCTACGGCGGCTGACCCGTCCGTTCGCGACGACGGCCGCGACCAGGGCCAGCCCGAGGCCCACGCCGGTCAGGACGGTGAAGGGCTCGCCGAACAACAGCGTGCCCCACACCGAGGTGACCGGTGCGATCAGGAACATCAGGCTGTTCACCGCGGTCATGCCGATCCGTCCGACGAGCAGCCAGTACAACCCGTACCCGCCGAAGGTCGCCAGCACCACCAGCCAGGTCAGGGCGAACCAGAAGTGCCCGGACGCGGGTGGCACCGCGTTCCCGGTCGCCAGCGCGAGGACGGTGAACACCACCGCCGAGGTGGCGCAATGGACGGCCAGCGCGCGCAACGGGGGAGCGGGGACGCGGGCCCGGCGTTCGAGCACGGTGGAGGCGACCAGCCCGAGCATTCCGGCGAACGGGATCAGATACGCCCAGGCCGGGGCGTGCGAAGCGGCGTCCGACCAGCTGACCAGGACGACGCCGACCAGGCCCAGCCCGAGTCCGAGCCACTGCCGTCCGGTCGCCGCGACGCCGAGCAGCGGACCGGCGAGCGCGGCGGCGACCAGCGGTTGCACGCCGTCGATGAGTGCCGTCGTGCCGGTGCTGACGCCTTCGCCGATGGCCCAGTAGACGGTGAGCAGATAGCTCGACTGGGACAGCAGGCCGATCAGGACGTGCCTGCCCAGTTCGCCGACCGGTCGCAGCCGCAGGAACGGCGCCAGCAGCAGCGCCAGCGGCAGGAACCGCCACATCAGCACGGTCGGCACGGAAGCGTCCGCCGCGCCGAGTTTCGCGCCGATGAATCCCGACGACCAGCACGCGACGAACAGGACGGCCGCTCCGGCTATACCGATCGGTTTACTCATGGCACCGGACTATACAGATCGGTATACACTGGGGCCATGACGATCGACTGGACCCCGAAGGCGCAAGCGGTGCTGACGGCCGCGTCGGAGTTGTTCTACGAGCGCGGAATCCACGCGGTCGGCGTTGACGTCATCGCGGCGAAGGCGGGGGTCACGAAGAAGACGCTCTACGACCGGTTCGGCTCCAAGGATCGGCTGGTCGTGGAGTACTTGTCCGCCCGGGACGCGCGTTGGCGCGAGTTCCTGGGCGAGTGGCTGGAGAAGGCCGGAACAGGTCCGCGGGACCGGTTGACGGCGGCGTTCGACGCGTCCGAGGCGTGGGCGAAGAAGTACGGCGGCAAGGGTTGCAGCATGATCAACGCGCACGCGGAGATCAGCGATCCCGCGCATCCGGCGTACGCGGTGGTGACCGAGAGCAAAAAGTGGATGCTCGGCGTTTTCGTCGAATTGGCCGAGTCGGCGGGCGTTTCGGACCCGCACCGGACAGGCGAGCAGCTCATGTTGCTGCACGAGGGTGCGGTCGTGATGGCGGGCATGCGGGTCGCGAAGGGCGTCTTCAAGCGCGCGGCGGAAACGGCGGTGGTGCTGCTGGGCTGAGCCGTCAGCGCGTCGACCGGACCTTCTCGTAATGCCGTGCGGCGCGCGCTCGGTTGCCGCAGGCGACGGAGCACCATTCGCGGCGCGGATGCGTCTTCATGAAGTAGAGCACGCAACCCGGCGCGTAACAGGCGCGCAGCTTTGCCGCTTCTGGGCCGCCCAAAAGCGCGATCGATTCTCGCGCTACGCGGGCTAATCCAGTGACGACTGGCGAAGTGCCGCTCGAGGAACTCTCCTGCAATTTCCCGGCCACGAAAGTCAGTTGGGGGACAGGCAGGTGGGTGACGAGGTCGTTCAAGTCGCCCAGGGCGGTGTCCAGATCGACGGACGGGGTCTTCCGATCGTCGGCGGTGACTTGAGCGGCGAGGCGGCGGACGGCGTCGCGAAGCCGCCGTGCCAGCGCGAGTTCGGCGTCGGACGACTGCCGCGGCCCGCGTTCGATGCCGACGTCGTCGAGCCAGGTGTCGAGGTCTTCGCGGGTGCGCAGGTCGTCGTGGAGACCGCTCGTGTCGGCCCAGACGGTCGCCATCAGGCGGACCGGCACGACCTCGTCCGGCAGCATCCCCATGGCCGAGACCGTATCACGGATGGAACGGGTTGCATCCGTGAGAAGCGACTGCTAGAACTTCTCACGGAACATCATCGCGCAACCCGTGAGAAAGGGAGGTGGCATGAACCAGGCGATCCAGCAGGCCTTCCACGCCGGCGAGCTGGCTGTCCAGCGCGAGGCCGGCGTCGAGCGCCAGGCCGCGCGCCTGTCCCGGATGGCCGAGCCCGCCGGGATTTCCGCGGGAATGGCGGGGTTCCTGGCCGAACGAACACTCCTCGTCGTGACCGGACGCGACGCCGGCGGGCAGCTGTGGACGTCGCCGATCGTCGGCCCGCCCGGGTTTCTCGAAACCAGGTCGGCGACGACGCTCGCGATCCACCGCGCGCTCCCGGAAGGCGATCCGCTGCACGGGCTCCCGGCCGGGCAGAAGCTCGGGATGACGAGCATCGAGTTCGCCACGCGCCGCCGGGTCCGGATCAACGGCAGCCTCACCACCGCCGCCGAGGACCACCTGATCGTGGACATCGAGCAGGCGTACGGCAACTGCCCGCAATACATCCAGCAGCGCGTGCTGTCCGAAGAAATCGAGCTGACAGCACCAGTGCAAACGCGCGCAGAGCTGAGCCCCGGCGACACCGAGCTGATCGAAGAAGCCGACACGTTCTTCCTCGGCACCATCAACCCGGGCCACGGCGCGGACGCTTCCCATCGCGGCGGCGCGCCCGGATTCGTCCGCGTCGAGGGAAATACGTTGTGCTGGCCCGACTATCCCGGCAACAACCTGTTCAACAGCCTCGGCAACATTGCCGCGAACCCGGAAGCCGCGCTGCTCTTCTTCGACTTCGCTACCGGTGGCGTCCTGCAGGTCTCCGGCACTGCCGCGATCGAATGGGGAGAAGCGGGCCGCTCCGGCGATGACGGTTACACCGGCCGGATCGTCCGGTTCGAGGTGCGGCGCATCGTCTCCGGCCGTCCGGTGCCGCGTCAGGTCGCGCACACGCCGTACCCGCGCAATCCTCAGCTCATCAACTGAAAGGACCCCTGTCATGACCGAATCGCGGCCCCCGTTCCCGCCGTTCGACCTGTCCACCGCGCTGAAGAAGGTCCAGGCCGCCGAGGACGCGTGGAACACCCGGGATCCGGAGAAGGTCTCGCTTGCGTATACGCCGGATTCCGTGTGGCGCAACCGCGACGCGCACGTGGTCGGCCGCGCCGCGATCGTCGAATTCCTCACCGCGAAGTGGGAGCGCGAGCAGGATTACGCGCTGCGCAAGGGACTTTGGGGATTCCGCGAGAACCGCATCGCTGTCCGGTTCCAGTACGAGAGCCGCGACGCGGATGGGCAATGGTGGCGCAGCTACGGCAACGAACTGTGGGAGTTCGCCGAGAACGGCCTGATGAGCCGGCGCGAGGCGTCGATCAACGACCGGCGCATCGACGAGGCCGAGCGGCGCGTCTTCGGGCCGCGGCCGGAAGCGGAACACGGGGTCGATTTCCCGCTGTGGTGAAACAACCCGGCCGCTCTTCCGACGGTATCGGAGGAGCGGCCGGGCCGGTGCCGCGTTCGCGGGGATGGGGGAACGCGGGCTGTGCTCAGGCGCCGGTGCGCGCCTGCCGTTTGCGGGACACGATGCGCCAGCCGAGCGCGAGCACCACGACGATCGCCGGGATCGAGTAGAACGCGATCTTCTCGGCTCCGTCGGAGAATCCCATCAGCACCACGACCAGTACGAGGAATCCGAGCGTGGCCCAGCCGGTGTACGGCGCGCCGGGCATGCGGTAGCTCGGCCGCTCGAGTTCGCCGCGCAACGCCGCCTGGCGCATGCGCATCTGCGAGAACACCAGGGTCGCCCACGTCGCGACGACGCCGAGCGAGGCGATCGCGGTGGCGATGTCGAAGGCCTTCGACGGCACGATGTAGTTCAGCACCACGCCGAGCACGTAGGCCACCGAGGTGAAGAGAATTCCGCCGTAGGGCACGTGCCGCGAGTTCATCTTGCCGACGAACTTCGGCGCCTCGCCCTCGTCGGCGAGCGCGCGGAGGATGCGGCCGGTGGAGTACAGGCCCGAGTTGCACGAGGAGAGCGCGGCGGTGAGGACGACGGCGTTCATCACGTCGCCGATGCCGCCGATGCCCAGCCGCGAGAAGACCGTGACGAACGGGCTTTCGCCGCCGTTGTAGAACGGCCACGGCATCAGCATCGCCAGCAGCAGCACCGAACCCACGTAGAAGACGCCGATCCGCCAGACGACGCCGTTGATCGCCTTCGGGAGAACCTTGCGCGCGTCCTTGGTCTCGCCGGCCGCGATGCCGACGACCTCGATCGCGGAGTAGGCGAACACGACCGCCTGCAGCGTCATCAGCGCGATGCCGACGCCCGCCGGGAAGAACCCGCCGTGGTCGGTCAGGTTGTGCACGCCGGCGGTGGTGCCGCCGATGTTCGCGCCGGTGAACACGAGCCCGAGCGCGGTCACCAGGAAGACGACGATCGCGAGGACCTTCACGACGGAGAACCAGAACTCCAGTTCCCCGAACAGCTTCACGCTCAGCAGGTTGACCGCCATCAGCACGCCGAGCGCGACCAGCGCGGTGATCCACTGCGGCACGTCCGGCAGCCACTTGTGCACGTAGATCGCGACCGCGGTGATCTCGGCGATCCCGGTCATCGCCCAGTTCAGCCAGTACATCCAGCCGGAGACGAACCCGGCCCACGGCCCGATGAACTCGCGGGCGTAGGTGACGAAACTGCCGGAGCTGGGCCGGTGCATGACGAGTTCGCCGAGCGCCCGCATCACGAAGTAGGCCGCGATGCCGCACAGCGCGTAGGAAAGGACCAGCGACGGTCCCGCTTCGTGGAGCCGCCCGCCCGCGCCGAGGAAGAGCCCGACCCCGATCGCCCCGCCGATCGCGATCATCTGCACCTGGCGATTGCCCAGTGCTTTCGTGTAGTTGTCGCCCTCTTTGGCGACCACTGTGGATTCCATGGTTGCGAGACGCTAGCGGTACCGGGCGGCGTGACGCAGCACACCTAGGCTGGACTTAAGGTGTGCTCCAGATCACCGTGGAGGAACCGGGTAAATCGGGCAGGACCCGTTTGACTTCCGGAAATCGCGCCGGAGCTGCGCGGATGTCCACGATGGACGGTGCGCGCGGAGACTTTCGGGCAGCCGCCGGGGGTATCCAGGGTATCGGCGGGAGCGGAACGTCCGCCAGGGCGCGGAGGCGGCCGGTACGGGCGATGCCGACGGCGGGCGGCCGTTCCACAGTGGACGGACGGAGCCGGTGCGCGGCGGGGCCGAGCGCTCTCCAGCCGCCCGAACCTGAAACTCGCTCGGCAACGTGGTCGCCGTCGGCGCCGCTTCACGGCGGGGAAACCCCGGAACACTAAACTCCGCGCGATGCCGCCCCCAGATTCCGACGCCACCGCACGCGGACAACCCGGCGGTCGCTGGCTCATCATCGGCCTCGGGCTCATCTCCGCACTGGCCGCGGTGCTGTTCACCGTGGCGCCGGTGAACACTGAGACAACGACCTACCGCTGGGACGGCGCGCAGGACACCGCGCTGCCGTCGTATCCGTACCACCCGGCCAGAATGGACGCGACCGTCCGCTGCGCCGACCCGAACGGGCTGGTGCTGGCGACCACCCCGCCGGGAGGCAAACAAGGCGCCGAGCCTCTCGGTGGCGGGCTGGAGATCCGGGCGGTCGACGGCACGGTCAGAGCCGAACTCGGCGGCGCCGAACTGCTCCGCCGGCCGTCGGGCGGCGACTGCCGGCTGACCGTGCACTCGGACGGTCAGGGCACTACCGTCGGCACCGCGAGGACTGCGAGCAGGCCAGCCGTCACCGGCCTGTACACCGAGCGCCCGGGCACGGTGTCCGCGCAGGTCGAACCCGACACCCGATGGGTCAGCTCGCCAAGCGTGCTGAAGGTCGCGCTCGGCGTGGTCTCGTTGCTCGCGCTGCTCGGCATGATCGTGCTGCTGATCCGGCGCGACCGGCGCGCCGCGCGAAGGGTCCGGCTGTTCCCCCGACGGGCGTGGGCGCCGCGGCCGTCGGACGTCGTCGTGACCGGGGTGCTCGGAGTCTGGTCCGTCATCGGTGCGCTCACCGTGGACGACGGATACATCTCGACGATGCTGCGCGCTCGGGAAACGAGCGGGTTCACCGGCAATTACTTCCGCTGGTTCAACGCGCCGGAAGCGCCGTGGGGCTGGTACTACGAGCTGTACGCGCTGCTCGGCCGCGTCTCGCCGGCCATGGTGTGGATGCGGCTGCCCTCGGTGCTGCTGGGGCTGGCGTCCTGGTTCCTGATCGACCGGCTGGTGCTGCCGCGCCTGGTCGACCGGCCGGGCCGGTGGACCCGCTGGGCGGCCGCGGCGCTGTTCCTGGCCTGGTACCTGGCCTTCGACGTCGGGCTGCGGCCGGAACCGTGGATCGTGTTCGGCTCGCTGGCGGTGTTCGCACTGGTCGAGCGTGCCGTGGCGACCGGTGCGGTGACGCCGGTCGCGGTCGGGCTCGTCGTCGCCGGTGCCACCGCGACGACAAACCCGCTCGGAGTCGCGGCATTCCTGCCGTTCATCGCCGCAGTGCGCCCGCTTGTCCGGTTGATGCGCGGGCGTGCCGGCCTCCGGGTGCTCGGCGCGATCGCGGTCGTCGCCGGAGCCGCGGGCAGCGCATTGCTGACGGCGTTCTACGGCCAGCCGCTGACCGCCGTCCTGCAGTCGACCGTCGTCCGTCAGCAGATCGGCCCGGATCTCCCGTGGCAGAGCGAAATCACCCGCTACACGACCCTGCTCGACCCGTCGGTGGTCGAGGGTGCGCTGAACCGCCGGGTGCCGGTGCTGCTGATGTTCCTGGCGATGGCGCTGACGGCCGTGCTGCTGATCCGGCGCCGTGCTCCGGGACTGGCCGGCGGGGCTGCTCGCCGCATGGTCGTCGTCAGCGTCCTGTGTCTCGTCGTGCTCGCGTTCACGCCGACGAAGTGGACGCACCACTTCGGTGCGCTGGCCGGATTCGGCACGCTGGTGACCGCGATGCTGGTGCACACCGTCGCGCGCGGAGCGCTGTCCTCGGTGTGGGCACGGGCAGCGGCGCTGGGCTTGGCCGCGGCGACGACGTGGCTGGCCTGGTCCGCGCCGGACCGGTGGTGGATGCAGTCCGGCTACGACGTCCGCTGGAGCGACTCCGTTCCCTCGGTGAAAGGCGTGCGGCTGGCGGATCTGGTCCTCTGGGCCGGGCTGACCGTCGCACTCGGCGGCGTGCTCGCCGGGGCCTGGCTGAGAGCGAAGCGGCGGCCGGAGGCGGGGCGCGCGCCGCGCTGGCTGCCGAGGTCCGGCTGGGCGATCGTCGCGGTGGCCGCCGCGACGGTCGCGGTCGAGTTAGTCGGGCAGGCGCAAGCGGTGAAACTGCGGTGGGACACCTACTCCGTCGGTCGGTCGAACCTGGCTTCGCTCGGTCTCGCGCCGAGTGCTGGCAGCGCCGGGAACTCCTGCGGCGTCGAGGACTGGCTGGACGTCGAGCCGGACGTCGGCGCCGGGGCGCTCCGGCAGTCCGCCCCGGCCGAGGCGGAAGGGTTCGCGATGAACGCGTCGTTCCCGCCGGACTCGGCGCCGCGGGCCCCGTACGGCACTGACCCGGCGCACCCGGCGTGGAGTTCCTACCGGTCGCCGTCCGGGACCGGCACGCTCACCACCGGGTGGTACGACCTGCCCGCCGACGTCGGGGCGAAGAATGCGGCTCCGGTCGTGATTTCCCATGCCGGGCAAGGGAAAGTGCAGGTGTCGGCGGAGTTCGCGAAAGCGGACGGGACCGTGCTCGCGGCGGTGAAGGCCACCGGGGACGGCAGCGGGAAGTGGAGCGACGCGCGGTTCGATCCCCGCTGGCAGGCGCCGGGGGCGCAACGCGTCCGGGTCGTCGCGCGGGACGCGGACCCCGGTCCGTCCGGCTGGGTCGCGGTCACCGCGCCCCGGATTCCGCGACTGGCGCCGCTGACGAAGGAGATCCCCCCGAGCGAGCCGGTGACGTTGGACTGGACCAATGCTTTCGTCGTGCCGTGCCGGACCCCGGCCTCGATGGCGGACGGCATCGTGCAGCCGGTCCGGTACCGGTTCGCCCCCGGTCCGGACGCGCAGTCGTTGGCCAGCGTTGCCTACTCCGCGGACGCCGGCGGGCCGTACGTGCCGTTGTTCGCCGACGCGAAGGCGACCGAAGTCCCGACGTACCTGCGCGGCGACAAACTGCGCGAGCCGGTCGCGGTGTACCGGTTCGACTACCCGGTCGCGATGCGGGGACTGACCGTCGAACACGGCACCCGGCCGACGTCCGGGCTGGCGAAACAGCCGCCCGTGCTCGACCCGACCCGAGGCGGCGGGTAGGCCGGTCTTGAAGCGCGCGCCGGGTCAGGCGGGACCCGGCGGCTTCCGGAAACAGGTCCGCCGCGGTCACCGGAACGGGCGACAACGCGGCCGGGCGGCTATTCCGCCGTGGACCGAGGTGCTTACGTGGACGCGCCGGGAGCGGCCCGGCGCGGGCGCGCGAGGAGGAGCCGATGACGGCCACGGCGGAGGAGACCCGGGAGGAACCGGTGCCGGCGGCGCTGTCCCGGCGCAAGATCCACGCGGTGTTCGGCGCGGTGGTGCTCGGCATGCTGCTCGCCGCGCTGGACCAGACCATCGTCGGGACCGCGCTGCCCACCATCGTCGGCGACCTCGGCGGGGCCGGGCACCTGTCCTGGGTCGTCACCGCGTACCTGCTGGCCGAGACGATCATGACGGTCGTCGTCGGCAAGCTGGGCGACCTCTTCGGCCGCAAGCTGATGTTCCAGCTGTCGGTGATCGTCTTCGGCGTGGGCTCGTTCTTCTGCGGGTTCGCCGACAGCATGACCTGGCTGATCATCTGGCGGGCGGTGCAGGGCCTCGGCGGCGGCGGGCTGATGGTCACCTCGACCGCGCTGATCGCCGACGTCGTCCCGCTGCGCGAACGCGGCAAGTACCAGGGCGCGCTCGGCTCGGTGTTCGGCGTCGTCACCGTCGCCGGGCCGATGCTGGGCGGGCTGTTCGTCGACCACCTGTCGTGGCGCTGGGCGTTCTACGTCAACATCCCGCTCGCCGTGGTGGTGCTCGCGGTGGCCGCGTCGGCGATGCCGAGCGTGCGCGCCGCGGTCAAGCCGGTGATCGACTACCTCGGCATCCTGCTGATCGGTCTCGCCGCGACCGGGCTGACGCTCGTCACGAGCTGGGGCGGGACGACGTACGCGTGGGGTTCGCCGGTGATCATCGGCATGGCGGCGGGCTCGGTGGTGCTGCTGGGCGCGTTCGTCGCGGTCGAACTGCGCGCGCCGGAGCCGATGCTGCCGATGCGGCTGTTCCGGAACCCGGTGTTCACCGTCGCCGGGATCATGAGCTTCGTCGTCGGGTTCGCGATGCTCGGCGCGCTGTCCTACCTGCCGACCTACATGCAGTACGTCCAGGGCGTCTCGGCGACGACGTCCGGCGTGCGGCTGCTGCCGATGGTGCTCGCGCTGCTGGTCGCGTCGATCCTGTCCGGCACGCTGGTCAGCCGGACCGGGAAGTACAAGATCTATCCGCTCGTCGGGTCCGCGGTGATGACGGTCGGGCTGTACCTGCTGTCGCGGCTCGGCCCGCACACCGGGTTCTGGGAATCCGCGCTCTACATGGCGGTGCTCGGCCTCGGGATCGGGCTCGGAATGCAGGTGCTGACCATCGCGGTGCAGAACACGGTGGACTACAAGGATCTCGGCGTCGCGACGTCCGGCGTGACCTTCCTGCGTTCGATCGGCAGTTCGTTCGGCGCGGCCATTTTCGGCACCATTTACGCGAATCAGCTCGGCCCGAATCTGGCCAAGGCGCTCGCCGGACATCCGCTGCCGCCGGGCGTCGACCCGAAAGCCGTCCAGGTTCCGCTGGCGTTGCACCATTTGCCCGCGACCATTTCGGAACCGGTGATCAGCGCGTACGCGGATTCGCTGCACGTCGTGTTCCTTTATGCCGCGCCGGTCGGGCTGGTCGCTTTCGTCCTCGCATTCTTTCTCAAGGAAATGCCGTTGCGGGACACCGCCCGCGCCGCCGCGCCGGACCTCGGCGACGGATTCGCGATGCCCGAAGCGCACGAACCCGACCGGGAACTCGAACGGGCGATCGCGACTTTGTTCTTCCGGGAACGCCGCAAAGCCGCGCCCGCGATCGTCGCGCGGGCGGGTTCGGAACTGGACGTCGGCGGCCTGTGGTGCGTTCTGCAGGTCCGGCTCCGGCAGCGCGCCGGTCGGCCGGCGACGCTCGAAGCGATTGGCGAGGACCACGGCGTCCCGGCGCAGGTGCTCGAGCCGGCGTTCGCGCGGCTGGAACTGACCGGGCACCTCGACTACGCGCGGGACAGCTGGTCGCTCACCGAATCCGGCACCCGCGAATGGGACAAGCTCGTCCGCGCGTGGCACGACTGGATCGCCGAACGCCTCGGCGACTGGGGCGCGGGCGACCGGTCCGAACTGGACGCCGCGATCACCCGCGTGGCGACCCGGATCCTCGACCAGGGAGCGGACCGCGCCGGCGGACGGCACGCACTGGCGTGAAACCGCGAGAAATTCGGCCGCGCGGCGGGAAACCGTTGCGAAACCGGTACCGCCGGCGCGGCGGGTGCGGCGGCGCCGACGTTTCGGACAGCCCGTTAGCATCTGCCTGTCAGACACCCTCTACTGTTCCGGGATCATGTCGGTGGATGAATCTGTGCTCACGACTTCGGACGACTCGAACAGCGCGGAAAGCGCGCGCGTTCCCGTCCGGTCCCGCCTCGCCGCGTGGCTGCCGCTGGCCGCCGCGGTGCTCGGCCTGCTCTCGTTCCTGCTCGTGCGCGGGAGCCTCACCGACGACGGGTACATCACCCTGTCGTATGCGAAGAATCTCGCGTTGCACGGGGAATGGGCGCTCGTTCCCGGCTCGGTCGCGAACTCCGCGACGTCGCCGCTCGACGTTCTGCTGCTCGGGTTCCTGACCTTCGTCACCCGGATCAGCGGCTCCGCGCACACGGTGGTGGCGCTGGGCGCGCTCACCGTGCTGAGCAGCGCCGCGATCGGCTGGGCGTGGGCACGGCTGACCCGCCGCTTCGGCCTGTCGCCGTGGGTCGGCGTGCTGGGCCTGCTGCTGGTGATCGCCAACCCGTTCCTGCTGTCGGCCACCGGCCTCGAGGTGCTGCTCGTCCCGACCGTCCTGCTGTGGCTCGTCGTGGCCGCGCTGGAGAAGCGGCCGGTGCTGTTCGGCGCGGTCGCCGCGCTGACCGTGCTGACCCGCCTCGACCTGGTCGTGTTCGTCCTGGTGATCGCCTTCTCCACCGCGGCGATCCGGAAGAAGTTCTGGACCGCCGTGGCCGCCGCGATCGTGGTGTCCGCGCCGTGGTTCCTCACGAGCTGGTTCGCCCTCGGCTCCTTCATCCCGGACACACTGGTGATCAAGCAGGACCAGGAAGGCCTCTTCGGCGCCTGGGGCTACTTCAGCGGTCCGATGATGTACTTCCTGTACCTGCCGTTCACCGTGATGGTCGCCTTCGCCTCGGCGCTCGTCGGCGTGACCGTGCTGCTCGGCTGGCTGGCCCTGCGCTTCGCGCGCCGCTGGGACGACTTCCCGCAGCTGGCCCCGGTCGTCGCGCTCGGCGCGGGCGGCGTTGTCTACTACATCGTCTACTCGACGCTCGGCGTCGGCCCGTACCACTGGTACTACGTCACCCCGATCGTCAGCACGGCTTCGTTCGCGGTCCTGATGATCGGCGTCTGGCACGCCGAGACGAAGAAGCGGCCGAAGCTGAACCGCGTCCCGCCGCTCGTCGCGCTCGGGCTCGGCGGCGCGGTCGCGCTCGCCAACGTGGGCGTGGACCTCGCGCAGGGCGTGCCCTGGCAGTCGCCGGTCATTTTCGGCAACTGGGCGAGTTCGACCGACTACGCGCGGGTCGGCAAGGAACTCGGCACGCGGCTGCAAGGCAAGTCAGTGGCCGGGCCGGGGGAGATCGGCACGCTGGCCTACTACTGCGACTGCCAGATCCTCGACGTGTTCTCCGACCGCAGCCAGGTCACGAAGATCGTGAACAAGCGGCTCGCCGAGGACGGCTTCTTCAGCAAGACGATCCTCCGGATCAACTACCACTGGTTCCACCGGCTGCCGCTGCGCAAGCCGGACTACCGGCTGCTCTACGACAAGGGCCCGGGCAACGGTCCGGACCAGTGGACGGTCTATTCCGCGGCCAAGGGCGTCGGGCATTTCACCCTCGTGCCGTTCGACCGCTGACGCACCGGCCGATTTCCGGATACGGTCGGTTCCATGGCGAAGGGCGAGGCCGTCGAGGTCGAGGTGGGGGACCGGACGGTCCGGGTGTCCAACCCGGACCGGGTCTACTTCCCGGCGCGCGGCGAGACGAAGCTCGATCTCGTCCGCTACTACCTGTCGGTCGGCGACGGGATCGTGCGCGCGCTGCGGGAGCGGCCGTGCATGCTGCACCGGTTCCCGTCCGGGGTGGCCGGGGAGAAGGTGCACCAGAAGCGGGTGCCGAACGGCGCGCCGCCGTGGCTGGAGACGGTGCGGGTGCAGTTCCCGCGCTATCACCGGCACGCGGACGAGCTGTGCGTGACCGAGCTGGCGCACGTGGCGTGGGCGGTGCAGATGTCCACTGTGGAGTTTCATCCCTGGAACTCCCGGCGCGCGGACACCGAACGGCCGGACGAATGGCGGATCGACCTCGACCCGATGCCGGAATGCGGGTTCGACACGGTGCGCCGGGTCGCGCACGTCGCTGAGGAAATCCTCGCCGAGCTGAACATCCGCGGCTGGCCGAAGACGTCCGGCGGCAGCGGGATGCACATCTATGTCCGGATCGAACCGCGCTGGGGGTTCGCGGACGTCCGCCGGGCGGCGCTCGCGTTCGCCCGCGAGGTCGAGCGGCGGGCTCCGGACGACGTCACCACCACCTGGTGGCGCAAGGACCGCGACCCGAAGAAGCTGTTCGTGGACTACAACCAGAACGCCCGGGACCACACGATCGCCAGCGCCTACTCGGTGCGCGGCGTGCCGGAGGCGCTGGTGTCCACGCCGATCCGCTGGGACGAGGTCGACGACGTCGACCCGCGCGCCTGCACGATCGCGACCGTGCCCGCCCGGTTCGCCGAACTCGGCGACCTGCACGCGGGCATTGACGACGTCGCGTATTCGCTCGAGCCGTTGCTGGAGTGGGCCGACCGGGACGGGTTGGAGGCGGAGGACTCCTGAACGAAGTCATTCGGGCGCCTGGCGTCATGGGGGAGCACCCGCCGAGTCTCCCCGGGGACGGAGCGGAGGACAGCACGATGGACAGTGCCGGGCACAACGATCCGCTCGCCGTGCTTTATCGCCTGCACCACCAGTTGCGCGTGCTGTCGCCGGTGCTGACTGTCGCGCCCGGTCGGCCGGAAACGAAAGCCATGCTGGACGGGCTCGCCGAGACCGTTTCCGAAGCCGCGGGCCTGCTCTCGACCGCGGAACCGGCCGCGCTGGCCGCGCTGCGGCAGGCGTTCGACCACGTCCGGGCGAGCCGGATCAACGAGGCGACGTCGGAGCTGATCACCGCGTACGGACGGCTGTCGGTGCTGTTGCGGAAAGACGCGCCGCGCCGGGACAGCACGGACGAGCCGACTGTGCGGTGGCGCTCGAAGTTTTGACCCCCGCGGCGCCCGGCATGCCAGGATGGCGGGCGAGAGCCGGCTGAGCCCGGGCGGTGCGGCAGCGGGAGGACCACGTGGCCGAGCAGATCCTCGTCACCGGCGGGACCGGACAACTGGGCCGGGTGGTCGTGGAACGGCTCCGGGCCGCGGAGGCGCCGGTGCGGGCGCTGAGCCGGCGACGGCGGTCCAGCGAGGGCGTCGAGTGGACGGCCGGCGACCTGCGCGATGGGCGGGGCATCGATGTCGCGGTCGCCGGGGTCGGCACCGTGATCCATTGCGCGACGGACTACCGCCGCGAGGTCGAGACGGTCCGCGCGCTCGTGGAGGCCGCGCGGTGGAGCGGGCAGGCGCCGCATCTGGTGTATGTCTCGATCGTCGGCGTCGACAAGATCCCGATGGGCTACTACCAGGCGAAACTGGCCGCCGAGAAGGCGATCGCGGATTCCGGGATGCCGCACACGATCCTGCGGGCGACGCAGTTCCACTCGCTGGTGCGCACGATCCTCGCCGGTGCCGCGCGGCTGCCCGTCGTCCCGGTGCCGAAATTCCGGTTCCAGCCCGTCGACGTGCGCGACGTCGCGGCCCGGCTGGTCGCGCTGGCGCAGGGCGAGCCGCAAGGCCGCGTCGCGGATTTCGGCGGACCGGAGGTGCGGACGACGGCGGATCTGGCGCGTGCCCTGCTCGCCGCGTCCGGGAAGGACAAACGGCTCGTTTCGGTGCCGGTGCCGGGACGGATCGGCCGGGGGTACGCGACTGGCGCGAATCTGGCGCCGAACCATGCCGACGGCGTGGTCACCTTTGAGCAGTATCTGGCGGAGCAGGGCAAGCCGACCGCGCTGCGGTACCGCTAGCCGGCGGCGCGGCGGCGGACGGTGCGCTCCAGAATGCCGAGGGTCGCCTTGAGCGCGGACTCGGGGACGACCGGGAACGTGAGGCGCTCCTTCCACTCCTCGGAGAGCTCCGACCAGTCGTAATAGGACGTGACGCGGGTGCCGCCGTCGGCGGGTTCGAGCCGGTAGCCGTAGATGTGGCGGACGTGCGGGCGGAGGCTGCCCTCGACGGTCCAGGCGATCTCCTCGTCCGGGACGAGCTTCGTGATGACGACCTCGACGTCGTACTTGCCGATGGGCCGGTCGCCGAGCGCTTCCCGGTCCATGTGGACCACGAACCGGTCCCCGGCCTGGGTGACCGGTTCGCCTTCGGCGTCCATGAGCATTCCGGAGGCGTCGATGTCGACGTGGCCCCGCGGGTCGGCGAGGACCGCGAAGACGGCGCTGGCGGGGGCGGGGACGAGCCGCGAGACCTCGAGGCGTTCGGTGCTGGTCATGTCATCGACTATAGCAGAAATAATCGATGATTAGCTCTGCACGAAGAAGTGCCAGCCGACCCACCACCAGGCCAGCACGAGCGCGATCCGGGTCGACCGCTTGCGCATCAGCGCGGAGAGCACGCGGGTCAGCGGTGGGATTTTCTTCGGGAACAGATGGCTGCCCAGCCACAGCAGGATGGCGGCGGCCACGATCGCGCCGAAGCCGATTTCGGTGATCAGCCTGCTGCTCATGCCGTTCTCCTCGCCGCGGCGGCCGCGCGCAGCATCGCCAGCCCGGCGGCGACCCAGACGCCGAGCGCGAGAGCCTGCACGACGCGGTTGTCGAGCATCGGGTCGACGAGGTCGCTCATCGTCGGGTGCGTGAGCGAGAGCCCGCCCGCGGCTTGTTCGTAGATGAAGGAGACGAGTTCCCAGAGGCACCAGGACACCGCCAGCGCGACCCACAACCAGCCACGGCGCGGGACCGGTTGCGGTGGGAGCGAGGGGTCCCGCCATTCGACGACCAGCGCGCCGATGCCGATCGCGGCGACGGCCAGGAACATCGGGACGGTCTGGCGGCCGAAGACCAGTGCTACCAGCGCGACAGCGGCGATCAGCGAGGTGCCGGGGAGCCGAGTGGCCGGTGCGAGGAGGGCGTCGGCCGTACTGTGGCGTTTGGTGAAGAGCAGGAGGATCGCGGCGGCGAAGAAGATGACGCCGTCGGCGGGGGCTCCGCGGATCCAGTGGGCGAGGGACGCGATGAGGAGGGCGGCGATCGGGAGATCGACTGCCAGCCGGTGCGCCGGGTAGTCCGCCGCGTGCCGTTCGGATGAGCTCAAGCGACGCACCCCATTTCGTGCCGGTCCTGCTTGGAGGACAACACGAAAGGGGGCGGCGGGCTTCCCGGACGGGCGATCTTTTCGGGGGAAGGGCCGGATGTGCGGGGTGAAGCCGGACGCGAGTTCCGCGAGACGCAGCGGACGAGAGGGTCAGATCGGGCGGGCTTCGTCCGCGCTGACGGGCGGATCAGCAGGGAGGCCGTGGAGCACTGTCGCGAGGATTTCCGCGCCGCGCACTACTCGTGGGCCGGGGCGGTTGAAGTACGCCGGCCCGTCGAGGAGCCAGACCCGGTCGTTACGGACGGCGGGCAGGTCGGCCCAGCCTGGGCGGGAGGTGAGGACGTCCAGTTCGGCCTCAGTGCGGTCCGGGGAGAAACCGCAGGGGAGGACGAGCAGGACGTCCGGGCGGGCGGCGACCACGGCGTCCCACGTCATCGGCTTGGTGTGCTCGCCCGGTTCGGCGAGCAGCGGTGTGCCGCCCGCAGCGGTGATCTGCTCGGGAACCCAGTGCCCGGCGGGCCAGAGCGGGTCGAGCCATTCCAGCGCGACCACCCGCGGCCGGGGGAGTCCGGCGACCCGGGCCCGCACAGCGGCGAGCCGCGAGCGGAGTTCGGCCGCGCGGGCAGCGGCCACGTCCGGGACGTCCAGTGCGTCGCCGAGGGTGGTCAGGCAGTCGAGGACTTCGTCCAGGGTGCGCGGTTCGAGGCTGAGCACGCGCGGTCCGGCGTCGAGCATCCGTACCGCCGCCGCGACGCGGGTGTAGGACACCGCGCAGACCTCGCACAGGTCCTGCGTGAGCACGAGGTCTGGCGCGAGGGCGGCCAATTGCTCCAGATCGACGGAGTAGAGCGACGATCCTTGGTGGGAAGCGCCGACGGCGGTGGAGATCTCGCGGCTGGTCAGGGCGTCGGAGTCGAGGTCCGCGGCGGTCACCACAGGCACGGACGCGACCTCGGCGGGCCAGTCGCATTCGTGGGTGCGGCCGACTAGGTCGCCCGCCTTGCCGAGGACGGCGACCAGGTCGGTGGCGGCGGGCAGCAGGGACACGATCCGCATGCGTCCTACGGTAGGTCAGGCGGCCTGGTGCAGCGCCGCCAGCAGCGAGGATGCCCGGTGGTCGACGTCTTCGGCCTGGAGTTCGTTCGTCACGAAGGAGAACGACAGACCCCGGGCCGGCCACGCGCCGTGGCGGCCGCCGCCGGCACCGGAATGGCCGAAGGCGGCGGGATCGGCGTCGGCGGGGCCGTAGGTGCCGATCGGGTCGGCCAGTTCGAAGCCGAGGCCGAAGCGCAGCGGGCGGTCGTTGATCGCGTCGATTCCTTCGGACCAGGTGCGGGTGGCCTGAGCAAGGATGCCGTCCGGGACGAGCTTGCCGGAGCGCAGCAGGTCGTAGAGACGGGCCATGGCGGTCGCGGTGCCGACTGCGCCGCCTGCCGCCAGCGTCGCGCCGCGGTACTCCGGCGAGTTCATGGAGTCGCCGGAGTCGAGCAGGCCGCGGTACATCCGCTCGACGATCCGGCGGCGTTCCTCGTCCTGGAGGAACGTGCTGATCCGGTAGCCGGGCGCGCGCCGCAGGGTCGCGACCGGGACGGCCGGCGGGGTGCCGAGCCGCAGGTCGAGGCCGTGCGGCTCGGCGAGGAGGTCGCGGACGAGGGTGCCCAGGTCCTCGCCGGTGACGCGCCGGGCCAGCTCGGTGGCGAGGTAGCCGTAGGTGAGCGCGTGGTAGGCGACCTTCGTCCCGGGAGTCCACAATGGACGCTGGGCGGCGAGGGCGTTGGCGTTCACCGCGTTGTCGAGCATGGGCAGGTCGGGCTCGACGTAGGGCAGGCCGACGGTGTGCGAGAGGACCTGCGAGACCGGCACCTCCTCCTTGCCCGCCGCGGCGAACTCCGGCCAGTAGCGGGCGACGCATTCGTCCGGGTCGAGCTTCCCCTGCGCGGTCAGGATCGCCAGGACGGTCGCGACCACGCCTTTGGTGCCGCTGAACAGCACGGCGCGGGTGTCCTCGGTCCACGGCACGCCGTCCGCCGCCGAGCCGCCCCACAGCTCGACCACCGGCGCGCCGTCGCGGAACACGCTGAACGCAGCTCCGCCGGTGGTCCCTTCGACGATGTCGCCGAACGCTTCCCGCACGCCCTCGTAACCGGGCTTCACCGCTCCGTGCACAGTCATGATCGGCTCCTCACAGCCTTGGCGTCGTAGCGAGAAGTTCGCTGGTGTACTCGTGCGACGGGGAGTTCAGCACCGATTCGACGGTGCCCTCCTCGACGATCTCGCCGCCGCGCAGGACCGCGATCCGGTCCGCCACCTCCGGGGCGAGGGCGATGTTGTGCGTCACGAACAGCATCGCCATGCCGAGTTCCCGGCGCAGTTCGCCGAGGAGTTCCACGATGGTGGCCTGCACGGACACGTCCAGCGCCGACGTGACCTCGTCGCACACGAGGACGTCCGGCGTGGTCACGAGCGCGCGGGCGATCGCGGCGCGTTGCCGTTCGCCGCCGCTGAGCTGGTCGGGCAGCCGGTTCGCGAGGTCTTGCCGCAGGCGGACCCGGTCCAAGGTCTCGGCGACGCGCTTCCGGCGTTCACTGCGCGAGAGGGAAGTCAAGCGCACCAACGGAACCTCGATCGACTGCGCGATCGTCTTGCGCGGGTTCAGCGACGAGAACGGGCTCTGGAAGACGTACTGGATCCGCCGGAGCTCATCCGTGCTGCGCTGCCGGGCAGCCGGGGCCAGCGGGGTGCCTTCGAGCGCGACGGTCCCGGTGAAGCCGCGGTTCAGCCCGGCGATGCATTGCGACAGCGTGGTTTTCCCGGAGCCGGATTCGCCCAGCAGCATCACGCTTTCGCCGCGGGTCACGGCGAGGTCGATGCCGCGCAGGACCTTTTGCTGCCCATAAGACATCCGGATGTCGCGTGCGGCCAGCACGGCGTCGTCCGGCGGGGGAGCAGCGGCGGGTTCGGCGCTGAGGTCTGGCACCGCCGCAAGGAGCCGCTTGGTGTAAGCGTGCTTCGGCCGCCGCAACACCTCATCGGCGACGCCGCATTCGACCAGGTTTCCTTGGTACATCACGGCAACGCGGTCCGCGAGCTGCGCGACGACGGCGAGGTCGTGCGTGATGTAGAGCGCCGCGACACCGTGCTCGGACGTCAGCTGCCGGACGGTTTCCAGCACCAGCGCCTGGGTCTTCACGTCCAGGCCGGTGGTCGGCTCGTCCAGCACGACGACGCTCGGGCGGCAGGCGAAAGCCATCGCGATGCCGACCCGCTGCTGCTGCCCGCCGGACAGCTGATGCGGGTATCGCCGCTGGTAGGCCTCGTCGGACGGCAGCCCGACCTCGGCGAGCACCTCAGCCACCCGGTCTTCGGCGAGCCCCGGATACCCGTGCGTTTCCAGCACTTCGGCGATCTGCCGCCCGACCCGCAGCGCCGGGTTCAGCGACAGCGCCGGGTCCTGCGGGATGTACGCGACGGCGCTGCCCCGCAACTGGCGGCGCGCGGCGTTGTCGAGCGTCAGCACGTCGACGGGTTCGCCGTCGCGCGGATGCAGCACCACCTTGCCGCCGCCGGACACCAGCCCGCGCCGGAAATGGCCGAGCGCGGCCAACCCGGCGGTCGTCTTGCCGGAGCCGGATTCCCCGACGAGCGCGAGGACCTCGCCGGGCGCGATCTCGTAGGAGACCGAATGCAACACCGGACGGCCCGCGGCGGTGCGCACGGCCAGTCCGGTCACCTCCAAAGCGGTCGTCATGCCCGTCCCTCCCGGGTCCGCCCGGCCGCGGCCGAGGCGAGCGAGTCGGCGACGAGGTTCGTGCCGACGGCCAGCACCGCGATCGCGACCACCGGGAGCAGCACGCCCCACGGCTGCACGACGAGCGCGATCCGGTTCTCGTTGATCATCAGGCCCCAGTCCGCGGCCGGCGGCTGGATGCCGAGCCCGAGGAACGACAGCGAGGCGATGTAGCCGATCGAATAGGTCAGCCGCAGGCCCAGCTCCACCATGAGCGGGCCGGTGATGTTCGGCAGGATCTCGCGCAGCAGGATCCGGCTGCGCGGGACGGCGTACATCTCGGCGGCGCGGATGTAGTCGTGGTTGCGCACCGAGACGGTGGCCTGCCGGGCGACCCGCGCGGTCCGCGGCGCGTGCGTCAGCCCGATGACCAGCACCAGCAGCCAGCCCTTCGGACCGATCACCGCGATCGCCAGCAACGCGATGACCAGCTGCGGGAACGACAGCAGCACGTCGTTGCCGCGCATCAGCAGGCCGTCCAGCCAGCCGCCGCCGTATCCGGCGATCATGCCGAGCAGCGCGCCGAGCACGATGCCGAGCGCGGTGGCGAGGACGGCGTACAGCAGCAGCGTGGTGCCGCCCGCGAGGAAGCGCGTGAGGACGTCGCGGCCGAGGCCGTCGGTGCCCATCAGTCCGTCCGGTTTGAACGGCTTTCCGGCGAAGTCCGTGGTGGTGTGGCCGGTGATCACCGGCCCGAGCCAGGGGCCGGCCAATGCCACGAGGACGACGACCCCGGCCAGTACGGTGCCGACCTTGGCCTGCGGGAACGCCCAGGCGGTGCGGATCAGCCCGGCCGCGCGCGGCGTTTCCGGGACGGCGGGGACCACCTGTTCTTCTTCGACCGCGGTCATCGCACTGCCTCCGTCCGGAGCTTGGGATCGGCGAGGATGCCGATCACGTCGGCCAGCAGGTTCACCACGATGTAGACCGCGGCGATCAGCAGCGTCACCGCCTGGACCACGGCGACGTCGCGCTTGCCGACCGCGTCGATCAGCGCCTGGCCGATGCCGGGGTAGCGGAACAGGAACTCGACCACCACGACGCCGCCGGCCAGCCACGCCAGCTGGATCGCGACGACCTGCGCGACCGGGCCGACCGCGTGCGGCAAGGCGTGCCGCAGCAGCACCGTCCGCTCGCGCATGCCCTTGAGCCGCGCCATTTCCACGTAGCCGGAGTCGAGGACTTCGTTCATCGTCGCGCGCATCATCCGCGTGATGTACGGCGTCACGACCAACACGAGAGTCAGCACTGGGAGAACGAGCTGACTCGGTTGCGCCCAGACCGCTTCGCCTGGCGGCGTGAGCGTGACCGAGGGCAGGAAGCGGAACACTGTGGTCGCGAAGAGGACGATGAGCGCCACGCCGATGACGAACTCCGGCAGCGCGGCGATCACCAGGCTGATGCCGGACACCACCTGGTCGCTGGCGCGGCCGCGGCGCATCGCGCTCCACGTGCCGAGTGCCAGCCCGAGCGGCGTGGCGATCACCGCGGCGAGCACGAGCAGCACCAGCGAGGCCGACACCCGGTCCGCCAGCAGCGTCGTGACCGGGCCCTGGGTCGACGTCGAGGTGCCGAGATCGCCGGTGAACAGGCCGCCGAGCCAGGAGAGATAGCGCTGCCAGACCGGTTCGTCGAGGTGCAGCGCGTGCTGCAGCGCGGCGATCCGCTCCGGAGTCGCCTGCTGGCCGAGGATGGCCCGCGCCGGATCGCCCGGCAGCAGCAGCGTCGCCACGAACACCAGCAGTGTGACCAGCCACAGCACCACAAGGCTCACGAGAAGCCGTTTGAGGATCAGCCTGGTCATGCCGCGCCGCCTTCCGCCGTGCCGAGCCAGACCTGCCGGAACTGGTAGCCCGACAGCGAAATCCCGGTGCGGTCCGGCACGAAACCGGCCACATAGGACTGATAGGCGTCGACCTGGTCGACGAACCCCCAGACGATCAGGCCGCCGCGTTCGTACTCGATCCGCTGTGCCCGGCGGAGCAGATCTGCCCGCGCCTTCGGGTCGACCGTGGCGCTCGCCCGCGTGACGAGGTCGGTGAATTCCGGGTCGTTCCAATGGGTTTCGTTGTACGGCGCTTTCGGCAGCGAACCGGACGCGACCTGCGGCAGGTAGTTGCGCGTGTACCAGAAGTCCTGTGCGAAATCCCAGGACAGGTAGTTCTCGCCGTAGAACGTGGTGGTGTCGATCTTCCGGATCCGCACGTTCACGCCCGCCGCCTTGGCCTGCTGCTGGAACACCTGCGCGGCCTCGACCGCGCCGGCCTGGATCGGCGCGGTGACCAGTTCGATGTCGAGGTTCGGCTTGCCCGCTTCGGCGAGCAGGCGTTTCGCCTCGGCGATGTTCTGCTTGCGCTGCGGCAGTTGCCGGTTGTACGCGGGGTCGAAGGGCGCGTACAGGTCGTTGCCGACCCGGCCCTGCCCGCTGAGCACCTGGTTGATCATCTGCTCGCGGTCGACCACCAGGCGCAGCGCCTGGCGCACGCGGACGTCGTTGAACGGCGGGCGGTCGACCCGCATGGTGAACGGCAGCCAGGTCCCGGTTTCCGACCGCAGCACCTGGACGCGCGGGTCGCTGCGGAGCACGTCCACGAGCGCGACGGGGACCTGGTCGATGGCGTCCACTTGGGACGAGAGGAGAGCGTTGATCCGGGCGTCGTCGTCGGAGAAGTTGATGAGCGACAACCGGTCCAGATATGGCTCGCCCGGCCGCCAGTAGTGCTCGTTGCGCACGAAGGTGCTCTGCAGGCCCGCGGTGAACGTGTCGGCTTTGAACGGTCCGGTGCCGATCGGCCGCTTGACGTCGAAGTCGGCGGGGACGATGCCCAGGCTGTATTGGCCGAGCAGGTCGTCGAAGCCGGAATTCGGGGAGGTGAGGCGGAATTCGACGGTGCGGTCGCCGGTGGCGACGACCTCGCCGAGCATGGTCAGCCCGGCCGCGCCGCTCTTCGGGTCCTTCGGGTCGGTGATCCGGCGGAAGGTCGCGACGACGTCGGACGGGGTCACCGGGCGGCCGTCGTGGAAGCGGATGCCGGAGCGGAGAACGGCGGTCCAGGTGCGCGCGTCCGGCGAGGACTTCAGCGATTCGGCGACCAGCATCTGGAGCCGGTAGTCGTGATCGCGCAGCAGGAGCGGCTCGTAGAGGTTGAGCACCCGCGCGATGTCCGGGTTCGTGGCGGGGATGTGCGGGTCGAGCGTGTCGGACGCGCCGCCGCCGGTGACGCCGACGCGGAGGGCGCCGCCTCGGCGGGGCGGCCCGGAGGGGACGGCCGCGGCGACGGTGGAGCCGCAGGCGGCGAGCAGGGGAGCGGTGCCGGCGAGCGCCGCGCCGGCGAGCGTGGCGGTGAGGAATCGGCGGCGGGAAACGTTGGTCGGTTTACATCGGGCTTCCATGGGTGACTTTCGAGCGGGTGTCGTGTGTGGGGGAAGGCGGGTAGACCAGGCATGTGCGAAACCACAACCAGGGGGGGGGGGGGGTGATGGGGAGGGGCGCCCCCCGGGCG